>NZ_JARKPQ010000108.1 GCF_029975155.1 Propionicimonas sp. | reverse complement strand
TTGTCCATCGACTACGCCTGTCGGCCTCGCCTTAGGTCCCGACTTACCCAGGGCAGATTAGCTTGACCCTGGAACCCTTGGATATTCGGCGGACGGGTTTCTCACCCGTCATTCGCTACTCATGCCTGCATTCTCACTCGTGTGCTCTCCACGGCTGGGTTACCCCGCCGCTTCACAGCGCACACGACGCTCCCCTACCCATCCGCGCGCCTGGACCACGAAGGCCTGGCTATCACGCGAATGACACAGCTTCGGCGGATTGCTTGAGCCCCGCTAAATTGTCGGCGCAGAATCACTTGACCAGTGAGCTATTACGCACTCTTTCAAGGGTGGCTGCTTCCAAGCCAACCTCCTGGTTGTCTGTGCAACTCCACATCCTTTTCCACTTAGCAATCTCTTAGGGGCCTTAGCTGGTGTTCTGGGCTGTTTCCCTCTCGACTATGAAGCTTATCCCCCACAGTCTCACTGCCGCGCTCTCACTTACCGGCATTCGGAGTTTGGCTGATTTCGGTAAGCTTGTGGGCCCCCTAGACCATCCAGTGCTCTACCTCCGGTAAGAAACACGCGACGCTGCACCTATATGCATTTCGGGGAGAACCAGCTATCACGAAGTTTGATTGGCCTTTCACCCCTATCCACAGCTCATCCCCCCGGTTTTCAACCCAGGTGGGTTCGGGCCTCCACGACGTCTTACCGTCGCTTCACCCTGGCCATGGATAGATCACTTCGCTTCGGGTCTAGAGCACGCGACTGAATCGCCCTGTTCGGACTTGCTTTCGCTACGGCTTCCCCACACGGGTTAACCTCGCCACGTACCACTAACTCGCAGGCTCATTCTTCAAAAGGCACGCCGTCACCCTTGCAGGCTCCGACGGATTGTAGGCAATCGGTTTCAGGTACTATTTCACTCCCCTCCCGGGGTACTTTTCACCTTTCCCTCACGGTACTTGTCCGCTATCGGTCATCAAGGAGTATTTAGGCTTAACGGGTGGTCCCGCCAGATTCATGCGGAATTTCAGGGGTTCCGCATTACTTGGGGTGACGCTCGGGAGAGATCAACTTACGTCTACAGGGGTGTTACCTTCTTTGCCGGAACTTCCCAGAGTCCTTCGACTTCATTGATCTTTTTTGACTCCCTGACCGGTCGACAGCCCAGTCAGAGCGGCCCCACAACACCCAGCATGCAACGCCTGTCAGCTATCACACATGCGGGGTTTGGCCTCTTCCGCGTTCGCTCGCCACTACTTACGGAATCACGGTTGTTTTCTTTTCCTGTGGGTACTGAGATGTTTCACTTCCCCACGTTCCCTCCAACTACCCTATGTGTTCAGGTAGAGGTCGCCGGACATTACTCCGGTTTCTTTCGAGGTTTCCCTATTCGGAGATCCCCGGATCGAAGCTCGTTTACCAGCTCCCCGGGGCTTATCGCAGGTTACAACGTCCTTCATCGGCTCTTGATGCCTAGGCATCCACCGACTGCCCTTAGTAGCTTGTTATTTCACTACAAAGATGCTCGCGTCCACTGTGCAGTTCTCAAGTAACGGGCGGGCCCAGGATCGACTCCGCTTGTGGGCGGGGCCGAAAGCTGGTCCGCAGAAGAGTTGTTGCCGAGGCAACCGACCCTTCAGGACCCAACAGCGTGCTTGGGCTCAGCTCCTGGGCTCGAGGTTCCACTCCGCTTGGCCGAAGCCGTGCGGTTGTACTGACGAGCCAGGTGGCTCAACTTAATGGTCAATGCTCCACTGGGTGCCTTGCTGCGCCACCGACATTCGCGGTGGAACGACAGCGCTGGACAGGTTGATTAGGCCTGCCAATGGCTCCTTAGAAAGGAGGTGATCCAGCCGCACCTTCCGGTACGGCTACCTTGTTACGACTTAGTCCTAATTACCGGTCCCACCTTCGACGGCTCCCTCCACAAGGGTTAGGCCACCGGCTTCGGGTGTTACCGACTTTCATGACTTGACGGGCGGTGTGTACAAGGCCCGGGAACGTATTCACCGCAGCGTTGCTGATCTGCGATTACTAGCGACTCCGACTTCATGGGGTCGAGTTGCAGACCCCAATCCGAACTGAGACTGGCTTTATGGGATTCGCTCCATCTTGCGATATTGCAGCCCTTTGTACCAGCCATTGTAGCATGCGTGAAGCCCTGGACATAAGGGGCATGATGACTTGACGTCATCCCCACCTTCCTCCGAGTTGACCCCGGCAGTCTTCTATGAGTTCCCGGCCGAACCGCTGGCAACATAGAACGAGGGTTGCGCTCGTTGCGGGACTTAACCCAACATCTCACGACACGAGCTGACGACAGCCATGCACCACCTGTATACCGACCTTGCGGGGCACCTGTCTCCAGATGTTTCCGGTATATGTCAAACCCAGGTAAGGTTCTTCGCGTTGCATCGAATTAATCCGCATGCTCCGCCGCTTGTGCGGGCCCCCGTCAATTCCTTTGAGTTTTAGCCTTGCGGCCGTACTCCCCAGGCGGGGCACTTAATGCGTTAGCTACGGCACGGAACCCGTGGAAGGGTCCCACACCTAGTGCCCACCGTTTACGGCGTGGACTACCAGGGTATCTAAGCCTGTTTGCTCCCCACGCTTTCGCTTCTCAGCGTCAGGAAATGTCCAGAGAACCGCCTTCGCCACTGGTGTTCCTCCTGATATCTGCGCATTCCACCGCTCCACCAGGAATTCCGTTCTCCCCTACATCCCTCAAGTCCGCCCGTATCGAAAGCAGGCTCAGGGTTAAGCCCTGAGTTTTCACTTCCGACGCAACGGACCGCCTACAAGCTCTTTACGCCCAATAATTCCGGACAACGCTCGCACCCTACGTATCACCGCGGCTGCTGGCACGTAGTTAGCCGGTGCTTCTTCTGCAGGTACCGTCACTTTCGCTTCGTCCCTGCTGAAAGCGGTTTACAACCCGAAGGCCGTCATCCCGCACGCGGCGTTGCTGCATCAGGCTTGCGCCCATTGTGCAATATTCCCCACTGCTGCCTCCCGTAGGAGTCTGGGCCGTATCTCAGTCCCAGTGTGGCCGGTCGCCCTCTCAGGCCGGCTACCCGTCGTCGCCTTGGTGGGCCGTTACCCCACCAACAAGCTGATAGGCCGCGAGCCCATCCCTGACCGTCGGAGCTTTCCACCCCGGCAGATGCCTGCTGGGGTCGTATCCGGTATTAGCAGCTGTTTCCAACTGTTATCCCAGAGTCAAGGGTAGGTTGCTCACGTGTTACTCACCCGTTCGCCACTGATCCGGGGAGCAAGCTCCCCTTCACCGTTCGACTTGCATGTGTTAAGCACGCCGCCAGCGTTCGTCCTGAGCCAGGATCAAACTCTCCGTTGAAAACTATCAGCCGAGCCCGAGGGCTCGTTTCGCTGTCAACATTGGTTTGACACTGACGCAGACTCATTGCTGAATCTGCTCAATAATCAAAGGAATCCGTCCGGATTGTGTTCGGCTTGTGCTTCGCACGCCCGGAACGGGGTTTGTTTTCGCACTCCGAGGAGTGCATTATTGTGCATTGACTTTTAAGCACGCTGTTGAGTTCTCAAGTTTCGGGTGCGCTCCTCGCTTTGGCTTTCACCGCCGCTTGGGGCAACTCGTCTTACTTTACTTGGCCTCCAGGTCGGTGTCAAACCGGCCTTTCCGCCTCCTCCCACCCGCAACGAAGTCCGGATCTGGATGGGCCCTGGCATGGGCGCACATCGTATCCGTGCTAGTCAGTGGTGGGTTCGGCGCCCCGGATCGGCCGTTCCAGATCTTGTCTGTCTCGTCCTTCGCACCGGCAGCGCTCGATGAACACTACGCAGTCGCCCGGGCCGGGTCAAATCGGCCGGACGCCCGGGCGTGTCGGTGGTGCCGCGTCCCGTCCGCCGCCGTCCAGAGGCTAGAGCCGCCGCCGGATCGACTCCCTCGAGTCCTCGAACCGGCGGCCGCCCGGGGAGACCGGAGTCTCCGCCCCCGGCGCCGCGAGATCCGGCGTACGCGCGCCGCGTCCCGCTCGCGAACGTCCCATTGTCCAGCCCAGGAGCCAGCCCAGCAGCGCAGTGAGCAGCATGAGCCCGGCGATCTGCAGAACGACAATGCTGAGGCCGTCGATCATCACGACTCCTTCGTCAACTCGATCTCGACCCGGCGGTTCTTGGCCCGCCCGGCCTCCGACTTGTTGGACGCGACCGGATTCGCCGCTCCCCGGCTCGCGATGCGCACTGACCCGGCAGCCACCCCTTCGTCGTTGAGGTGGCGCAGGACCGTCACGGCGCGGAGCATGCCCAGACTCGAACGCGCCTCCTTGTCTAGTCCGTTGTCGGTGTAGCCGACAGCACGCACCGCCACCTTCGGATTCGCCTTCAGGTAGCGCACCAGCGGAACGAGAGCGTGGCGGGCGGCCTTCGAGAGGCCGGCCTTTCCGCCGCCGAACGGAACGACGACGGGCCAGGACGGCTCGGGCGCATCGACCACCTGGGCCCGCGCCCGCTGCGCCGCGGCCGGGTCGCCACGCACGTGGATCATCCAGTCCACTTCGTCTATGCCCGGAACCTGGGCGACCGCGGCCAGCGCGGGCAGCCTGCTCGCGGTGTCGGGGACGACAACCGACACGTTGCGCCCGTCACAGTGCAGTCGCACGTTGGCGGCCACCACCGACACGGCGGCCCGGGCACGCTGGCAGAGGTCGTCCTGGATCGTGGTCGCCACCAGCACCGAGCCCCCGGCGATGCTGCCGCCCAACGCCAGGGCGCACGACCCGGCCACAAGTCCACGCCCAACCGCTGTTGCCACGGGTCGGAGACCTCCTCGAACTCGTCACACGGACGTTCGATCCGCGCTCTCGTCACAGCAAATCCGAACCAGTCCCGGCATCGTCGTCGAGCCGGGCGTCCGCAAAGGCTATGGCTGCGGGACGAACTGCCGCAGCGGGCCGTATCGCCTGCCGGAAGGCTCGGGCAGGCAGAATGTCTTCACCTACAATCAAACGCCCGCTTGAGCCGATGGCTCACCGTTCGACGGCGAGAGCCCCCACGGTCTTGCGCCCCCTGCGCACCACGACGTAGCGGCCGTGGAGCAGGTCGGCGTCGGTGAGTCGGGCGTCCGGGTCGGTGACTTTCGCGTTGTTGAGGTAGGCCCCGCCCTCGTCGATCGCCCGCCGTCCGGCCGACTTCGACGGCACGACGCCGGCCGCGGCGAGGATGTCGACCACGGTTGGCAGCTCCGTCCCCACGCGCAGTGGCGGGGCGCCGAGTTCCGCCACCACGGAGCGAAGGGTCGGCTCCGGCAGCGAGGCCAGGTCCTCCCGCCCGAAGATCGCCGCGGCGGCCGCCGTCGCCGCCCGCCGCTCCTCGGGCGAGTGCACGAGATCGGTGATGTCGTCGGCCAGGGCGCGCTGGGCTGCCCTCAGGTGCGGCGCCTCCTCGGTCCGGCGCGCCAGATCCCCGATCTCCTCGGCGCCGCGCCGCGTGAAGATCTTCAGGTACTCGACGACTTTCGCGTCCTCGGCGTTCAGGAAGAACTGGTGGAAGGCGTAGGGGCTCGTCATCGCCGGATCGAGCCAGACGGTGCCGGTCTCGGTCTTGCCGAACTTCGTCCCGTCCGCCTTGGTCAGCAACGGTGTGGCCAGCGCGTGCACCCTCGCTCCCTCGGCCCGCCGGATCAGGTCCACGCCCGCGGTGATGTTCCCCCACTGGTCGGAGCCGCCGGTCTGCAGCGTCACGCCGTGGCGCCGGTACAACTCGAGGTAGTCCAGCGACTGCAGCAGGACGTAGGAGAACTCCGTGTAGGAGATGCCGGACTCCAGCCGCGCCTTCACCACCTCCCGGTCGAGCATGCGGTTCACGCTGAAGTGCTTGCCGATGTCGCGCAGGAAGTCGAGCGTCGACAGCTCGCTGGTCCAGTCGTAGTTGTTCACGACGACGGCGCCGTCGGGTCCGTCGAAGTCGACGAACTTGCTCACCTGGGCACGGATCCGCTCCACCCACTCGTGGACGACGTCCTTGGGGTTGAGGTTGCGCTCGGACGACTGCTTGGGGTCGCCGATGAGCCCGGTGGAGCCCCCGACGAGGAGGTAGGGCCGGTGCCCGCCGGACTGCAGGATGCGGGCCAGCATCAGCTGGACGAGGTTGCCCATGTGGATGCTGGGCGCGGTCGGGTCGAAGCCGACGTACGAGCTCACCCGGCCGGCGTCGAGGGCGGACGCCAGTGCGTCCGGGTCGGTGGAGTGGGCGATGAAGCCCCGCCAGGTCAGTTCGTCGATCACCGCATTCACGATCGGTAAGCCTAACGGCGGCGTCGTCGCGGGCTGAACCGAGGCCTGTCGGTGGCAGCGCCTAGCGTGTCGGTGGGAGGTGGAGAGCATGGCATCGTTCCGGGCGAGCGCCGCGGTCGTGGACGTGCGACGCGGCGTCGACCCACCCGACGTGCTGGAGGCCGCGCGGCGCGCCGTCGCCACCGGATGGACCGTCGAGGACGCGTTCGTCGACGTCGAACCGCTCGCACGGGGTACCGGGCCGCCGCGCGTGACCGTCCGATTCGTGGTGCCCACCGGCAACGACCAGGAGGAGGACGCGGCGGCCTGGCAGGCGGCGAAGACCCTCGCGACCGGACTGGGCCGCGTGGCGGTCTGGTCCGACCTTCGGGTGTTCCGGCGGGATCGGGGCCAGTGGGTGCGGCTGGACGGCTCGGCCTGAGCAGTGGGCGAGGCGGAACGCGAAGCCGAGCCGTCACCTCGGTCGAGCCGAGCCTGACGTCATTCCGCACTCGAGGTCGTCCCGCACTCGAGGTCATCCCGCAACTGACGTCATCCCGGGCTCGACCCGGGACCCCTGGACACATCCCCAAACCGGTGCGGGGATCCCGGCATCCGCCGGGATGACACCAAAGGCCGAGATGACGCCAAAGCCCGTCATCCCGGGCTCGACCCGGGACCCCTGGACACGCCCCCAGACCGGTGCGGGGATCCCGGCATCCGCCGGGATGACACCAAAGGCCGAGATGACGCCACAAGCCCGTCATCCCGGGCTCGACCCGGGACCCCTGGTCACGTCGCCGGAACGGAACCCAGACGGGCCCAGGGTGCGGTGGCGGGGGCGGGTGACCAGAGTGGCGAGCATGCCCCAGACCAGCCAGATCAGGGGGCGCAGGAGGGTGCCCTCGAAGCTGGACTCCACGGCGAAGGAGAGCAGGGCGGCCGCTACGCCGAGGCCGACGATGCGGGTGAGTACCGGACGGGTGTGCGGGTGCGGGCGGAACCACCAGATCCCGGTGAGGACGATCGCGACGATCACGGCCGTGCCGCCGATCAGCCCGAACGACAGCAGTTGCTGGGCATAGGTGTTGTGCACGTCCACCCCAGTGCCGGCGCCGGCGCCCAGGAGCCAGCGCGGACCGAACTCGTCCCGGAAGAGGGCCAGCAGGTCCAGTCGGGCCTGGATGTTCACGGCGCTCAGCCGCGCGAGGATCAGTTCCCTGGTGAGCGGGTTCAGCGCCGCCACCAACGCTGCGACCGCGATCACCGGCAGCACCCAGCGCAGCGCGCGGATCACCGGGCGGCGCAGCCTGCGGTCGCCGGCCAGAAACACCACCAGCACCAGTCCGAGCGACAGCAGCGCGCCACGGCTGAGCGTGAGCACCAGCGCGACCGCCGCGCCCAGCGCGGCGGTCACGTCAAGCCGTCGCCGGGTTCGCAGCGCCCAGCTGGACAGGGGCACCGCCAGCAGCACGAGCAGCGCCGCCAGGTTGTTCGACCGGCCGATGAACGGGTGGCTGAGCCGCACGAAGTAGGACCAGTAGTCCCCCGATCGCGGATCCACCTCCGCCGGCGGGCCGAAGCCGGGCACACCCAGCCACAGCAGGAGTCCCGGCACCACGAGCAGCACGACGAAGCACTGCGCCCAGCGGTGCCAGGCCCGCTCCCCGGTACGCCGCAGGAAGGTCACCGCGTAGCCGAACACCAACAACGACTCGGCACTTCCCACCACATGGACGAGGGTGTCGCCGCGGTCCACCGTCCAGGCCAGGGAGACGACTCCCAGGCCGAGCAGCAGCCCGCCGAGCACGAGGTAGGGCCAGGGCACCCGGGGCCACCCGTGCCGCCGCACCAGTACCAGCCACGGCACCAGCAGGGCCGCCACAGCAAGATCGAAGATCGAGACCGAGCGGCCCAGCACGGGGACGGGGAAGCGCACCGGCAACGCAGCGGCCACCAGGAGCAGACCCAACGCGTACCCCTCGAGACCCGGCCGGGCGAGGACTGCCCGCCAGCCGGCGAGCGCGGCCCCGGCCGGGGAGGAGAGCTCGCCTCCGGCCCGCGGCTCAGGGGTGTGCATGGCTTCGGAGTGTACGAGGTGAGAGCGGTCCGACAGGTAGGATCCTCGCTGAACGCGCACGGGTCGACCCGAAATCCGAGGTGAGCTGGAGGTGCTGGATGCCGAGGGCGGACGGCGCAGGGCGACCCCGAACCCCGAGCCGACCACTCCCGTGCTGAGGAGGCTGGGTTCCGGGCTCGGCAAGGACGTCCTCAACCTCCTGGCGTCCCAGGTCGTGTCACTGACGGCCTCGATGCTGCTCACGCTGCTCACCGCGAGCGTGCTCGGGCCGGAAGGCCGGGGCGTGTTCGCCCTTGTGATCGGCTCGGCGAACCTGATCGCCCAGGCCGTCTCGATCAGCCTCCACGTCGGCGCGGCGAACGCCTACCGCGCCGGGGACGGCGCTGCGGTGTCGGCCCAGGCCAGGCTCACCGCCGCGCTCGCCGCCGGTGTCCTGCTGATCGGCGTCCCGGTGAGCCTCGCCCTTCCCGACGGCGGCGGCCTGGGTCGGGTGGAGGGGATCCTGATGTCGGTGCTGGCGGCACTGGCGATGCTGCAGACCTACACCACGCGGACGATCCAGGGCGTCGGCCTCGCCGCCGAGTACCGCCGCCTGACCATGGTGAACGCGCTCCTCGGGCTCGGTCTCGGCCTCGCGGGCGCCTACGCCACTCACTCGCCCGTCCCCGTACTGGTCGGCTGGGCCGTGGCCAGTGCGGTGACGTCGCTCGCCGCCGTTCCGACCCTGCGCCGGCTCAGCGGCCACCGGGACGCGACCATACCCGCCAGGCAGGTGGTGGCGGACGCCGGGGCCGCGCACCTCGGCACGCTCGGCCAGCAGTTGTTGATCCGCGCCGACATCCCCATTCTCGGTGCCTTCGCCCCCCTGTCCCAGGTCGGCCTCTACTCGGTCGCCTCGCCCGTGGCCAATCTGGTCGTCGTCTTCGCGGAGACCGCGAGCCTGGCCACCTTCGGCTTCGGCAGGGGCGACAACACCCCCCAGGCCCGGGCCGAGCGCCATCGCCGGATCCTTCGCGGCTACCTCTATGCCGCGATCCCGGCCGGACTGCTGGTGATCGCGGGCGGCGTCTGGATCCTTCCGCTGCTCCTGCCTGCGTTCTCCGACACAGCGCTGCTGATCGCCCTGCTGGTGCCGGGGACGGTCGTCCAGGGCATCGCCCGGATCGGGCTGTCCAGCCTGATCGCACAGTCGCGGCAGCGTGCGTCCCTCGTCGTCGGGATCGGCTCAGCCGTGTTGTCCATCGCCTACTTCCCCGCGATCATCGCCGCCGGCGCGGTCGGCGCCGCCATCGCCTCGTCCGTGATCTACGCGGCGCAGGCCGTCCTCGTCTCCGTCGTGCTGGCCCGCCCGCCGCGCGACCCGGGGGTCGCAGATGGCTGAGCTGGCAGTCGTGGTCGTCGCCTACCGGTCGGCGGAAACCCTCCGGCCCTGTCTCGAGGGCATCCTCGCCGACCCTGCGGCCGCGGTCGTGGTCGTCGACAACTCCGGCGACCCGGCCACCGCGCGCCTGTGTGCCGCGCCCGACCTGGCGGGCCGGGTGAGCTACCTCGACCCGGGCGTCAACCTCGGCTATGCGCGCGCCGCCAACCTCGGCCTGTCCCGGCGGGGCGACGCGCGCACCGTCGCGATCGTCAACCCCGACGTGCGACTGACCCGCGCCCTCACCGACCTGCTGCGGACGGCCCGTCCCGCCGGCCGCGACGTGACCGCCGGCCGCCTCGTCTCCCCCGCCCATCCGGACGCCGTCAACGCGCGGCCCGCGACCACCCCCGGCCGCGAACTGGCCAAGGCGGTCCGCGGCAGCCGGGCCTACCGGCTGCCCGGTCTCGGCGCCCCCGACGGCAGCGTGCACACCGTCGCACAGCTGGACGGCGCCCTGCTGGTGCTCGGTGCCGAGCGCTGGGCCGAGCTCGGCGGCTTCGACGAACGGTTCGAGCTGTACTACGAGGACGTGGATCTCTGCGCCCGCGCCGAGGGCAGCTGCCGGCTGGTGAACACCGTGTGGGGGGAGCACATCGGCGGGCACAGCTTCCGGCGCTCGGCGGGCACCGCCTTCGCTGCGCTGCGGATCAGCAGGGTGCGGTACGCTCGGAGGTGGTGGCGCCCCCGCCGGCTGGCCGCGCTCGCCGTGCTGGTGATCACCCTCGCCGAATACGCGGCGCGCTCGCTCACCCGGTGTCCTGAAGGGCAGTCCGTACGCAACCGGACGCTGGGGCTGACGCTGGCCGAGCTTCGCCGGCCCGGAAGCCAGTGGGTGTTGCGGCCCCGGAGCACGATGAAGGAGCAGTGAACGGCCGATGAGCCTTGACCGAAGGAGCCTGCTCGGGCTCGGCGCCCTGATCACCCTCACCGGGTGCACGGGAACACCGCTGGAGCTAGACCCCTCCGTCCGGCCAAACACCGCCTCCCCCGGTGTCCAGCCCCCGAGCCCGACGTCGGCGTCGCCGTCGCCGACGCCCACGGGCCTGCAGCTCCGCACCGTGCCCGCCCCGCGGTTCGCCCTCGCCAAGGCTCCCGGCGGTGGCATCGACGGCAACCGGCTCGACCGTGCCTTCGCCGCGCTGCCCGCCTACTCCGGCGGTGCGCAGCGCCGGATCGTCGTCAAACCCGGCACCTACTACCGCTCGAAACCGCTGGTGATCCCGTCCGGGGTGCATCTGGTGGCCGCGGGGTCGACGTTCATCAGCCGCATCCCGGGCGCCCAGGACGCGCTGGTCGCGATCGACAACGCCAACGACATCACCGTCGAGGGCGGCACCTGGGACGGCAACGGGGACGCGGTGAAGATCAAGACGGAGTGGAAGCACGCGATCCGCGTCCAGAACTCCCGCCGGATCACCCTCACCGGCCTGATCGCCCAGAAGGCCAAGGGCGACGGCATCTACGTCGGTGCCCTCACCTGGCCGTGCCACGACGTCACGATCACCTCGGTGAAGTGCCGGAAGAACTACCGCAACGGCATGTCGATCACCGGCTGCAGCGGCCTGACCTGCACCGACTCGATCTTCACCGCCAACGGCATCATCTCGCCGATGGCCGGGGCCGACATCGAGCCGCACGACCCCGCCGCACCGATCCGCGACATCCGGTTCACCCGTTGCGCGTTCACGAAGAACTCCGCCCGCGGCTTCCTGATGGTGATGGACCCCGGCAACCCGGAGATCCCCGGATCGGTCCGGCTCGACAAGTGCACGATCGAGCAGAACGCGACGGACGCCACCGGCTACCTGTCCGCGGGGATGACGCTGATCCGGCCGCGGGGCATCCGCATCACCAACACCGTCGTGCGAGACAACAACATCGGCATCGTCGTGCAGAGCCGCCGCGAGAAGGACCCGGCCAGCCAGTTCGGCCGCGGCACCGTGGAACTCAAGGGCGTCGACGTGGCCAGCAGCAACCGCCAGGGGCTGCTGGTGCTGCAGGGAGTCCGTCGGCTGACCGTGACCGACACGCGGTTCCTGGACAGTTCGCGGACCGGGGGCGACGAGTACAGCGGCGTCACGCTCACCAACGGCTCGAACATGGACTTCACCGACTGCGTCTCCTCCGGCGCCCGGCTGTTCGGGCTGGAGGCGGAGGACGACGTGCGCGGCGTGACCCTCACGCGGTGCGACCTCAGCGGCAACGGCAAGGGCGAGATCGACGCTCCGAAGTCGGGGGTGAAGGTTGTCCAGTGACCCGGCGCCGCACCTGGTCGTGATGGGCCAGGGCTACGTCGGTCTGCCGATGGCGCTCCGCGCCGCCGAGACCGGCATCCGGGTCACCGGCTTCGACACCAACGAGGCGACCGCGGCCGCCCTGCGGGCCGGAACCTCCCACATCGGGGACGTCAGCGATGCCGACCTGGCCGCCGGTCTGGCCGGCGGGTACACCGCGACGTCCGATCCCGACTGCATCGCGGACGCCGACGTCGTCATCGTCTGCGTGCCCACCCCGCTCAGCCCGGACGGGGGCCCCGACCTGGCTGCGGTGATCGCCGCGGCCGATCTCATCGGCGAACGCATCCGGCCCGGGACGCTCTGCGTCCTGGAGTCGACCACCTACCCGGGCACGACCGAGGAGGTGTTCGCGCCACGGGTGGCCGGCGACCGGCTCGCCGTCGGCGATTCGGTGCACATCGCCTTCTCCCCCGAGCGGATCAATCCCGGCCAGACCGAGTACGGCGTCCAGAACACCCCGAAGGTGGTCGGCGGGATCACGCCGGCGTGCACGGAGCGGGCGGCGGTCTTCTACGAGCGGTTCGTCGACCAGGTGGTCAGGGCCAAGGGCGCGCGGGAGGCCGAGATGGCCAAGCTGCTGGAGAACACGTTCCGGCACGTGAACATCGCCCTGGTCAACGAGATGGTGCGGTTCAGCAGGGAACTCGGCATCGACCTGTGGGACGCGATCGACTGCGCGGCGACCAAGCCGTTCGGCTTCATGGCGTTCCGGCCCGGCCCCGGGGTGGGCGGGCACTGCATCCCCGTGGACCCCGCCTACCTCAGCCATCGCGTGCGGGCCGTGCTCGGCTACTCCTTCCGGATGGTCGAGCTCGCCGAGGAGGTGAACAGCGCGGCCCCGATCTACGTCGCGCAACGGGTCGCGGAGGCGCTCAACGAGCGGGCCCTCGCGGTGAACGGCGCCCGGGTGCTGCTGCTGGGGATCACCTACAAGCCCGATGTCGCCGACCTGCGCGAGACCCCCGCCGAGCCGCTCGCTGCGAAGCTGCTGCAGCAGGGCGCGCTCGTCGGCTACCACGACCCGCTGGTGGCCGGCTGGACGGTGGCCGGCCGGGAGCTGACCGCAGAGACCGATCCCTACGCGGCCGCCGCCGCGGCCGACCTGGTGGTCCTGCTGCAGGCGCACAGCGCCTACGACCTGGCGCGGCTGGAAGCGACCGGCGCACGCATCCTGGACACCCGGGGCGTCCTGCCCGCGCGCGGCACCGTCACCCGGCTGTAGACCGGCCATGCCCGCTCCCACCGTGCTCTACGGCGTCACCGTGGCCACCAGCGTCCAGACGCTGCTGCGGGGACAGCTGGGCTGGCTGCGGGACCAGGGCTGGGACGTGCACGTGGCCTGCTCGCCGGACGCGGCGCTCGACGCCGCCGCCGCGCGCGAAGGGTTCACGCCACACCCGCTGGCGATGAGCCGATCGATGAGCCCGCTGCGCGACCTGGCCGCCCTGCGCAGCTGGCTGCGGCTGCTGCGCGCCCTGCGTCCGGACGTGACCAACGTGAGCACGCCCAAGGCCGCCCTGCTCGGGTCGGTCGCCGCATGGCTGGCGCGGGTACCCCGGCGCGTCTACGTGGTGCGCGGGCTGCGGCTCGAGGGCGCGTCCGGACCGGGCCGGTGGCTGCTGTGGCTCGCCGAGCGGCTCGCCATCGCGCTCTCCACCGATGTGGTGGTCGTCAGCCGCAGCCTGGGCACCGCCCTGCGCGGGCACCGCCTGCTGGGACGCCGGCGGGTGCTGCTGATCGGCGACGGCAGCAGCAACGGCGTGGCGGCGCAGGACATCGCCGCGCGGGTGGCCGTGGCCCGCGCCGCGGGGCTGCGGGAGTCGCTGGGCCTGCCGGTCGACCGCCTCGTGGTCGGCTACGTCGGCCGGCTGGTCGCCGACAAGGGCATCGACAGCCTGCTGGCGGGTGCCGCGACGGCCGATGCGAAGCCGACGCTGCTGCTGGTGGGCAGTCTGGACGACCCCGGGATCGCGTCCGCCCTGGAGGCCGGCGGGCTCGCCGTGGTGCACGTCCCGTGGACGGACGACGTCTGGCCGTACTACGCCGCGATGGACGTGCTGTGCCTGCCCACGCTGCGGGAGGGCTTCCCCAACGTCGTGCTCGAGGCGGCGGCGGCCGGCGTCCCGGCGATCGCGACGGACGCGACCGGTGCGGTGGACGCCGTCGTCGACGGGGTGACGGGGCTCACCGTCGGCGTCGGGGACGCCACGGCGCTGGCCGCGGCGATCGACCGGCTGGCCGCTGCCCCCGACGAGCGTGCCCGGCTCGGTGAGGCCGCGCGGGAGCGCGCCGTCCGCGACTTCCGGCCGGAGCGGATCTGGGCGGGCGTCGCCGCTACCATGCGAGGCGTTGCACACCCTGATGCACGGACGATGTGAGGCGAGGGCGGCGTGAAACTCCTGATCACGGGCGGTGCCGGGTTCATCGGCGCCAATCTGGCCCGGCTCGCGCTCGCCGAGGGCCACGAGGTGACCGTGATCGACGACCTGTCGACGGGCTACAGCGACAACCTCGCCGGGCTCGACCTGCGGTTCGTCGAGACGTCCATCCTCGACCGCGACGGCCTGGCCGCTGCGGTGGCCGGGATGGACTCGGTCATCCACCTGGCCGCGCTCGGCAGCGTGCCGCGCAGCATCGCCGACCCGTTCGCCACCCACCATGCCAACGCCACCGGCACCCTCGCCGTCCTTGAGGCCGCCCGGCACGCGGGGGTCGGCCATGCCGTGGTGGCGTCCTCCTCGTCCGTCTACGGGATGAATCCCGCCCAGCCCAAGCACGAGCGCGAGTGGGTGCGCCCGCTCAGCCCGTACGCGGTGACCAAGCTCGCCACCGAGCAGTACGCGCTCGCCTACCAGCAGTCGTTCGGCCTGTCCACGCTGGCGTTCCGCTTCTTCAACGTCTACGGTCCCGGGCAGCGCGCCGGCCACGCCTACGCGGCGGTGATCCCGATCTTCATCGACGCAGCACTGCGCGGCGAGCCGCTGCCGGTCAACGGCGACGGCCTGGCCTCGCGCGACTTCACCTTCGTCGAGACCGTGTGCCGGACGCTGCTGGAGGCGGTTGCGCGCCGGGTCACCCACCCCGAACCGGTGAACCTCGCGTTCGGCACCAACACCTCGCTCACCCAACTGGTCGCGGAACTCGGCCGGCTGCTGGGCAGAGACCTGGAGGTCGAGCACCGTCCGTCGCGACCGGGCGACGTGCGGCACTCGGAGGCCGACTCGACCTCGCTGCGCGCGCTGTTCCCCGATATCCGGCCGGTGCCGCTGACCACCGGGCTGGCCAGGACGCTCGAGTGGTTCCAGAGCCGGTGAGCGGCCCGGCGCCCGCGCTGATCGCCGTGTCGAGCTACTCCCGGCAGGCCGGCAGCACCCGGGTGCGTCTGTACGACTGGTTCGACCACCTCGGGCTCTCCGTCCGCGCCCAGTGCCACGCGGGGCTGCCGAACGCGCGGCCGGGGACGATCCTGGGCCACCTCCCGGCCGTGGTCGCGGCGGAGCGGGAGCTTCGCCGGCTGGACGTCGGCGGCCAGCGGGTGCTCCTGTCCCGCTCGGCCAGCCCGTTCAGCCGCGGGACGGTGGAGGCCCGGCTGCTGCGCGAGGCGGCGCATTCGGCCTACGACGTGGACGACGCCGTGTACCTGTCCCTCTCGTGGCGGGACCGGATCTCCGCGGCACCGGCGAAATTCGCGGCCTGTGCACGCGCCGCCGACGTCGTGATCGCCGGGAACGACACGCTGGCCGAGGAAGCCGGCCGGTACAGCGACGAGGTGGTGGTCGTCCCGTCGTGTGTGGAGCCCGGCGCCTACCGTCCCAAGTCGAGCTGGACGCTCGCCGAGCGGCCACGGATCGTCTGGCTCGGGTCGGGATCGACCGAGGCCTACCTGCTGGACCTGCTGCCCGCGCTGGACCGGCTCGAACGCCGGTACGGGATCGAACTCCGGGTGATCAGCACCGGACGGCCCAACGCCGGCTTCGGCGACCGTCCGTGGGTCCGGTACGTGCCGTGGCGGGAGGACACCGTGGCCGTGGAACTCCAGCAGGCCGACATCGCGGTGGCCCCGCTGCCGGACACGCCGTTCGCCCGCGGCAAGTGCGCGTACAAGCTGCTGCAGTACGCGGCCACGGGCCTGCCGATGGCCGGTTCTCCGGTGGGAGCGAACCGGCTGGCGCTGGAGCGGTTCGGCGGGAGCAGCGTCACCGGCGACTGGGAAGAGGCGCTGGGAGCGCTGCTGGATGCCCCCGAGTCCGTCCGGGCCGATCTCGGCCGCCGCGCCCTGGACGCGGTGGCCCGGCACTACTCGTTCGCGGTCTGGGCGCCGGTCTGGTGCGCGGCCGTCGGAATCGAACCGTCGACCGGAGGTTGAGTCACGGTTTGCCGGTCCGCGCGGGAATTGGGAAGATCGACGCATGACCGTGACTCGCCGCCAGTTCATTACCACATCCGCAATCGCCGCAGGCGCAGTCGTGATGACCCCCTTCGGTCGCGCGATCGCCGCCCCGGTCGTCCGTCCGGCCGCGGAGATCGTGCCCACGCTCACCGTGCGCGGAGACAAGCTCGGCGACGCCCTGAAGACGCTGGGCCCCTACACCCCCGGGGGCCCGATCCGTAAGGTCACGGTCATCAAGAGCAAGACCGCCTACAAGTGCACCAAGCCGATCTACGTGCCCTCAGGGGTCTACCTCGAAGCGACGGGTGCGACCCTCCTGCTGAACATGCGCGGCACCAACACCGCGCTGCTGCAGATCGAGAACGCTGTCGACGTCACGGTCAACGGCGGCACCTGGGACGGTTACAAGAAGCTTGAGAAGAAGAAGACCGAGTGGCGCCATGCCATTCGCGTCCACGGTTCGCAGAATGTGAGGCTGCAGAACCTCAGTGCCAAGAACGCGAAAGGCGACGGCATCTACATCGGCACCAACACCGCGCCGTGCACGAACGTCACGGTGACGGGAGTCAAGTGCTACAGCAATGCCCGGGCCGGTCTCGCCATCACTTCGTGCAACGGTTTCACCTGCACCGGCTCCAAGTTCTACAGCAACAAGGGCGAGGCTCCCGAGGCCGGCGTCGTGATCGAACCGCACCCGATCCCGGGCCAGGACGCCTCTGTGATCGACAACATCCTGTTCAGCGGCTGCCGGTTCTACAGCAACGCTGGCCGCGGCTTCCTTGCGGTGATGCAGCAGAGTTCCAGCCTGACCCCCGAGACCGGGATCACCCTTCTGAACTGTTCGTACAGCAACAACGGTCGTTCGAAGAAGGACTCCTCCGCCGCAGGTATCGCCTTGCTGCGGCCGCGGCTGGTCACGGTCACCGGTGGCACGTCGTCGGGCAACAAGTACGGCGTGTACGTCCTCGGCAAGCGGAGTGAGGCGCAGGACGCGAACGCTCCGGTCAGGGGCAGCGTCAACCTCAACGGGCTGGCGGTCGTCGGCAACCTGCTCGACGGCGTGATCGTCCAGAGCGCGGTCAGCAGCCTGCGACTGCAGAATTCGACGATCAAGTACAACTCCAGGAAGAAGAAGTACAAGTACGACGGCCTGCGAATCAAGCAGGGCAGCAACGTGCAGGTCACTGGCGGCGCCATCGTCACCAAGCACCGCTACGGCGTCTACGCCGACAAGGGCGTGACCGGCGTGGTGCTCACCGGTACCAATCTGAGCGGGAACAAGAAGGGCAAGGTCTACGCCAAGGGAGCGAGCGTCACGGTCAACTGAGGCCTGGACCCGCTGACGCGCTCGTCGAGCGCGTCGAGACGCTGGACGCAGGCTGAGCGCTGTTGGACGGCTCGGGTCGGGGGCCCTTCGTGACGCCGACCGGCTCGTACGTCGCCGGACGGCTCCTCAGGGGACCGGTGGTCGTGGCTCTCCGGGCTGGATCGGGGACTCAGTCCGTCCAGCGGGCGGGGACGCCCTTGGCGACCACCCCGGGCGGGGCGTTCCTTGTCAGGCAGGCGGCGGCACCGATCACGGTGTCGGGGCCGACGTTGAGGCCCTGCAGCACCACGGCGCCGGCGCCGATGAGGCAGCGGGTGCCGATATGGCAGTCGCCCGAGACGATCGCACCCGGGTTGACCGAGACGTATGCGTCCAGGCGGGCGTCGTGACCGATCGTGGCGTGGGGATTCAGGTGCACGTGCTCGCCGGTCTCGACATTGGTCGACACCGCGACGCCGGCACAGACCACCGTGCCCGCGCCGAGCCTCGTGCACTCCCCGATCGTCGCCGACGGGTGCACGAGGGTGGCTGCCCGCAGTCCGGCGGCGGCCAGGCGCGCCGCGATCCGCTCGCGGACGGCCGGCGCACCGATGCCGACGGCGAACCACTCCGCAACAGGCCGGGCGACGACGTCGTCCAGGCTGCCGAGATGCCGTACGCCCCGCGCGGCCAGCCGGTCCAGGTTGGCCGGCGAGGGGCCGTCGTCCACCACGCCGCGCAGGTCCCACTCCCCCGTCCCCGCACGGTCGATCGCCGCGATCACGTCCAGGGTCTCGCGGCCGAATCCGGACGCACCGACGACCACCAGCGGTTTCATCGCCCGCTCCCGGTGAACTTCGACCGGGTCGGTTCCCCGGCCGCGGCGATGCCCTCCTGGACGAACACCTTGCCGATCGTCCGCAGCAGGATCCAGGCGTCCAGCCGGGCGCTCATCGTGTCGACGTAGCGCACGTCGAGGCGGAACTGGTCCTGCCACGACAGCAGGTTGCGGCCACTGACCTGCGCGAGGCCCGTGATGCCGGGCCGCACGTCGTGGCGGCGCCGCTGCTCGGCGTCGTACAGCGGCAGGTACTCCGGCAGCAGCGGACGCGGGCCCACCAGGCTCAGCTCGCCGCGCACGACGTTCACCAGGCTGGGCAGTTCGTCCAGGCTGGTCCGACGCAGGAACCGGCCGACGCCGGTGAGCCGCTGGCCGTCCTCCGCGCTCCCCGGACGCATGGTGCGGAACTTCAGCAGCGTGAACGACTCACCCCGCAGGCCCGTGCGCACCTGCCGGAACAACACCGGGCGACCGAGGTCGACCGCGACGGCGACAGCCACCGCGGCCTGGACGGGAAGACTCACCGCGAGCAGTGCCAGTCCGGCGACCAGGTCGAGTCGCCGTTTCAGCTCGGGGTAGCGGCTAGGCACTGGCCACCACCTTGGCCAGCACCCCGATGACAGTGTCCAGCTGGTCGTCGGTCAGCGCGGAGCCGCTCGGCAGCGAAAGGCCGTGCTCGAACAGCCACTGTCCGGTGCCGTCCAGCTCCGCCCGCGCGCCGGCGAACACCGGCTGCAGGTGCAGCGGCTTCCACAACGGTCGCGACTCGATGCCGGCTGCCGTCAGCGCGGCGCCGAGTTGCTCGCTGCTGAACCCGGCGAGGTCGGGCTCGACGAGAATCGACGTCAGCCAGTAGTTGTCCGTGGTCGCGCCGGCCTCGGCCTCCGGCTGGCCGAGGAACCGCACCCCCGGCAGGCCGCCGAGCAGTTCCCGGTAGCGCAGCCGGATCTCCCGCCGCCGCGCGACCATCGCGTCCAGCCTCGCCAGCTGCGCGCGGCCGAGCGCGGCCAGGAGGTTCGAGAGACGGTAGTTGTAGCCCACCTCGGTGTGCTCGTAGTGCCGCGCGGGCTGCCGTGCCTGGGTGGCGAGGTAGCGCGCACGTTCGGCGACCGCGGCGTCGTCGGTGAGCAGCGCCCCGCCACCGGAGGTGGTGATCACCTTGTTGCCGTTGAACGAGAGCGCCGCCAGCTCGCCGAAGCTGCCGGACGGCCGGCCGGCGTACGTCGCGCCGAGCGACTCCGCCGCATCGCAGAGCAGTGGCACTCCGGCCGCAGCCGCGATCGGGTCGATCCGGTCGTGGTCGACGACGTGGCCGAAGAGGTCCACCGGGACGACGGCGCCCACCCTGCGGCCCTCCGCGTCGGCCGTGGCCAGCGCCTGCCGGAGCAGGTCGGGATTCAGGTTCGCCGAGGCGTCGGCGTCCACGAACCAGGGCTCCGCGCCCACGTAGGTGATCGCGTTCGCGGTCGCGGCGAACGTCATCGACGAGCAGACCACCACGTCCCCCGGACGGACGCCGAGCAGCAGCAGCCCGAGGTGCAGGGCCGCCGTCCCCGAGGACAGCGCCACGGCGTGGGCTCGTCCGGTCGCGGCGGCCACCTCGGCCTCGAACGCCGTGACCTCCGGGCCCAGTGGCGCCACCCAGCCGGACCGGATCGCCCGGACGAGCGCCGCTTCCTCCGCCTCCGTGACGTCCGGCGGGGACAGGTAGATCACGACGTGCCGCCCGGCTGACCCAGGAGGAGGAAGGCGTCGGGGCTCAGGCCCCGCAGCGAGTCGGGGTCGCGGGGCGGGACTGCCACGCGCGAGATCAGCGGGTGCTGGGTGCTGCTGGGCTGCTCGCCGTCCATGAACAGCGACTCGTGCAGCTTCTCCCCCGGCCGCAGGCCCGTGAACACGATGTCCACCTGGCGGCCGGAGCGCCGGATGATCTGCTGGGCGACGTCGAGGATGCGGATCGGCTCGCCCATGTCGAGCACCAGCACGTCGCCGGGCTCCCCGATGGCGCCGGCCTGGATGGTGAGCTGGCAGGCCTCCGGGATGGTCATGAAGTAGCGCGTGATGTCGGGGTGCACGACCGTGACCGGGCCACCGTCCTCGATCTGCCGGTAGAAGGTGTGCAGCACCGAGCCGCGGGAGCCCAGCACGTTGCCGAACCTCACCGAGACGTAGTTCATCCCGGTGCGCGCGGCGAACGACGACGTCAGCTCCTCCGCGAGCCGCTTGGACTTGCCGAGCACGCTGATCGGGTCCGCGGCCTTGTCCGTGGAGATGTTCACGAACCGGGCCACGTTGTGCCGGGCGGACGCTTCCAGCACGTTGAGGGTGCCGAGCACGTTGGTCTTCCACGCCTCGGTCGGGTAGCTCTCCAGCATCGGCAGGTGCTTCAGAGCCGCGGCGTGGAAGACGACCTCCGGCCGGTGCTCGAAGAACGCGCGCTCCAGCGCGTCCTGGTCGCGTATGTCGCAGAGCACGATGTCGCGGGTGTCCAGCAGGCCCTTGCCGTAGATGGAGAGCTGGACGGCGTGCAGGGCCGACTCGTCGCGGTCGAGCATGACCAGCGAGGACGGCCCCAGCTGCGCGAGCTGCCTGCACAGCTCCGACCCGATCGAGCCGCCCGCACCCGTGACGAGGACCACCCGACCGTTGAGGTAGCTGGCGATGCTCCGCAGGTCGGTGGTCACCTGGCCGCGGCCGAGGAGGTCCTCCGTCCGCAGTCTGCGGACGGACGTGACGCCGACCGTCCGGCCGACGATGTCAGCCAGCTTCGGCAGGATCAGCAGGGTGAGCCCGGCGTCCTCCACCTGCTTGCTGACGCTGCGCAGCACGGCCTGGGGGGCACTGGGGATGGCCAGGATGACGGTGTGCACGCCCGTCCGTCCGACGACACGCAGCAGGTCGGCGCCCGTGCCCAGCACCCGGGCCCGGCCGATCTGCTGGTGCAGCTTGCCCTCGTCGTCATCGACGAAGCCGACGATCTCGTACGGCGCGTGCACGTCCTCGGCGAGCATCCGATGCAGGATCCGGGCACCGTGCCCGGCCCCGTAGACCAGCACCCGCTCGGCGTCCTTCGGCTGCTTGGCCCGGATCCGCATGCTGTGGCCGGTCCGGACGACGATGCGGATCAGCGACATCAGCATCAGGGTGGTGGGCGGGACGGTGACGGCGAGGCTGCGCGGTATGCCACCGAAGGCGAAGATCCACACACCGCCGACGACGACGGCGATCACGGCCACCGTGATGCCGACGTGGACGGCCTCCCGGTAGCTGCCCGCGATGTGCCGGCCCCGGTACACCCTGGTCATCGCCCCCGACACCAGCTGCAGTACCGCACAGCTGATCGCATAGCCGGCGACCGTCGGCCAGGGCACCCGCATGCCGTCGAACTCGAACCTCGCCAGCGCCAGCAGGAAGGTGGCGACGATCCAGGCGGCCGCATCCCACAGGGCGATCGCGCTGAGGATCACGGTCCGCTTCAGACCGACAGAGGTGCGCAACACGGTGAGGGCTCCAGGAGAAGGATGGCCGCGTTCCGGAGCGACCCAGTCGGCTCACAGCTTATCGCGTGTGCGGAAGGAGATCGGCTCTTCCGCACGCAGGGCTCGTCCCGGCCGGGTCAGAGTGCGGCGATGGCGGCGCGGAGCTCGACCAGCTGGGCGCGGACGGCGTCCGGTGCGGTCCCCCCGCGCCCGTCGCGGGACGCGACCGAGCCTTCCGCGGTGAGGACGGCGAGCACACCGGCGTCCAGCTCGGGCGAGATCCCGGCCAGGTCGTCCGGCGTCAGGTCGGACAGTTCGATGCCCCGCGCCTCGCAGTAGCGCACGCACGCGCCCGCGATCTCGTGGGCGCGGGCGAACGGCACCCGCTGCCGGACCAGGTGGTCGGCGACATCCGTGGCGAGCGAGAAGCCGCGGGGGGCGAACTCACCCATCCGGTCGTGGTGGAAGCTGAGCGTGGCGACCATGCCGGTCACCGCGGGCAGCAGCACCCGCAGCTGGTCGAGGCCGTCGAAGACCGGCTCCTTGTCCTCCTGCAGGTCGCGGTTGTAGGCCAGCGGCAGGCCCTTGCAGGTGGCGAGCAGGCCGGCCAGATTGCCGATCAGCCGTCCGGCCTTGCCGCGGGCGAGTTCGGCGACGTCCGGGTTCTTCTTCTGCGGCATGATGCTCGACCCGGTCGACCAGGCGTCGTCGAGGGTGGCGAAGCCGAACTCGTGGGTGCACCACAGGATGACGTCCTCGCTCAGCCGGGACAGGTCCACCCCGATCTGGGCAAGCACGTACGCCTCCTCCGCGACCAGGTCGCGCGCGGCCGTCCCGTCGATGCTGTTCGGCACCGAGCCGGCGAAGCCCAGCTCGCGGGCGACCAGCTCGGGGTCCAGGCCGAGGGACGTGCCGGCCAGCGCGCCCGAGCCGTACGGGCTGACCGCCAGCCGGGCATCGAGGTCGCGCAGCCGCTGCAGGTCGCGGACCAGCGGCCACGCGTGGGCCAGCAGGTGATGGCTGAGCAGGACGGGCTGGGCCGACTGCAGGTGGGTGCGCCCCGGCATGATCGCGCCGAGGTTCGCCTCCGCCTGCGCGGCCAGGGCGCCGATCAGGCCGCGCAGGTCCTCGGCGAGGACCCGGTTCGCGTCCCGGAGGTAGGCGCGGATCAGGGTGGCGATCTGGTCGTTGCGGGACCGCCCGGCACGCAGCCGTCCGCCCAGTTCCGGGCCGACCCGCTCGATCAGCCCGCGCTCCAGGGCTCCGTGGACGTCCTCGTCGGTGTCGGCGGGCCCGAAGGCGCCGGACGCCACGTCGGCGTCGAGCGCCGCGATGCCGGCCAGCATGGCGTCCAGCTCGTCGCCGGTGAGCAACCCGGCGGCGCGCAGCGCCCGTGCGTGCGCCCGCGAGCCGGCCAGGTCGTGCCGGGCCAGCCGCCAGTCGAACTGCGTCGAACGGCTCAGGGCGAACATCGCCTCTGCCGGGCCGCCGGCGAAGCGGCCTCCCCACAGCCGGCCGGACTCGGTGGGATCGCTCATCGATTCCCTTTCAGCTGGTGTGCAGGTTCAGGAACGCCTCGGCCATCGCGGCGCCGCCGTTCGGGTCACGGGTGACGAGGACGACCGTGTCATCGCCGGCGATCGTACCGAGGACGGAGTCCCAGGCGACCTTGTCGATCGCGGAAGCGAAGAACTGGGCCGCGCCGGGCGGGGTGCGCAGCACGGTCAGGTTCGCCGAGGCCTCGGCGGACAGCAGCAACTCACCACACAGCCGGGTGAGCCGGGCGAGGGCCGCCGGGGTCCCGGGCGCGTACTCCCCGGCCAGCAGCGCGTAGGCCAGCTCACCCGTCGCCGTGCGTACCCGGACGGCGCCGAGTTCGAGCAGGTCCTTGCTCAGCGTGCCCTGGGACACCGCGATCCCGTCGGCGGCCAGCCGTCCGGCCAGTTCGGTCTGGCTGCGGACGGCCTCGCGCTCGATCAGCTCCGCGATCCGGGACTGGCGGGCTGATTTCGTCACCGGGGTGCGCTGCTCGGTCATGGCTGGGTCTCGACAGGCTCGACCAGCGATTGAGGCGCGGGGGGCTCAGGCCCTTCGTCAGGCTCAGGGAGCAGGGTGGCGAGGGCGGCGACGAAGCGGTCGATCTCGGCCTCGGGAATGATCAGCGGCGGGGCCAGGCGCAGCACGTTCGGGCGCGGGGCGTTGATCACGAAGCCGGCATCGAGGGCGGCCTCCGCGACGGCGGGGGCGATCGGGTCGGCGAGCACGACGCCGCGGAGCAGGCCCCGTCCGCGCACGCCGACGACCTGGGGATGCCCGAGGGCCATGATCCCCGCCGCCAGCCGGTTGCCGGCGGCCGTCGTGCGCTCCAGCAGGCCGTCCCGCTCGATGATGCCGATCACCGCGAGGCCGGCCGCCGCAGCGACCGGGTTGCCGCCGAAGGTCGTGCCGTGCGAGCCCGGTCCCAGCAGCGCGGCGGCCTCGCCGGTGGCCACGCAGGCGCCCACCGGGAAGCCGTTGCCGAGACCCTTGGCGAAGGTGACGATGTCCGCGGTTACGCCGGACGCCGTGCTGGCCAGCCAGTCGCCACAGCGGCCCATGCCGGTCTGCACCTCGTCGATCCAGAGCAGCGCGCCGACGCCCGACGTCAGCTCGCGGGCGCGGGCCAGGAAGTCCGACGGCGGTTCCACCACGCCGTTCTCGCCCTGGATCGGTTCGACGATCACGGCCGCCACGGTCTCGTCGAGGACCGCGACGAGAGCGTCCGCGTCCCCGTAGGGCACGAAGGTGACCTCGCCGGGCAACGGCTCGAACGGCTCCCGGTACGCCGGGTTGGCGGTCAGCGCCAGCGCGCCGAGGCTGCGGCCGTGGAAGGCGCCCTCCATCGCGACCAGCTTGGTGCGCCCGGTGCGCCGGGTGATCTTGAAGCCGGCCTCGTTGGCCTCCGTGCCGGAGTTGGTGAAGAACACCCTCGCTTCCAGCCCCGGCGAGTTGGCCGTGACGAAGCCGGCCAGCCGTTCGGCGAGCGCGATCTGGGTGGGCGTGGCGAAGAAGTTCGACACGTGGCCCAGCGTGGACAGCTGCGAGGAGATCGCGCCGAGCACCTGCGGGTGGGCGTGGCCGAGCGCGTTCACGGCGAGCCCGGCGAGCAGGTCGAGGTAGCGGTTGCCGTCGGCGTCCCACAGGTGGACGCCCTCGCCCCGCACGAACACCCGCTTCGGCGCACCGAAGGTGTTCATCAGCGCATGGCTGTACCGGGCGGTCAGCTCGGCCTGGCTGCCGCCGGCGGCGACGACGCTCACCTCGCGGCCTCCGGCGCGAGCACCATCGTGCCCACGCCCTCGTCGGTGAAGATCTCCAGCAGCAGCGAGTGCGGCACCCGGCCGTCGATCACGGTTGCTCTCGGCACCCCGGCGCGCACGGCGTCCAGACAGGCCTCCATCTTCGGGATCATCCCGGACGCGAGCGTGGGCAGCAGCGCGGCAAGGGCGTCGGCGTCGAGCTGGTGGATCACCTCGGTCGAGTTCGGCCAGTCCGCATAGAGGCCCGGCACGTCGGTGAGCACCACCAGGCGCTCGGCGCCGCGCGCGGCGGCCAGGGCGCCCGCAGCGGTGTCGGCGTTCACGTTGTGCACCTGCCCCTCCTCGTCGGGCGCGACGGTGGCCACCACCGGGATGCGGCCGGCGTTGATCAGGTCGAGCACGGCGCCGGGGTTGACCTCCGCCACCTCGCCGACCAGACCGAGGTCGATCTCCTCCCCGTCCAGCTCCAGGCCCTTGCGCTCAGCCGTGAGCAGGCCGGCGTCCTCGCCCGACAGCCCGACGGCCAGCGGGCCGTGCGCGTTCAGCAGCCCGACCAGTTCCCGGTTCACCTGCCCCATCAGCACCATGCGCACCACGTCCATCGCCTCGGGCGTGGTCACCCGCAGGCCACCGCGGAACTCGCTGGTGATGCCCAGCCGCTTCAGCATGGACGAGATCTGCGGTCCGCCGCCGTGCACGACGACCGGCTTCACCCCGACCATGCGCAGGAACACGATGTCCTCGGCGAAGGCGGCCTTGAGCGCCTCGTCGACCATCGCGTTGCCGCCGTACTTGACCACGATCGTCTTCCCGACGTAGCTCTCCAGCCACGGCAGGGCCTCGATCAGGATGGCCGCCTTGTCCCCCGCGTCGATCATGTCGAGTACTCCGCGTTCTCTTTGACGTAGTCGTAGGTGAGGTCGTTGGTCCAGATCGCGGCGGAGGCGTCCCCGGCGTGGAGGTGCACCTCGACCAGCACCTCGCGGGCGGCGAGGCTGACCTCGGAGCGGTCGGCACCCAGCTGGCCGTCCACGAACACCCGGACGCCGTTGAAGGCGACGTCGACGTGCTCGGGGTCGTAGTCGGCCTGGACCGTGCCGGCGGACGCGAGCACCCGGCCCCAGTTCGGGTCGTTGCCGAAGATCGCGCACTTGAACAGGTTGCTGCGGGCGATCGCACGGGCGACGGCGAGTGCGTCGGCCTCGGTCACCGCACCCTCCACCCGGACCTCGATGTCGTGCGCGGAACCCTCGGCGTCGGCCAGCAGCTGCCTGGCGAGGTCCGCGCAGACCGCGGTCAGCGCCTCGGAGAACTCGGCGGGATCGGGCGCGACCCCCGAGGCACCCGAGGACAGCAGCAGCACGGTGTCGTTGGTGGACATGCAGCCGTCGGAGTCCGTGCGGTCGAACGTGAAGCCGGTCGCGGTCCGCAGCGCGGCGTCCAGCTCTGCCGGGGGAACGACCGCATCCGTGGTGACCACGACCAGCATCGTCGCCAGGGCGGGGGCGAGCATGCCCGCGCCCTTCGCCATGCCGCCGATCGTCCAACCGTCGGGCGAGGTGTGGACGGCCTCCTTGGCGACGGTGTCCGTGGTCCGGATCGCCTCCGCCGCCGACGGTCCACCGGTGTGGGCGAGGTCCTGGGCGGCCAACTGGATGCCGGTGAGGACCGGGTCCATCGGCAGCCGGACACCGATCAGCCCGGTCGAGCAGACCGCGACGTCACCGGCGGCGCAGCCGACCTCGGCGCCCGTCCACTCGGCCATCTTCTGGGCATCGGCGAGTCCGGCCGAGCCCGTGCAGGCGTTGGCGCCGCCGGAGTTCAGCACGACGGCGGCCAGCCTGCCGTTCCTGACCGCGTCGCGACTCCACTGCACGGGGGCGGCGGTGAACTTGTTGGACGTGAACACGCCGGCGGCGTGCGCGTCCGGGCCCTCGTTGACCACCAGGGCGAGGTCGGGCCTCCCTGAGGCCTTGATCCCGGCGGTCACGCCGGCCGCGGTGAAGCCCCTGGCTGCCGTGACGCTCATTCGGGGCCCCCGCAGAGTTGTTCGGGGGAGCGCAGCGGAGGAGAAGAACTCTGTGGGGTGTGCACGCGGGGTCCCCGCGAAGTTGTTCGGAGGAGCGCAGCGGAGGAGAAGAGCTTCGTGGGGTGCTTCATGGTGCGACTCCGATCGTGGTCAGACCGAGGGTCTCGGGCAGGCCCAGGGCGAGGTTCATCGACTGGACGGCGCCCCCCGCGGTGCCCTTGGTGAGGTTGTCGATCGCGGCGACGGCGACCAGCCGGCCCGCCGCGACGTCGACGGTGACCTGGACGTGGACGGCGTTCGAGCCGGCGACCGACTGGGTCTGCGGCCACAGTCCCTCCGGCAGCAGCGTGACGAAGGGCTCGTCGCCGTACGCGGCGGCGTAGGTGGCGCGCACCACGTCGACCGGGATGCCGGCGGCCAGCGGCGCGGTCACCGTGGCCAGGATGCCGCGGGACATCGGGGCGAGCACGGGGGTGAAGGAGATCGTCGGCTCCGCCGCCCCGAGCACGGCGAAGTTCTGCAGCATCTCGGGCACGTGCCGGTGCACCCCGCCCACGCCGTACGCACGTGCCGAACCCATCACTTCCGAGCCCAGCAGGTTCGGCTTCAGCGCCTTGCCCGCGCCGGAGGTGCCGCTGGCGGCGACCGCGACGACGTCCCGTCCGGTGACCAGGCCGCCGGTGAGCGCCGGCAGCAGCGCGAGCGTGACCGACGTCGGGTAGCAGCCGGGGACGGCGACCCGGCGGGTGGCGGCCAGCACCTGCCGCTGACCCGGAAGCTCGGGGAGGCCGTAGGGCCACGTGCCGGCGTGGTCGCTGCCGTAGAAGGCGCGCCACTGGCCGGCGTCCACCAGACGGTGGTCGGCGCCGGCGTCGACCACGAGCACGTCCGGGCCGAGTTGCGCGGCAACGGCGGCGGAGTGCCCGTGCGGCAAGGCGAGGAACACCACGTCGTGGCCGGCGAGGTTGGCCGCGGTGGTCTCCACGACCGTGCGGTCGGCGAGCGGAACAAGATGCTGGTGGTGGCTGAGCAGCGGCGTCCCCGCGTTCGAGCCCGCGGTCAACGCGTCGAGCTCGACCTCCGGATGCCCCAGCAGCAGCCGGAGCAGTTCACCGCCCGCGTATCCGGTGGCCCCCGCCACCGCGACCCTGATCGTCATAGGCATGACTATGCCGCATCACGAATGAATATTCCACTGGCCTCACCGGCCGACCCCGCCCCGAAGCTGCCGAAAGTCGCCGAAGCTGCCGAAGGTTCGGCAGCTTCGGCAGGTTTCGGCAGCCATCAGGGACGGGTGGCACGCACGGGAGGGGTGGGACGGGGCGGCCACCGGGTCGGAACGGTGCGGGGAACGGGTTACCATGCTGGGCGTGCCCATTAGCGCCGTCGGCCTCAGCCATCACCTCGTCCCGCTGGACGAGCTGGCGCACCTGAGCCAGGCGGCCGCGCCGATCCGCGAAGCGCTCGACACCGCGGGCCTGGCCGGCCAGGTACTGCTCAGCACGTGCAACCGGTTCGAGGTCTACTTCGAGTCCCCCACGTTCCACACCGGTCTCGAGGCGGCGCTGGACGCCGTCCGCACCGCCCTGCCCCCGGCCCAGCGCGGGCTGGTCGACCAGTTCGAGGTCTACGCGGGCCAGGCGGCCGTGCAGCACCTGCTCGAGGTCGCCAGCGGCCTGGACTCGATGGTGGTCGGCGAGGCGGAGATCATCGGCCAGGTGCGCGAGGCACTGGCCACGTCCGGTGAGCGCGCCACCGCGTCGCTGCACCGGCTGTTCCACGCCGCGCTCGCCACGGCGAAAGCCGTCAGCACTGGGACGGACCTCGGCGCGGCCGGGCGGTCCATCGCCCAGGTCGGGCTGCAGTTGGTCGAGCAGCGACACTTCCCGCTGGCGGGACGCCGCACGGTCGTCGTCGGCACCGGCAGCTACGCGCGAGTGGTCACCGCGGCCCTGTCCCGCCTCGGCTGCACCGACCTGTGGGTGTACTCCCCCAGCGACCGCGCCCGGCAGTTCGCCGCGACGCACCCCGTCCAGCCCGTGCCGATGGACGGCCTCGCGGACGCGATCGCCGCCGCCGACCTGCTGGTCACCTGCAGCGGCGGCGAGAGTTCCCAGGGCCCGCTGGTGTCCGCCGCACAGCTGGCGGCGGCACGGGCGTCGGCGACGGCGCTGCTGCCCGTCCTCGACCTCTCCCTCGCCGGGGACGTCGCCCCCGACGCCGCCGGGCTGCTCAACATCGACCTGATCGATCTGGAGGAGGTCGGCGCCCACGCGCCGACCGAGCAGACCGCGTCCGTGCTGGCCGCGCGCGACCTGGTCGCCCGCGGCGTGGACACCTACCTGCACCTCGAGCAGGGCCGGGCGGCCACCCCGGCCGTCACCGCCATGCGCGCCCACGTCAGCCAGTTCATCGAGCGCGAGATCGAGGCGGCCGCGCGCCGCTACGACCCCGAGACGGCCGCGGCGGTCGCCCGGTCGCTGCGCCGGGTGTCCAACGCGTTGCTGCACACCCCGTCGCTCCGGGCGGCGGAGCTCGCCCGCTCCGGCGAGCTGGCCGACTACTCGCACGCCCTGCAGACGCTGTTCGGCATCGAGGTCGAGGCTGACGCGTGACCGCGACCATCACCGCGGCACCGCTGCTGGCCGCCTATCGCGGGCAGCCCACCTCGCGGCGCCCGGTGTGGTTCATGCGCCAGGCCGGCCGGTCGCTGCCGGAATACCGCGCGGTCCGCGAGGGCACCGCGATGCTCGACGCCTGCCTGAACCCGGAACTCGCCGCGGAGATCACCTGCCAGCCGGTCCGTCGCCACGACGTGGACGCCGCCATCTTCTTCTCCGACATCGTGGTGCCGCTCCGGCTGGCCGGGGTGGCGGTCGAGATCGTGCCCGGGATCGGTCCGGTGCTCGATGCGCCGGTACGGACCGCCGCGGACGTGGCCGCCCTGCCGGAACTCGACCCGGTAGCCCTCGCCCCGGTGCGGGACGGGGTCGCGGCGTCGGTCGCCCAGCTCGGTGGCGTGCCCCTGATCGGTTTCGCCGGCGCGCCGTTCACGCTGGCGTCCTACCTCGTCGAGGGCCGGCCCGACCGCGAGCTGCCGGCCACCCGGGCGCTGCTGGCGACCGACCCGCCGACCTGGCACCGGCTGCTGGCCTGGGTGGGCAGACTCACGTCCACGTTCCTGCGGGCGCAGGTCGAGGCCGGGGCGGTCGCCGTCCAGTTGTTCGACTCCTGGGTCGGACGACTCTCCCCCGCCGAGTACCGCGCGTCCGTCCAGCCGCACTCCACCGCGGTGTTCACGGCCGTCGCCGACCTCGACGTGCCACGGGTGCACTTCGGCACCGCCACCCGCGACCTGTTGCCCGATCTGCTGGCCGCCGGGGCGGACGTGGTCGGCGTCGCCTCCGACATCGGCCTGGACGAGGCGTCCGCGCTGCTCGGCGGCCGGGTGCCGCTGCAGGGCAACCTCGACCCCGCGGTACTGGCGGCCGACTGGGCAACGCTGGAGGCCGCGGCCCGCGACGTCGTCCGGCGGGGCGCCGCTGCTCCCGGCCACGTGTTCAACCTCGGCCACGGCGTACCGCCGGACACCGATCCCGACGTGCTCACCAGGCTCGTCGACCTCGTCCACTCCATCCCACCCGAGCAGGAGTCCTGATATGGCCCATCCCACCGCGACGACCCGGCCCGCGCACGCGCACGGCATCGGTTCGGTGAAGCCGGAGGGCTGGGCCTACAACCGGGCGCCGATGATCATCTACTGGGAGCTCACCAACGCCTGCGGGCTGGCCTGCCGGCACTGCCGCGCCACGGCGATGCCCGATCCGATGCCGGGCGAGCTGTCCACGGCGCAGGCGATCGGGCTGCTGGACGACATCCTCGGCTTCGCCGGCCCGGGCGAGTCGCTGCCGCACGTGGTGATGACCGGCGGCGACCCGCTGCGTCGCGGCGACCTGCCCCAGCTGGTGGCGGCCGCCACCGAGCGCGGCATCGGCGTCTCGCTGGCCCCCGCGGTCACACCGCTGCTCACCCGCGAGCGGATCTACTGGATGAAGGAGGCGGGCATCCAGGCGATCTCGCTGTCGCTGGACGGCTCGACCGCGGCCTTCCACGACGGTGTGCGGATGGTGCCGGGCACCTTCGACGCCACCCTCGAGGCGCTCGACATCGCGGCGGAGGCCGAGGTGCCCGTGCAGGTGAACACCCTGGTCACCGCGCAGACGGCGGCCGACCTGCCGGCGACCTACGAGCTGCTCAGCCAGCACACGCTGATGCAGTGGAGCCTGTTCTTCCTGATCTCGATCGGCCGCGGCACGCAGCTGTCGGAGCTCACCCCCGGCGACGCGGAGAAGTGGCTGCTCTGGGCGGCGAAGACCAACCGGGAGGCGCCGTTCCGGGTCAAGACCACCGAGGCCATGCACTTCCGCCGGCTGATGGCCCAGCCGCTGCTGCGGTCGGGCAAGACCAAGGAGGAGGTCGAGGCGCACCCGATGTCGCGGGCGTTCGGCATCCGTGACGGCAACGGGATCGTGTTCGTCTCCAACCTGGGCGAGGTCACCCCGTCCGGCTTCCTGCCGGTGAGCGTCGGCAACGTCAAGGACCGCTCGCTCGTCGAGCTGTACCGCGACGAGCCGCTGATGCGCTCGCTCCGCGATCCCGACCAGTTCAAGGGACGCTGCGGGGTCTGCGAGTTCCACGACTGGTGCGGCGGCTCGCGGGCACGGGCCTACGCGTGGACCGGCGACCCGCTGGAGTCCGACCCGCTGTGCCCCTACGTGCCCAAGCCTGTCAAGTGAGGCTGCTGGTCGTCGGCGGCGGGATCACCGGGCTGGCCGCGGCCTGGGAGGCCGTGCGTGGCGCGGACGGCCGGAATCCGGCGGAGGTGCTGCTCGTCGAGGCGTCCGACCGGCTGGGCGGCAAGCTGCACACCGAGGTCGCCGACGACCTGCTGATCGAGCACGGCCCCGACTCTTTCGTCAGCTACCGGCCGGCAGCCCTTCAGCTCGCCGAAGAGGTCGGCCTGGCCGACGACGTGATCGGCACCTCGGGGTCGCGGATCGTGTTCCTGCGCTCGCGCGGACGGCTCCGTCCGCTGCCTTCGGGGATGGGCATGGTGCTGCCCACCCGGCTGGGCCCGTTCGTGACCACCGGGATCCTCTCGCCGCTGGACAAGCTGCGCGCCGGCCTCGACCTCGTGCTGCCCCGGCAGCTGCGGGACGGGGAGGACGTCGCGATCGGGTCGTTCCTGCGCGCGCGGCTGGGCAGCGGCATCGTCCGGCGGTTCGCCGACCCGATGATGGGCGGCATCTACGGAGCCAGCGTGGACGAACTCAGCCTGGACGCCGTGCTGCCGTCCCTGCGGACGGACGAGCGCACGCACCGCAGCCTGATGCTGGCTGCCCTCGCGCAGGGACGGAAGTCCCGCGCGGCCGGCCGTGGTCCCGGTTCGCCGTTCCGCACGCTGCGCGGCGGCCTCGGCAGCCTGGTGGACGCCGTCGCCGGGCGCCTGGCCGAGGCCGGCGCCGAGCTTCGGCTGCGGACCTCGGTGACCGACCTCCGGCCGCAACCGGACGGGAGCACGCAGGCCGTGCTCGGCGACGGCACCGTGGAGTCGGTGGACGCGGTGGTCCTGGCCGGCGGGGTGGCCAGTTCGGCGGCGCTGCTGGCGGGGCCGGCACCGCGGGCAGCGGAAGCGCTCGCCGGGGTGCCACTGGCCACCTCCACCGTGGTGACGCTTGCCTACCCGTCCGCGGCCTTCGCCACACCGGTCGACTCCCACGGCTGGCTGGAGGCGGACCCCGCACCGATCAGCGGCGTCACCGTGAGTTCCGCGAAGTGGGCGGGGCGGGCACCGGACGACGTGGTGCTGATCCGGGCGTTCGTGCCCGAACGCCTCGGTGCAATCGCCCACGCCCCGGACGACGAGTTGCGGGAGCGGGTGATCGCGCACGTGGGCGCCGTCCTCGACGCGCGGGAAGCTCCGCTCACAAGCCGGGTCGCCCGCTGGTCGGCCGTGATGCCGAAGTACACCGTCGGGCACGTGGCCAGGGTGGCGGCCGCCGAGGCCGGACTCGCCCACCTGCCGGCCTGGCGGATCGCCGGTTCGGCGCTGCGCGGGGTGGGTGTACCCGACTGCGTGACGGACGGCCGCCGCCAGGCCGGCCTCGCACTGGACGCTCATGCCACCGGTCAGGTTAGGGTCACCTCATGAGTACCCCGCATGAGAAGCACCCCGCATGAGCACGAACTCGCCGCAGGAAGAGATCCACTACACCAGCTACGCCGTGTTCGCCCGGCGCACCCCCGCGCCCGACGAGGTCGCCCAGGCCACCCGGGAGCTGATCGCCGAGCTGACCGGGACCGGGGTCACCACGCGCGGCCTGTACGACGTGCACGGCATGCCCGCCGACGCGGACGTCCTGGTGTGGCTGCACGGGCGCTCCGCGTCCGACCTGCAGGAGGCGCAGCGGCTGTTCCAGCGGGAGGCGTTCGGCAGCGCCGTCGATCTGGTCTGGTCGGCCTTCGGCGTGCACCGGCAGGCCGAGTTCAGCCGCGACCACGCTCCCGCCTTCCTGCTCGGCGCGGAAGCCAGGCGCTGGCTGACCGTGTACCCGTTCGTCCGCTCGTACGAGTGGTACCTGCTGCCCGAGGACGAGCGGCGCGCGCTGCTCGCCGAGCACGGCCGGCTGGGTCGCGAGTTCCCCCAGGTGCTCAGCAACACCGTCGCGGCGTTCGCGCTGGGCGACTACGAGTGGCTGCTCGCCCTCGAGGCGGACGAGCTCGTCGACCTCACGGACCTGATGCGGCACCTGCGCTCCTCCGGCGCGCGGCGGCACGTGCGGCTGGAGGTGCCCTTCTTCACCGGGCACCGGATCGACCCGTCCGACCTGCCGCGAGTCCTTCGGTGAGTACTACTTTGAAGTACGACGCCCTCGTGCTGATGGGCTTCGGCGGGCCTGAGTGCGAGGGCGAGGTGGTGCCCTTCCTCGAACGGGTCACCGCCGGCAGGGGGATCCCGCGGGAGCGGCTGCGTGAGGTCGGCCAGCACTACTTCACCCTCGGCGGCGTGAGCCCGATCAACGCCCAGAACCGCGCGCTGCTCACCGCGCTGCAGGGAGCGCTGGTCGATGCCGGCGTGCAACTCGACGCCGTACTGGCCAACCGCAACTCGCCGCCGTTCGTGCCCGACGTGCTGGCCGATCTGGCGGGCCGGGGCCACCGCAGGCTGCTGGCCGTCGCCACCGCGGCCTATGCGGGCTACTCGAGCTGCCGGCAGTACCGCGAGGACCTGGGGCTCGCGCTGGCCGGCGGAGAGATCGACGTGGACGTCCGCAAGCTGCCGCCGTTCTACGACCTGCCCGCTTTCGCCAGCACGATCACGAAGCTGCTGCTCGACTGCCTGCCCACGGACCTCGATCTCGCGGCGGCGAGCACCCGGCTGGTGTTCACCACGCACTCGATCCCGACGGTCGCGGCCCGGAATGCCGGCCCGGACGGTGACGGCTACCTCACCCAGCACCGCTGGGTCGCGGCCAGGGTCGCGGAAGGGATCGCGGCGGCGACCGGGATCGCCAAGCCGTGGGACCTGGTCTTCCAGTCCCGCAGCGGCCCGCCGCACGTGCCGTGGCTGGAACCGGACGTCAACGACGCGCTGCGCGAGTTCGCCGCCGCCGGGACGACCGACGTGGTACTGGTGCCGATCGGGTTCATCTCCGACCACATGGAGGTGATCTGGGACCTCGACACCCAGGCGCAGGAGACGGCCGGGGAACTCGGCGTCCGGCTGGTGCGCACGCCGACGGTCGGCACCGATCCCGCCTTCGTCGGCGCCCTGGCCGACCGGATCGCCGCCGAACTGCGGACGGGATCGCCGGAGCCGGTGCCGGGTCAGTTCTGCTACGGCGGCTGCTGCGCGAACCCGCATCGTGACGCCCCGGTCGCAGCGGCGACCGCGCAGGAGCCGCTGCGGTGAGGCTGCGGCTGGCGACCAGAGGCTCTGCACTGGCCTGGACGCAGTCGGGCACGGTGGCTGACGCGCTGAGGGCGCTCGGCCACGAGGTGGAGCTGGTCAGGATCACCACCCACGGCGACGTGAGTTCGGCGCCGCTGGCGAGCATGGGCGGTGCCGGGGTGTTCGTCGGCGCGGTCCGGGCCGCGGTGCTCTCCGGGGAGGCCGACCTCGCCGTCCACTCGTTCAAGGACCTGCCCACGGCGCCTGCGGCGGGCCTGCTGCTGGCTGCCGTCCCGCCGCGCGAGGATCCCGCGGACGCGCTGTGCGCCCAGGACGGACTGCGGCTCGCCGAGCTTCCGGAGGGCGCCCGGGTGGGCACGGGCTCGCCGCGCCGGGCCGCCCAACTGCTCGCCCGCCGCCCAGACCTCGAGGTGGTGGCGATCCGCGGCAACGTGGAGACCCGCCTGCGCCGGACCACCGAGGACCTGGCCGCGGTGGTGCTCGCGTCCGCGGGCCTGCGCCGGCTCGGCCTCGACGACCGGATCACCGAACGGCTCGATCCGCTCGAGTTCCTGCCGGCGCCCGCCCAGGGCGCGCTCGCCGTGGAGTGCCGCGCGGACGCCCCGGCAGAGGTGCGTGATGCCCTCGCCCAACTGGACCACCTGCCGACCCGGCTCGCGGCAGTGGCCGAGCGGGCGGTCCTGGAGCGGTTGGAGGCGGGTTGCGCCGCGCCGGTGGGCGCGTTCTGCGTGGTCGGTGCTGCCGGACTGTCACTGCGGGCGGCCGTGGTGTCGGTGGACGGCTCCGCGCGCCTCGTCGAACAGGGCGAGGCAACCGCGACGGACGCCGAGGCGGTGGCGCTCGGCACCCGGGTGGCGGAACGGCTGCTGTCAGCGGGGGCCGCCGGCCTCGTCGATCTCGGAGCCACCAAGCCGAAACCCCTCGCCGGCCGCCGGATCCTGTTGCCCGAGCGCTCCCCCGCGGGTACGGCGGAGGCCCTGACCGCTGCCGGTGCCGAGGTCGTCCAGGCGAGTTTCACCAGCTTCGAGACCTTGCCGACGGACGGCCTGACGACGGCCCTCGCCGAGGCCTGGGACTGGGTGGTGGTCACGTCGGCCCAGACGGTTGCCTCGCTGGAGGACGGCGGCTTCGGCCTGTCCGGCCGACTGGGCGCTGCGAAAGTGGCGTCCGTCGGCCCGACGACCGCCGCGGCGCTGGCGCGGGTGGGGATCCGTATGGACCTGGTCGCGGACCCCGGCGGAGGCACCGCGCTGGCTGAGGTGTTCCCGCACGGACCAGGCCGGGTGCTGCTTCCCGGAGCCGAGAAGGTATCTGCCGAGCCGACCCGCGGCCTGATCGCGAAAGGCTGGGAGGTGCGCCAAGTACCGGTCTACCGGACGGTGCCCACCAACCTCCCCGCCGAGGTCGTCACTGCCTGGCGAGCCGGCAGTTTCGACGCCTTCGTGGTGACCGCCGGCTCCGTCGCCCGGAGCGCCGTGCTCTCGTGCGGCACCGACGGCCCAAAGGTCGTCGCGATCGGCGCCCCCGCCGCAGCAGCCGCCCGAGCCGCCGGCCTCCAGGTCACCGCCGTAGCCACCCGTCCCGATGCCCCCAGCCTCGTCGCCGCCACGCTCTCCGCCCTCACCTAAGCCGATCGCTGAAAGCCCGGCGGCGAGCACCACCGGAACACAACGCCGGGAGATCCCAGATCGAACCCGGGATGACCTGGCAGGTCCGGCCGCCCACCCCAACACGCGTTGACCCCGGACGCACGTGCGGTCCCACCCAAACGTCATCCCGGCGGACGCCAGGATCCCTGCACCGCACTGAGGACGCCCGGAGGTCCAGTCGAGGCGGCCTCGCACCGATCGCTGGTCGAGCCTGTCGAGACCCCACTGCCGCGTCTCGACAAGCTCGACGACCGATCACAACCTGAGCACATGGAGAGATCCTGGGTCGGGGCCCGGGATGACGGTGGTCGGCCCGGACGCCCACCCCAATGGTCCCTGAGGAGCGAGCGCCAGCGAGCATCACGAAGGGCCCGCGGACGGACGTGCGGTTCCACCCCTACGTCATCCCGGCGAACGCCGGGATCCCTGCACCGGCCTGAGGACGCCCGGAAGTCCGGTCGAGCCGGCAGTGCCACCGATTGCTGATCGAGCACAGCCTGACCGCATGGGGAGATCCCGGGTCGAGGCCCGGGAGGACAGTGGTCGGGCCGGGTGCGCACCCGAGCGGTCCCTGAGGAGCGAGCGCCAGCGAGCATCACGAAGGGCGGACGGAGGCGAACAAGCCTCCGACATCATCCCGGCGGACGCCGGGATCCCTGCACCGCCCTGAGGACGCCCGGAGGCCAGAGGTCGCGCCGGCCGTGCCACCCATCGCTGGTCGAGCTTGTCGAGACCCCATTGCCGCGTCTCGACAAGCTCGGCGACCGATCACAGCCTGAGCACATCGGGAGATCCCGGGTCGGAGCCCGGGATGACAGTGGTGGGGTCGGACGGGCACCCCACCAGCGGTTCCTGAGGAGCGCGCCAGCGAGCGTCACGAAGGGCCACCGACGGACGCGAATAGCCCTCCGACGTCATCCTGGCGGACGCCGGGATCCCTGCACCAACCTGAGGACACCCGGAGGTCAGGGGCCGAGGCGGCCGTGCCACTCATCGCTGGTCGAGCCTTGTCGAGACCCCACTGCCGCGTCTCGACAAGCTCGACCAGCGATCACCGCCTGACCGCATGGGGAGGTCTCCGGTCGAGGCCCGGGACGACAGTGGTCAGGCCGGGTGCGCACCCCACCGGTCCCTGAGGAGCGAGCGCCAGCGAGCATCACGAAGGGCGGACGGACGGGACATCATCACGGCGCATGCCGGGACTCCCGCCACCGGCACGGCGACTACCCCCGGCGCGGCCGAGCTCTCAGGCGGCGCGGGTCGGTCCGGTGTGTGATCTGCCGGGTGGGTGTTGGTGTCTGGCATGCCGGACCGGTTTCTGCCCCGGGTCCAACCGGGCGGGTGGGATGAACTCCGGCAGCCCATCAGCGGCGGCGATCCGCACCTGCCACTGATCCCGAACCCCGTACCGGGCCGGTTCACACACCGGATGATGCGAATGACACAACAACACCAGGTTGTGCAGCCAGGTGAGACCACCCAGATACCAAGGCAGGATGTGGTGAGCCTCACACCTGCTGGGTGGGGCGTCGCAGCCAGGGAACACACAGCCCTTGTCACGGGCGATCAACGCCGCCCGCAACTGCGGAGTGACCAGCCGCTCGGCCCGACCCACATCCAACACCTGCGACGGACCACCCAACACCACCGGAATCACCTCAGCCTGGCAGCACAGCCGGCGCAACTCACCAGCCGACAACTCCTGCCCATCAGGCAACACACCCGCCCCAGCCGCACCGGCGGTGAGCTTGGCGTAGTCCAGCATCACCAGCACCCGCGCCGACGGGCCGTCCGCGCCGTCGCTGGTGGGTTGGTGGATCTGGGCGATCAGCGCATCAGCCCGTCGCTGTTCCGGCATCAACGTTTCGGCCAACGGGTCGCGGCGTTCCAGGGCGGTACGGCGGGCCTGCTCGGCATGGGCGTCCAACTGGGCGATCCAGGCCTCCGCAGCCGGGCGGGGCAAAGAGCCGTCGAAACGCACCGAGGCACCCTCGAAGAAGAACCGCAAACTGCGTTGCCGATACGCTGCCTCGGCCTGCCGCTGCAAATGAGTCTCCAACGACTCCTCCGCACGCTCCGGCACCACCGTCTTCAACACCTGCCCGGCGGCCTTCGATAGCTGGTCGGCGTCCAGATGGCCGGCCAGGTCGACCATCACCTGCTCAGCCTGGGCCTGCTGAGCTTCGTCGAGTTGCGACGCCAGGTTATCCAGCACGGTGGTGATCGCCCGAGCCTGAGACGTGCCGAGCCTGCCGGCCACCGCCGCCTCACCCACCAACCGGTGCTGGGCCAGTTTGCGTGCCTGACGCAGAGCCCCGGCAGCTTCTTTACGGGAGATCGTCTCGCCCATACCCAGCCACGACGCCAACGGCGTCCCCGCGGTTTCTTCGGCGGCTTTGGTGTGGTCGGCCTCGCCGGTCAACTGGGCGGTCAGCGCGGTGACCCGGGCCTGCACCCTGCGGGCGGTACGCAACCACGCCAGCCGCGTCTTCGGGTCCACACCGGTGCGGTCGGGGTCGAGCCGGTCCAGCAGCGCGCTCATCTGGGCCAGGACCTCACCGGCCGGAACAAGAGGGCTGCTCAACGTCATGGTTCTATCCAAACAGGTGACTCTGACGTTCCGGACCGGGTCTCGACGAGCTCGACCAACGGTGAGGCGGCAGGGTCTCGGCAAGCCCGACCCCCCTGGCATTGACGGCCAGCTCACCCGCCCTTCGTGACGGTCGCAGAGCGACCTCCTCAGGGAACGATGACCGGGGGGGTCTCGACAGGCTCGACCAGCGGTTCCGGGCGGATCGCAGGCGTCCGTCCCGGGGCGGGCGTCAGGCGGTGGCCTCCTCGGCGGACTCGACGCTCAGGTGGATCACGCCGTAGTCGTAGGCCTTGCGGCGGTAGACGGCGCTCGGGGCTCCGGTCTCGGCGTCCACGTAGAGGACGAAATCGTGACCGACCAGTTCCATCTCGTCCAGTGCCTGGGCCAGCGTCAGCGGGACCGCCGGGAAGTACTTCTCACGCACCACCAGCGGCCCGTCCCCCTGGATCTCGAGGCCCGCGATCTTCCGGATCTCCGGACGCACCTCCTCGGTCTCGTGGGCAGCGGCCAGCTCGGCGCTCGCCAGGCCTTCCGTCCCGCGCAGCCCACGGTGGGTCTTGCGCCGGTCCGACGCGCGCCGCAGCTGCGACTTCAACCGGTCCAGGGCGTGGTCGAAGGCCACCGTCTTGTCATCTGCGGACGCCTCTGCGCGCACCACCGGTCCACGGCTGCGCAGCGTGATCTCGACACGGGTCGACTGGTCGGGCTGCCGCTTGTACCCATGGGCAGACACCTGCACCTCAACCCGGATCACCCTGTCCTTGAGCTTCTCGATCGAGGCGATCTTCTCCTCGACCCGCGCGCGGAAATCATCAGGGATCTGGCAGTGCCGGCCAGTCACCAGGACGTCCATGTCTACCTCCTTGGTCCGGGGGCGCAGACCCTCGCGGGCCTGCGCGGACAGTGAAGGCACCCGCCCGGCTCCCAGCCCGGAAGGACTGGTTACTGGCGTTGGTGCCATGCCCCCAACGTAGTCCCGGCAAGAGCGCTTTTCCACCGCTTCGGCCTGTGTGTTCCCCGTGCGCCAGCCATGCCACCCTGTGGACGGCGGGCACACCCTGCAACCAGCCTGTAACACCGCCTAACCAGCGCGTAACACCGAGTGAACGCCGACGTAACAGCGGTCGGACACCCTGATGCCCATGATTCTGGAACTCAACTCCGGCGACACCGCCTGGATCCTCACCAGTGCCGCTCTGGTGCTGCTGATGACCCCCGGTCTCGCGCTCTTCTACGGTGGCATGGTCAGGGCGAAGGGTGTCCTGAACATGATGATGATGAGCTTCATCTCGATGGGGGTCATCGGTGTCCTTTGGGTGCTGTTCGGCTACAGCATGGCGTTCGGCAACTCCGTCGGCGGCCTCGGCATCATCGGCGATCCCTTCGAGTTCGCCGGCCTGCAGGGTCTCCTGACCAACGACCCGGAGGCCACCTACCCCGCGCTGGCCTTCGTCGCCTTCCAGGCCTGCTTCGCGATCATCACCGTCGCTCTCGTGTCCGGTGCGATCGCCGACCGCGCCTCCTTCGGCGCCTGGACGGTGTTCGCCATCCTCTGGGGCACGCTGGTCTACTTCCCGGCGGCGCACTGGGTCTTCGCGTTCAGCAGCGACGACGGCAGCGTGGTGGGCGGCTGGATCGCCAACGTGGTCGGCGCGATCGACTTCGCCGGCGGCACCGCGATCCACATCAACGCAGGCACCGCCGCGCTCGCCCTCGCTCTGGTCGTCGGGCCCCGGATCGGGTTCGGCACCAAGCCGATGCGTCCCCACAACATGACCCTGGTCATGCTGGGTGCGGCCCTGCTCTGGTTCGGCTGGTTCGGCTTCAACGCGGGTTCCGCCGTGGCCGCCAACGGCCTGGCCAGCCTGGCCTGGGTGAACACCCTGGCCGCCACCGCCGCGGCGATGCTCGGCTGGCTCCTGGTGGAGCGGTTCCGGGACGGCCACCCGACCTCCCTCGGTGCGGCGTCGGGCATCGTCGCCGGCCTGGTCGGGATCACCCCGGCCGCCGGAGCGGTCAACCCCGTGGGCGCGATCATCCTCGGCGCGATCGCCGGCATCGCCTGCGCCTACGCGGTCGGTCTGAAGTACCGCCTGGGCTACGACGACTCGCTCGACGTGGTCGGCGTCCACCTGGTCGGTGGCCTGGTGGGCACCCTGCTCATCGGCTTCCTCGCCGATCCGGCCACCTCGGGTGACCCGGCGGAACCGGCCGCGGCAGGCCTCTTCTACGGCGGCGGCTTCGATCAGCTCGGCAAGCAGGCCATCGGTGCCTTCTCGGTGATGGCGTTCTCCTTCATCCTCTCCTACGCGATCGCGTGGGTGATCAAGAAGACCATCGGCTGGCGGATCAGCTCCGTGGACGAACTGAGCGGCATCGATCTCGCCGAGCACTCTGAGGCCGGCTACGACCTCAGCCCCGTCTACTACACCAACAAGGTCCAGCGCACTCTCGTGCTCACCAAGGACGACATGCCGGAAACCGCGAAGACAGGAGCCTCGAAGTGAAGCTGGTAACGGCGATCATCCAGCCGGAGATGCTGGAGACCGTGCAGAAGGCCCTGGTGCGCCACGGTGTCGGCGGCATGACCATCAGCGAGGTGTCCGGCTACGGCCGCCAGCGCGGTCACGTCGAGGTCTACCGCGGCGAGGAGTACACCATCGACTTCATCACCAAGGTGCGGCTCGAGGTGCTCGTGGAGGACGCCGAGGCGGAAGCCCTCACCGGCGTCATCGTCCAGGCGGCCCGCACCGGTCAGGTCGGGGACGGGAAGGTGTGGATCGTCCCGGTCGACACCGTCGTCCGCGTCCGCACCGGAGAGAGCGGCGCCACCGCGATCTAGACGGCGTCGTGCTGGCTGAGCTTGACGAAGCCCTGAGGAGCACCCTTCGTCAAAGTCAGGGATCAACGTCCTCAGGGATCACCCGCCCAAAGGGGCGCCCGGGTCACCGGGCGCCCCTTTCCGCCGCCCCTGCGGGTGGTGGCCGCCACCGTTGCACCCGCGACCGGCGCGCGTCCGGCGGCCGAGCACGCCCGGACGGCCTCCAGGAGCGTCGCGCCGGTCGTCACGATGTCGTCCACGACCACCAGGCGGGCGGACGACGGCGGCCGGGACGCCTCGAGCGCCCCGGCGAGGTTCGCCAGCCGGCCCTCCCGGCCCAGCTCCGACTGGTCGGCCGGACGACGGACGAGCCGCAGCCCGCACCACACGGACGCCGGGAGCCCCGCCCGGCGCAACCTCCCGGTCGCCACCCGGGCAAGGGCAACGGTCAGGTCGAGGCCGCGCTCGGCGACCCGCGCCCGCGCCGTGGGCACCGGCACCAGGGCCACCTGCCCTCCGTCCCCCTCGCTCAACGCCCAGCCCGCCACCGACGCCGCCAACCGGCGCCCCAGCAGGGGCACCACTCCGAGCGCGTGCCGCTCCTTCGCCGCGATCAGCAGCCGCCGCAGCTCGGCGGCGTAGCTCCCTCCGGCGAACACCGGCGGGAGCCCGTCCGGCAGCCCGGGGGCGACGAACGGCGGCGACCGGTCGACCGCCGCCACGCAGTCCGCGCACGGGCCCAGCCCCGGACGCCCGCAGCCCGCGCAGCCGGCCCCGAGCACCAGCTCGGCCGCCCGGTCGAGCACATCGGCGATCCGCACACCGTCATCCTCGGCAGCCGGCCGCCGATCCGGTCAGTCGTCCACAGGCTCAGCCCGAGTAGGCGACGGCATCCACAGCCGCGATCACCAGATTCCAGTTGAACTCTCCGTCGAGGCGGTACACGCCACCGTTGGCGCCGAGCGCGACCGCACGCCCCGGCGCGACCGCGAGCTGGGTGAGGTTCGCCGTCTCGCTGGGCCCGATGTCGGTGGCGGTCGCGCCGTCCTCACTGACCTGGACGACGCTGCTCGTCTCGCTCTCCCCGGCGCCGCTGTCGCTGCTCTGCAGCACGAGCAGCTTCGTCTCGGTCACCCACCCGAGGTCGAGCGCCTTGCCGGCCGTGCCCGCCGTGGCGGCCACGTCGATGCTGCGCCACCCGCCGAGGATCACTCCCCCGTCGGCCCCCCGCTGGACGCGGGCGAGGCCGACCACGGTGTTGCCGCCCCGGCGGAGGATCATCGCCACCCGGACGCCGTCCGGCGACAGGGACATGGCCACCACCGGCTGGTTCACCAGGTTCGGCGACTTCTCCGGAGACTCGACCGTCACCGGCAGTCGCTGCTCCCCCCTGAACACCTGCAGCCCGCTCAACCCGGACGCGGCCGGCGACCACAGTTCACCGGTCCGCGAGAAGGACGGACGCAGCAGTCCGGTGCCCGTCCGCAGGTTGTGCACCTTCGTGGAGCCCGCCTGGGCGGTCTGCAGCCGCGTGCCCTTCTGGGCGATCACGGCGAAGCCGGTGAGATCCCGGCTCACCGCCACCTGCTCCGGCCGCGCCAGCGGCGTGTTCACCACCGCGAACTTGTCCCAGTCGCTGGTGTCGTGCAGGCGCTGCAGCTTGTGGTCCTTCACCAGGAAGAACGCCCGCGACACCGCGCCCGCCGGGGCGAGTTCGCTGAAGGTGTCCCTGCGCACCATCGCCTGCCCGGTGTCGTCCCGCCACGCCTGCCCGTCCGCGGCCACTCGGATCGCGCCCACCTGCGTGAACGCGGACAGCGTGTACACGAGTTCCGCCAGCAGCGTGCGGCGCTGATCCTCCGGCAGCCGGTCCGCCGACCCACCGAGCGCGACGCCCGCGACCCCGGCGTCGTCCACGTCGACACCGAGCACGGTGACACCCTTGGTGTCGACCTTGCGCACGGCCGGAGCCAGCCACTCCGACGGCCCGGCCAGCTGCGCCGCGACGGCGGCGTCCAGCGCCTGGTCCCCCGCGGCGAAGAACCGCGGATCCGGCACCAGGACGTCACCCCCGGCGTCCAGGAAGTGGAGGTTCACCGCCACGAAGTTCGTCGTGAACACGTACCGCGACACCAGCAGTCCCTCGGGCGGGTTGTTGATCCGCCACTGCCCCGCGTCGTTCTTGACCAGGGTGAAGTTGTGCACATTGCTCTTGCCGGGGGCGTAGCCCGGCGCCGAGTCGCCGCTCACCGGCTGGTAGCGGCCGGTGGCGTCCAGCTTGCCCGAGAGCGGGGCGGGCAGGGCCACCGTCTGGTTGTACTCGGTCGGCGGGTAGCCGTCGGCGTAGATCTGCACCCCGGCCTCGGGGTGCCAGGCGTTGCTGGCCGCCTCCGTCAGGTACTCCCGCGCGATCTCGTAGTCGGGCTGGTACACGCTCATCGCGTGCAGGAAGCCCTCCACCACCAGCAGCTGGCTGGCGCCGTCGGAGGGTGGCAGCGGGTCGACCTGGACGCCGGAGTTCACGCCGTTGGCCTGCGGCGTGTGGTGCTCCACCGGACCGCTGGTCGGGACCGTCGCGCAGCCGCCGAGGGCGAGCAGGACGCCGAGCGCTGCCGCGAGCCATCGCGTCCGGGAGTCAGTGCAGCGCAGCATGGGCCCTTCCCTTCACATCCGGGGGCACCAGCGGCCACGGCGAGGCATCGAAGTGCTCTCCGGCCCGCCGCGGCAGGGTCAGCCGGAACTGCGCCCCGAGCCCCGGACGTCCCCAGGCGTCCAGCCGGCCGCCGTGCAGCCGCGCGTCCTCGAGGGCGATCGAGAGCCCCAGCCCGGTGCCGCCGACCCTCCGGCCACGGGACGGGTCGGCGCGCCAGAACCGGTCGAAGACCTGACCGGCCTCGACGGCGGAGAACCCCACCCCGTGGTCGCGGACGGCGATCGCGACAGCCTGGTCGAACCCGCGCACGTGGACGGTGATCGGCCGGCCCTCGCCGTGCTCGATGGCGTTGGTGATCAGGTTTCGCAGGATCCGCCGGATGCGCCGTCCGTCAACCTCGGCCACGCACGGACCGTCCGCGTCGAGGGTCATCACCGTGCCGAACTCCTCCGCCAGGCGCTCCACGGCGGCCACCTCCTCGCCGGTCAGCACGGTCAGGTCGATGTCATCCAGCGCCAGTTCGGCGGCGCCGGCATCGAAGCGGGAGATCTCCAGCAGGTCGGTGAGCAGTTCCTCGAACCGGTCCAGCTCCGCGGACAGCAGCTCGCTCGACCGTCCGGACGCCGCGTCGAAAGCGGCCCGGTGCGCGTGCAGCACCTCCGCGGCCATCCGGATCGTGGTCAGCGGCGTGCGCAGTTCGTGGGACACATCGGACACGAAGCGCTGCTGCACCAGGGAGAGGTTCTGCAGCTCGGTGATCTTCTTGTCCAGCTCTTCGGCCATGTGGTTCATCGACCGGGCGAGGCCGGCGAGGTCCTCCGTCCCGACGACGGCCATCCGGTCCTCCAAGTGCCCGGCGGCGAGACTCTCCGCTGCCAACCGGGCCGCGCGGACGGGGCGCAGCACCTGCAGCGAGATCAGGTACACGGTCGCGGTCAGACCGGCCAGCAGGAACACCCCGGTGGCGAGGGCGGCCTGCTGCACCACGGCGAGGGTGCGCTGTTCCTGGCTCGTGGAGAAGAGGAAGAAGATCGGATAGGGCGACTGCCCGGGCGCGTCCAGGGTCGCGCCCACCACCAGGCCCGGCTCGGCGGGACGGGCGTCGGTGAACCGGATCAGCGTCGGCGTGCTCCACAGGCCGTCCCCGCTGCCGATCGCGGTGCGGAGGCTGTCCGGGATGCTCTCGGACGCGAGCCCCCGGCTGCCGATCTGGGAGATCGGGGTCTCGACCACGACGAAGTACTGGTTGCCGGCCTGGCCACGGTCGGCGGCGTCCCGGGCGAGGCGGCTGATCCGTTCGCTGACCGATGTCGTGCGCAGGTCGGTGGTGCGCAGGTCGCGCTGCATGCTCGCGACCACGGCGGACGCCTCCGCCAGGCTGGTCTGGGTCTTGCCGGCCATGATGCCCCGGCTGGACTGGTCCATCAGGAACCAGCCTGTCGCCACCAGGATCACGATCGCCGCGGCGAGGGTGCTGACCACCACCCGGAACGGCAGTGACCGTGCCCACAGGCGGAACGGCGCGAAGCGGGCCAGACCCTTCATCAGGCCGGCTTCGGCTCACCGGCCCGGTAGCCGACGCCACGAACGGTCACGATGATCTCGGGCCGCTCCGGGTCCTTCTCGATCTTCGAGCGCAGCCGCTGGACATGCACGTTCACCAGCCGGGTGTCGCTGGCGTGACGGTAGCCCCACACCTCCTCCAGCAGCACCTCACGGGTGAAGGCCTGCCGGGGACGCCGGGCGAGCGCGAGCAACAGATCGAATTCGAGCGGGGTGAGCGTGATCTCGGTCTCGCCACGGCGGACGGTGTGCTCGTTGACCCGGATCACGAGGTCGCCGATCCGCAGGCTGTCGACATCGGCGTCCGGGGTGACGTGGCGGCGCAGCCGGGTCTTGATCCGGGCGATCAGTTCCTGTGTCTTGAAGGGCTTCGCGACGTAGTCGTCCGCGCCGGCGGCCAGCCCGTCCACCACGTCGATGGTGTCGCTCTTCGCCGTCAGCATCACGACCGGCACGCCCGACTCGGCCCGGATGTCGCGGCAGACGTCGACCCCGTCGCGGCCGGGCAACATCAGGTCGAGCAGGACGAGGTCGGGCCGATAGTCGCGGAAGGCGTCCAGCGCGGCGTCCCCGGTGTGGCACAGCCGGGCGTCGAACCCCTCCGAGCCGAGGACGATGTGCAGCATCTCGGCAAGCGCCTCGTCGTCGTCCACCACCAGGATCCGCGGTGAACTCCGGGGAGCCTCTGACACCTTCGTCCTCCTTGTGAGCCAGTGCTCACGATCTTAGGCGACGACGCCGCACGCGGACGCGACCCCGCGCAAGCGCCGTCAGTTCAGCTCTGCGGACGCCGTCCAGGTGGACAGCAGACCGAGCTCCCCACCCTGCCGGCGCAGGACCCGGCGCCACAGTGTCGCCGGATCGGGATCGAACACGTCGGAGGGTAGCGCCGGCACCACGTGCCACATGTCGAACTCGAGTTCCCGCTCGAGCTGGCCCGCGTCCCAGCCCGCGTAGCCGGCGAAGACGCGCAGGTGACGGTAGGTGCCTTCGGCGATCTCCACCGGGGTGTCCAGGTTCAGCAGCCCGATCCGGCCGGACACCGCCCGCCAGCCCGGCGGCTCCTCCGCCTCCGACCACGGCTCGGCGAGGCAGATCGCGCCCTGCTGGGAGACCGGACCGCCGTCGAACAGTGCCTGCGGCTCGCTCACCATCCCCGCCCATGTCGGCAGGGCCGAGGAGAGGTCGATCTGGGTCACCTTGTTGAGCACCACACCGAGGGTGCCCGACTCGTCCGCGTCAAGCAGCAGGACCACCGTGCCGTCGAAGACGCCGTCCGTGATCGAGATGCCCGCCACCAGCAGGTCGCCGACCGTGAATTCCGCCATCACACCTCCCTGCCGCCCAGTCTGGCACGCCGGCTCTCCAGCCAGGTCCCGCCCGGCGAGCGAGAGCGATCCTGAGCCCGAGGCACAGCAGCGCCCCGGTTCCGTGCGGAACCGGGGCGTCTCGTCGTGGTGGAGGTGGCGGGAGTCGAACCCGCGTCCTCGAGAGGTGAACCAGGACTTCTCCGGGCGCAGCTGACCAGTCGTTCTACTCGGCTCTCACCCTCGCGTCAGCACGTGGTGAACAAGCCCAGTTCCATGAATTTCCCGCCACAGACCCTGGAACGAGGTCAGAGCGGTGAGCCTTCTAGATGAGGCCAGGAACCGGACGGAAGGCGCGTCCGGGCTGACCCTTCGTTAGCTGCTCAGGCAGCCAGAGCGAAGTCAGTGCGCTGTGTGTTGGCACTTATTGGTTTCCGGGAGTCGTTAACGAGATGTCCCCGGATCCTCGGCCCGCTTCTCCTGGAACTACCGTCCCAAGTCGAAACCAGTCACCCCCTGTTGAGTTGTCGCCGGACGGGATCACTCCCGGCCAGCAGTCCAGTATATGCCCTGACCCACCCGAAATATGCCCTGACCCACCCGAAGCCGAATCGGCCGTCGCGCCCCGGGGCTGCACCACAGTGTGCATGGTTTCCCGGCGTCTTCGCCGGTTTCCCTCCACCACGTTGTGGAGAGAGGGCCGCGGTAGGGTGCGCGGCGTTGTGGATAGGGCTCCGGTAGGGTGCCCGGCATGGACAAACCGTTCGTCGACCCGCCCGAGGGTCCTGCCCCGTCCGAGCTCGAGATCATCGACCTGGAGGAGGGACTGGGCCCTGAGGCCGTCCCCGGCAAGACCGTGGCCGTCCACTACGTCGGGGTGGCGTTCTCCTCGGGCGAGGAGTTCGACTCCAGCTACGACCGGGGCCAGCCGCTGGTCTTCCCGCTCGGCGCCCGGCGAGTGATCACCGGCTGGGACAACGGCCTGGTCGGCATGAAGGTCGGCGGACGTCGCCGCCTCGTCATCCCGCCGCATCTGGCCTACGGCGACCGCGGCGCCGGTGGCGTCATCGGCCCCGGCGAGACCCTGATCTTCGTCTGCGACCTCGTCGGCGTGAAGTAGGCGAGACGGGACCCGTCCGATCCCTCACGCGGGTCTCGAGCTCTCGGCATCCCGCCCGTCCCCGTCGCATCCGGTCGACTACCAGCTGCCACCGCCTCCGCCGCCACCGCCGCCGCCGGAGAACCCGCCTCCTCCGCTGAATCCGCCGCCACCGCTGAACGCGGAGCCGCCGCTGCCGAAGCCGGACTCACTGAACGACGGCGCCGGTGAAGCGATCGACGTGCCGACCGAGGTGTCGAACGTGTTCAGCCGCCAGCCGAGGTTGTGCAGGTCCCAATCGGTGCCGAAGTACCAGGTCGGCGGCGCGGCGGGCAGCCGGCCCAGCTCGACCAGCCGCTGGCAGACCCGCGTCCACCGGTCGGTGAGGTCGAACATGATCGCCCAGGGAAGGTAGCGGCTGAAGATGTCCTCGCCCTCCTCGAACTGCAGCTGCTCCGCCTCCGCCGTGGCGAGGTACGTCCGGAAGCCCTCGACCTGGTCGGTGTACGCCCGGCCGAACGCCGTCCGTTGGCCGCGACGCAGCTTCGAACGGGCGACCAACACCGTCACGCCCAGGACGACGAACAACGGCAGACCCAGCAGCAGCAGCGGCCCGAAGAACGTCCCGCCGATGATCATGAACATCAACAGGGGGAAGAACAACCCGCCGATCCCGCAGCCCAGACCGCCCACCGTGCCCGGCAGCCGGGCGAACCAGTTCTCGCGCTTCGCGCGGGCGAGGACCGTCCGTTGGATCTTCTCGTGCGCGTCCGACAGCGTGCCGGGGATGCCCAGGTCCACGACCCGACCCGGGTCGCTGCCGCGCGGGAACAGCCCGTCCAGCACGAGTTTGCTGACCGCGTCCGGCGCCCGCGAGCGGTCGACCAGCCGGACCTGCTGCTCGTCGTCGCTGCGCAGCTGGATCGCCCCCGCCACCGCCAGGCTGACCAGGGTGGCGGTGGTGTCCCGCACCTGGGTCTCACCGTCGATCAGCAGGCCCGCCTCGGCGACCGCCAGCCGTGGCGGGGCGAACGAGACCGGGATCTCCAGCTTCGGATCGGACGGCACCTCCGGCACCTGCCGGTCCTCGGGCGGGAACGTGCCCGGCGGCATGCCGGCGTAGCGGTAGTCGCGAGAGCGCCGACGCACGTACCACCAGCCGACGAACGGCACCAGCGCAGCCGCGCCCAGCGAACCGCCGGCCGCCCACGCCAGCTGTCGCCCGGTCTCGGTCTCGGCGTTCTCCACTCGGATCGGGGTGTTTCCGCTCACCAGGCCGGCGCCGACCTTGACCGACACCGTCATCACCTCACCGGGAGGAATGTCGGACGCCGCGAACTCCGCAACGCCGCCCGAGATGGTGGAGGTAACGCAGTCGCCCCGATTGCCGGGGGTGGCGACCGAGCAGAACACGTCCTCCGCCCCACCGGGGACGGTGATCTTCGCCGTCGCACTGACGATCCGCGGCATGGAGGCACCGGTGATGTCCCAGTACAGCTCGTCGTAGCTGCCCGAGGTGCGCATCAGGCCCTCGATCCGGTACGACAGCACGTAGGTCGCCGTCGGGGCGCTGATCGTCCGCTCCGACGAGCCGACGCGGATCCGCCGGTAGCCGTTGCGGTCGGTCTGGCTGTCGGACGTGCTCACCGCCGTCGAGACGGGGTCGGGGCTGGTGACCGTGAGCCGGTCGATCCGGTAGACGAGGTCGTGCTCGGCGTCGTCCGGCTCCCTGGTGATCCAGGTGCGCTCCAGACCATGCCTGCCCGAGGACGAGCCGAACCGCAGCACGATCGTCTCGGTGACGTTGACGTAGCCCTGCTCGTCGAGCGTTGCGACCACGTCGAACCGGTCGAAGGTGTCGGACGACGCCGCGTGCGTGGCTGTCGCTCCGCCCACGACTCCCCAGGCGATGAACGGCAGGACGGCGAGGGCCAGCAGCCAGCGGGCGGGCGCCCGCCGGATCATCGCTCGCCCCGGTTGCGCGCGGCCAGCTCGCGCCGTGCCTCCCGATCGGCGTCCCTGGCCGCGATCGTCTGCCGCTTGTCCCAGTCGCGCTTGCCGGTGGCGATCGCCAGCTCGACCTTCGCGTAGCCGTCGGAGAAGTAGATCGCCAACGGCACGATGGTCTTGCCGGATGCCGTGGTCTCCCGCTCGAGCTTCGCGATCTCCTTGCGGTGCAACAACAGCTTGCGGTTGCGCCGGGTGGCGTGGTTCTTCCACGTGCCGAACGCGTACTCGGGGATGTGCATGTTGCGCAGCCACACCTCGCCGTCGTCGACGGTGGCGAACGCGTCCGCGAGGGACGCCCGTCCGGCGCGCAGGGACTTCACCTCGGTGCCGGTCAGCACCATGCCCGCCTCGAACTTCTCATGCAAGTGGTAGTCGTGGTGGGCCTTGCGGTTCTGGGCCACCATGATCCGGCCTTGTGGTCGCGGCATGGCGGCTCCTCTCCCCTCGTTCCGCGCGTCCGCCCAGCCTACCAACGCACCCGCGGACGGGGCAGCTACAGGTAGCGCATCGGGTTCACGCGGACACCATTGCGGTAGATCTGCAGGTGCAGATGACAACCGGTGCTGAGGCCGGTGGTGCCGACGTAGCCGACGATCTGGCCCTGCTTGACCTTCTGGCCGGCGTGGACGATCACCTTCGACTGGTGCGCGTAACCGCTGGCCAGCTGCGCGCCGTGCATCCGGCCGTAGTTGATGATCGTGTAGTTGCCGAAGCCGTAGGTGGTCCAGCCGGCGGAGACGACCTTCCCGTTCGCCATCGCCCGGATCGGCGCACCACAGGCAGCACCGAAGTCCGTGCCCCAGTGCATCCGCCAGTAGTGCAGGATCGGGTGGTAGCGAAGTCCGAACGGCGAGCCGGCCGGAGCGTTCACCGGCTTGATGAACCCGCCGTTGTTGACGGTGTTGTAGTCGTCGCCGCGCAGCTTCGCCTCGATCCTGGCCTCCTGCTTCTCCAGCGCCGCATATTCGGCCTTGCTCGACTCCAGCTCGTCCTGCGCCTTGGCCTTGAGCTTCCGGTTCGCCTTCACCAGGCTCGCAACCGCGGCCTGGCGCGAGGCCGCCTCGGCGGTCAGCTGCTGCACCTTGGCGAGGTGGGCAGCGCTGGCGTCCTTCTTCTCCGCCAGCCTGGCCTCCGCGTCAGCCCGCGCCGTCCGCGCCGCGATCAGGCCCGTCTCCAGCTCCTTGAGCCGGTCGAGCTGGCTGGTGGTGCTGTTGAACAGGGTGTTCGACCACTGCACCCGCTGGGCGAGCTCGGCCGCGGAGTCTGCGCCCAGCACCAGGCTCAGCCCCTGCAGGTCGGTGTGCTGCTGGTAGTTCGTGCGGACCACGACGCCCACCAGCGCCCGCTGTCGCTCCACGTCGTCCTGCGCCTTCAGGACCGCCTTCGCGGACTGGTCGAAGGCCGCCTGCGCGGCGTCGAGGTCTGCGGCCACCGCCGCGTCCTCGGCTTTGGCCTCGGCGAGCTTGCGCTCCACATAGGCCAGTTCCGACCGCGCCTTGTCGAGCTGGTTCTCGGACGCCTCCAGCCGACTCTCGGCCTTGGACACGGCCTCCTTGTCGGCCGCCACATCCCGTTTCGCCTGGACCAGCGCTTTGCGCACCTTGTCCCGGGCATCCTTCAGGTCCTCGGCGGACGCCGAGGGACTGAGCCCGAACACCAGGCCGAGCAGCAGCGCTGCGACGAACACCGAACGTCCTGCGGTCACCAGCGGCCCGGGACGGCTGTCCCGGCTGCCGCGTGCGGTGGGGGAAGACACCTGCACGAGTAGCCCCAATCGGTTGGCTGGTCAGACCCGGAGGAACCTCCGGGTCGCGATCAGTGTGGGTATGACGGAGAGCACGACGGCCACCAGGGCGATACTCGCCATGGCCCAGCCGACATTGGACCAGTCGATCCAGCGGACGGTCCGGATCTCCATCTCGGCCCGTCCGACGATCACGAATTGCTGCACGGCGGCAAGGGTCAGGCACGCCAGCAGCGCACCGCCGACGGCGGCGATCAGGGACTCCAGCAGGAACGGCAGCATGATGTACCAGTTGGACGCGCCGACCAGCCGCATGATGCCGATCTCCCGTCTTCGGGAGTACGCCGCGAGCCGGATGGTGTTGCCGATCTGCAGCGCGGCGGCGAGCAACAGCAGCGCGCTCAGCCCCACCGTCGCCCAGCGGGCGAGGTTCAGCCAGGCGAACATGGGGTCGAGGATCTTGCGCAGGTCCTGCACCTGCTCCACCCCCGGCATGCCCTTGACGGCCGAGACCACGCCCTGGAACTCCTCCGGGTTCTTCAGCTTCACCCGGAACGAGTCCTGCATCATCTCCACCGACGCCGACTTCAGGATCGACTCGTTGTCGGCGTAGTACTCACGGAACTGCTGGTAGGCCTGCTCCCGGGTCTCGTAGAAGACCTCAGCGACCTCCGGATTGGCCTTCAGCGCCTGCTCCACGTCGGCCCGCTGGGCATTGGTCGCCGCCTCGCCCTGGACGCAGTTCTCGCCGCGGGAGGCCTCGACGCACAGGAACACGCTGATCTCGACCTTGTCGTACCAGTCGTCCTTCAACCGCTCCACCTGCTGCGCGACGAGCAGGCCGGCGCCGAACAGGGTGAGCGACACCCACATCGTGACCACGACGGCGAGGGTCATGGACGCGTTGCGCCGCAGCCCCGACCACGTCTCGGTGAGCGTGTGCCTCATCCGCCCACCTCCGTCCGGTCGTTCCGGTCACTGGTAGCCATACACACCCTTGCTCTGGTCACGGACGATCTCGCCGTTCGCCAGCTCGATCACCCGTTTGCGCATCTGATCGACGATCGTGGCGTCGTGCGTGGCCATGATCACCGTCGTGTCGGAGCGGTTGATCCGGTCGAGCAGCTTCATGATCCCGATGCTGGTGTTCGGATCGAGGTTGCCGGTCGGCTCGTCCGCGATCAGGATCGCCGGGCGGTTCACGAACGCGCGGGCGATCGCCACCCGCTGCTGTTCCCCACCGCTCAACTCCTCTGGCAGCCGGTCACCCTTGCCCTCGAGGCCGACCAGTTCCAGGGTCTCCGGCACCACGGTGCGGATCACGGACGCCGGCTTGCCGATCACCTGCAGGGCGAACGCGACGTTCTCGTTGACGGTCTTGCCGGGCAGCAGCCGGAAGTCCTGGAACACCGTGCCGATCTGCCGGCGCAATGCCGGCACCTTCCAGCTGTGCAGCCGGCTCAGGTCCTTGCCGGCGACGTGGATGTGGCCGGACGTGGGCAGGTACTCGCGCAGGATCAGCCGCAGAAAGGTGGACTTGCCGGAGCCCGACTCGCCGACGAGGAAGGCGAACTCGCCCTTGGCGATCTCCACCGTGACCCGGGTCAGCGCGGGACGCGTCTGACCGTCATAGGTCTTGGAGACGTCTTCGAATCTGATCACGATCGTTGGTCGGACCGGGTAGACAGTGGGGAAGTTTCCTTAACGTGAGCTAAGGCCGGCCTTCGGGAAGTTTAGGCGACGCCTCCGCGACCACCCAATCCATCCCCCGGCGTGTCAGCGCTCTCCCTGTTGTCTGCGCCAGCGCACGCCGGCGTCCAGGAAACCGTCGATGTCACCGTCGAAGACCGCATCCGGATTGCCCACCTCGAACTCCGTGCGCAGGTCCTTGACCATCTGGTACGGGTGCAGGACGTAGGAGCGCATCTGCGAACCCCAGGAGTTGCCGCCCTCGCCCTTCAGCTCGCGCATCTCGGCCTCCTTCTCGGCCCGGGCGCGCTCCAGCAGCCGCGACTGCAGGACGCGCAGCGCGGCGGCCTTGTTCTGCAACTGCGACTTCTCGTTCTGGCAGGAGACGACCAGCCCGGTCGGCAGGTGGGTGATCCGGACGGCCGAGTCGGTGGTGTTCACGCTCTGGCCGCCGGGGCCGGACGAGCGGAACACGTCCACGCGAATGTCCTGCTCGGGGATGTCGATGTGGTCGGTCTCCTCGGTGACCGGCAGCACGTCCACGCCGGCGAAGGAGGTCTGCCGACGGCCCTGGTTGTCGAACGGGCTGATCCGGACCAGCCGGTGCGTGCCCTGCTCGACCGACAGCATGCCGTACGCGAATGGCTCCCTGACCGTGAAAGTGGCGGACTTGATGCCCGCCTCCTCGGCGTAGGACGTGTCGTAGACCTCTGTGCTGTAGCCGTGCCGCTCGGCCCAGCGCAGATACATCCGCAACAACATCGCTGCGAAATCGGCGGCGTCGACGCCGCCCGCCTCCGAGCGAATGGTGACGACCGCCTCCCGCTGGTCGTATTCGCCCGAAAGCAGCGTCCGGACCTCCAGGGCCTCAATGTCGCCGGAAAGCGTGCGGTATTCCTTTTGCGCCTCGGTGAGGGTGGCGGCGTCGTCCTCCTCCATGGCCAATTCGAGCAGCACGCCGAGGTCGTCCAGACGGTTGCGCAGCGCGACGATGCGGTCGACCTCGGCCTGGAGCCGGGACAGCCGCGACGTCACCCTCTGGGCGTTCTCCTGGTCGTCCCACAGATCGGGGGCCGCGGCCTGTTCCTGAAGCTCGGCGATCTCCGCACGTTTGCCCGCGGGGTCGAGCACCGCCTCGATCGAGGTCAGCGTACGGTCGAGGACGGCCAGGTCGGCCTGGAGGTCAGCGGCAGTCACAGCCGCCAACTCTACGCCACCGTCGCCCGGATCCCCGTCCACGGCCGGCGCGTCCGGAGTCCCCTCGGCGGGTGACATTCCGCGGGATTTGCAGCTTAAATGCATGTTTTTGTCCCCTGAACGGGTGACTCAGCTTTGTCACCTCCGTGGGTGACCGCCCCAAGTCACCTTTTCGGGGGACATTCCAAACCCTCAAGGAATACCTCAGGAAAATCTCGCGGAGCCCTTGCAATTGGGGGACCCATATGGGCTAAAGTTCTTCTCAGACGAGCGGTTCCCCCCGAGCCACCGTCGCAGTACAGCCCGGTTCCCCCCGAGCCGGACCAGCTGCCCCTCCGGCAGTGCCCGCAGAACCTCGGTTCGTGGCGGGCTCCTTCCCTTTTCGGGACCCGTCAGCAGAACGTCATCCCGGCGAACGCCGGGATCCCCGCACCCACCCGGGCAATCGGCCGCCAGGGATCCCGGATCAAGACCGGGATGACCCCCACGTCATCCCGGCGAACGCCGGGATCCCCGCACCCTCCCGGGCAATCGGCCATCAGGGGTCCCGGATCAAGTCCGGGATGACGATCAAGTCCGGGACGACCCTCCCCACGTCATCCCGGCGAACGCCGGGATCCCCGCACCCACCCGGGCAATCGGCCATCAGGGGTCCCGGATCAAGTCCGGGATGACGATCAAGTCCGGGATGACGGTTGGCGGACCGGGACGACGGCCTCAGCCGTCCTGCGGGTCAGCCCACGGCGGCGAGTGCGAATGGCAGCACCGAAGGGGCGCCGGCGGCGCGCAGCACCCGGGCGGCGACGGTGATCGTCCAGCGGGAGTCCACCAGGTCGTCCACCAGCAGGACGGGGCCGGACGCTGCGGCGAGCCACTCCCGCTGCGCCGCGGAGACCGAGAAGCGGTCGAAGACCTGTCGCAGTCGGTAGGCGCTGTTCCCGGCCGCTTCCTCCGCCGGCGCCGTCGGGGCGAGCGCCAGGCTGCCCAGGTCGAACAGGCGGCCCCTCCGGGCGAGCTCCGCGGCCAGCGAGCCGACGAGTTGCGGCCGCGACAACGACGGCACCGCGGCGACCGCCACCGGCCGCTGCTCCCACGGCCACTCCCTGAGCACCTCGAAGCAGTACGGCAGCACCCAGTCGGGCACCGGCACGTCCGGACCGGTCAACAACGCCCGCAGCCGCTGGCCGAGGCCCAGATCGGTGAACCGGGCGAGCACGCGGCCCGGTGCCGCGGCCTCCGTCTCGGCGATCCGCCCGGACACCGGCACGTCCAGCCGCGCCATGCCGGCCGGCCACAGGCTGCGCGGTGATACGTCGACGCCCACCCGGACGAGCTGTTCCCGGGCCGCGGCGACAGCGGTCTCGGCCACTCCGACCGGATACCAGACGCCTGTGCAGCGGTCGCACCGGCCACATGGCTGGGGTTCCGGGTCGTCGAGCGTGCGCTGCAGGAAGGCCATCCGGCAGCCGTCGGTGGCCTCGTAGTCCAGCATCAGGCGCTGCTCGCGCCGGCGTGCCTCGGCCACCCGTGCGTACCGCTCGGCGTCGTACGCCCATGGCCGGCCCGTGGTCTGCCAGCCGCCGCTGACCCGGGTCACAGCACCGTCGACATCGAGCACCTTCAGCAGGAGCTCCAGCCGCGTGCGGCGCAGGTCGACGACGGTCTCCAGCGCGCCGGTGGACAGCGGTCCGCCCGCCTCGGCGAGCGCGTCCAGCACCGCCTGGGCCGTGCGCTCCTCCGGCATCGAGGCCGTCGCGAAGTAGTGCCACACGTCCCGGTCGGCCGGCGTGGGCAGCAGCAGGACGTCGGCGCTCTCGACCGCACGCCCGGCGCGTCCGACCTGCTGGTAGTAGGCGACCGGTGAGCTCGGCGCGCCCAGGTGCACCACGAAGCCGAGGTCGGGCTTGTCGAAGCCCATCCCGAGCGCAGAGGTCGCCACCAGCGCCTTCACCTGGTTGTGCCGCAGGCGTGCCTCCAGCTCTTCGCGTTCGGCGGGCTCGGTGCGTCCGGTGTAGGCGGCGACCTCGTGCCCGTTGCGCAGCAGCAGCGCGGCCAGGTCCTCGGCCTGGGCGACGGTGAGGGTGTAGATGATGCCGCTGCCGGTGAAGTCGGCCAGGTGTGCGACCAGCCAGGCGACCCGGGACTCCTCGTACGGCAGAGCGAGGACGCCGAGTCGCAGCGATGCTCGCGCGAGGGTGCCACGAACGGTGAGCACGTCCCGGCCGCCGACGCCGAGCTGCTCCACGACGTCGGCCACCACCCGCGCGTTGGCCGTGGCGGTGGTGGCGAGCACCGGGACGCCGGGGTCGAGGTTCGCCAGCAGGTCGCGGATGCGCCGGTAGTCGGGACGGAAGTCGTGGCCCCAGTCGCTGATGCAGTGGGCCTCGTCCACCACGAGCAGGCCACACCGGGCGGCCAGCTGCGGCAGCTGCCGGTCGCGGAACGTGGGGTTGTTCAGCCGCTCGGGACTGACCAGCAGCAGGTCGACCTGGTCCGCCTCCAGAGCGGCGTAGACCTCACCCCACTCCGTGGGGTTCGCGGTGTTGATCGTCACGGCGCGGACGCCGGCCCTGGTGGCCGCGGCGATCTGGTCGCGCATCAGCGCCAGCAACGGGGAGACGATCACCGTGGGCCCGGCACCGGCGGCTCGCAGCAGCGCCGTCGCCACGAAGTACACCGCGGACTTGCCCCAGCCGGTGCGCTGCACGACGAGCGCCCGCCGCCGATCCTGGACGAGGGCGGCGATCGCCTCGAACTGGCCGTCGTGGAAAGTCGCGCGCTCGTCGCCGACCAGTCGGCGCAGCACGGCGAGGGCGTCGGTCTCGAACGTCGTCGGATTCACCCGAGCAGGCTACGTGCCGACACCGACGGTCGCACTGATGTCATCCCGGACCTGATCCATGTCATCCCGGACCTGATCCACGTCATCCCGGACCTGATCCGGGATCCCCGGCAGCCGAACTGCCAGGCTGGCGCCGGAGATCCCGGCATTCGCCGGGATGACAGTAGTTCACCGGGATGGCGATCGGGGAGGCTCAGCCGGCGACCGCGCACTCGACGTTGAGGATGTTCCCGTCGGGATCCTCGAACCAGACGGAGCGGGAGTCGGGGCCGAACGAGGCCACCCCGTCGGCCCAGGTGATCCCGTCCATCTCGAAGGTCTGGAAGGTCACGCCCTGTTGCCGCAGGCCGAGCACCTCGGTGTCGAAGGACGCGACCGGAACCTGGACCGACATCGCCGTGGCGCGGTTCGTCCCTGCGTAGGCCGAGGGGTAGACCAGGAAGTATCCGGAACCGGCCTTGTACAGCACTCCCTCGGGCACATCGCCCTGCGGGCTGAACCCCAGCACCCCCTCGTAGAAGTCACGAGCGCGCTGCAAGTCCTTGACGGCAAGTGTGGGGATCGCATCGAAGTCGGTGAGCACAGCACCCTCCACCGCGGACCGGGCGACCGTCGTCCGGTCGGCGATCCACAGTAGGACGCTCCGCCCGTCCTGCCCATGCCGGGAGTTGCGTAGTCGGCCTGGGCGGGCGCCCGCGATCTGCCCCCGATCCCTGACAGGCCTGCCGTGCACCCTCTAGCTTGGGCAACAGGGCGACCAGTACCGAGACGGCGGAGGTGGAACATGGCACACGGTACGGGAGAGGCGACCGGGACCCGGCCGGCGGGGCCAGCGGCCATCCGGCGCTCGTGGCGGCTGCCGCCGGAGGCCGAGCCGGAGCGGCCCCGCTACCCGGTGGTGCGCCGGCTGGTACTGGGTAGCGCGCTGATGCTGTTCCTCGAACTGGCGCTGATCCGCTGGCTCGGGTCCAATGTGGTGCACCTGAGCTACTTCTCGAACTTCGTGCTGCTCGGCTCCTTCCTGGGCGTCGGGCTCGGCTTCCTGATCGCCCGCAGGTCCTGGTCGGTGCTGCCGGCCGGCCCGGTGATCCTGACCGTCCTGGTGGCCGCGACGCTGCTGGCGCCGGTGACCATCGACCGGGCGGGCGACCAGATCATCTACTTCACCTCGCTCAGCACGTCCGGGCCGCCCGCCTGGCTGGTGCTGCCCCTGATCTTCGTCCTGGTCGCCGCCGTGCTGGCCGCGCCGTCCGAGGTGGTGGGCCGGTGCTTCGGCGAACTGCGACCGCTGACCGCCTACCGCTGGGACCTTGTCGGTTCGCTGATCGGTATCTGCTCGTTTACCCTGCTGTCGTTCCTCGGTGCCCCGTCCGTGGTCTGGGGCGTGCTGGTGACGCTCGCCTTCGTGGTGCTGATCGGAGGCTGGCAGCGCGGGGTGGCCGCCGTGGCCGGTGCGGTGATGATCGCCTTCCTGCTGGTCGAGACGATCCAGCCCGGCATCTCGTGGTCGCCGTACTACAAAGTCCACACCGAGGACCGGACCTATGCCGGGTTGCCCCTGACGGACATCTCCGTGAACGGGGTTCCGCACCAGATCGTCCGGGCGGCGTCCCAGCGGCTGGTCGAGGAACCGCAGTACGGCTACCCCTACCTGCGTTCGCCGCAGAACCCGCTGCGGAACGTGCTGATCATCGGCGCCGGGTCGGGCTCGGACGTGGCGATCGCGCTCGCCAAGGGTGCCCAGCACATCGACGCGGTGGACATCGACCCGCGGATCATGCAGATCGGCGCCGAGAAGAACCCCGATCACCCGTACTCCGACCCCAGGGTGACCCGGCACGTCAACGACGGACGCGCCTTCCTCGAGGCCACCGACACCACCTACGACCTGATCCTGTTCGCCCTGCCCGACTCGCTGGCGCTGGTGACCGGCGCATCCCAGATCCGGCTGGAGAGCTTCCTGTTCACCGAGGAGGCGCTCACCGCCGCCAGGGACCACCTGTCTCCCGACGGCGCGTTCTCGATGTACAACTACTACCGCGAGCAGTGGCTGATCGACCGGCTGGCCGGCACGGTGGAGGCCGCCTTCGGGCACGCCCCCTGCGTGGACCTCTCCGAGGGCGCGCAGGCCGTGGTCACGGCCGCGCTCGACGAGAGCAAGCAGTCCTGTGCAACGGCCTACACCCCGTCCGGGACAGTGGTGGCCCCGGCGAGCGACGACCGTCCGTTCCTGTACTTCCAGGGTGGCGCGATCCCGCCGCTCTACGCGTGGACGCTCGGCGGCATCCTGCTGATCTCGCTGATCGCCGTCCGCGCACTGGGCGGGCCGTTCCGGGAGATGCGCCCCTACGCCGACCTGTTCTTCATGGGCGCCGCCTTCCTGCTGCTGGAGACCAAGAACATCGCCACCTTCGCGCTGCTGTTCGGCACCACCTGGCTGGTCAACGCCCTGGTGTTCGCCGGCGTGCTGGTGATCGTGCTGGCAGCGGTGGAGACCACCAGGCGGTTCCGCACTCCCCCGCTGCCGGTGGTGTTCGGCGGGATCGCCGCGGCGCTGGCGGTCTCCTACCTGGTGGAGCCGGCCTGGCTGCTCACCCTGCCCCTGGTGCCACGCCTGCTGGTAGCGGTACTGCTGGCGTTCGTCCCGATCTACCTGGCCAATGTCGCGTTCGCGAAGCGGTTCGCCGCGTCCGACGACTCCCGCTCGGCGTTCGGGCTGAACCTGCTCGGAGCCATGCTGGGCGGCTGCCTGGAGTACCTGGCGCTGCTCACCGGCTACCGCAACCTGCTGGTGCTGGTGGCCGGGCTCTACCTGCTGGCGTTCCTGCTGACCCCGCGACGCGGCGGCGCGCTGGTCTCGCTGTAGCTGGACGAGAGGAGTGTACGCGGCGGTCTGACTCCGCCTGCATTTCCAACATATAACGCAGAGGGGGCCTTGCCGCAAGGCCCCCCTGAAGGCGCACACTCGGGTCCGGTTTCAAGCGCAGGAGGCAGCCGTGACACCCGTGGCGACGGACATCTTCACCCTTCCTGAGCGGCTCGCCGCCAAGACCGACGCCGCACTGATCGGTGCGGACGTCGCACACTTCGCCGCGGTGGCCGGCTGCCTCGACCAACGCGTCGCCGACCTCACCGCCCGGCTCGACGAGCTTCGCCGCGCGCCGGGACGACGCGGGCGCGGTGCGCTGGATCGTGATCTGGAGATCCACCGGCTCTCGGCGCAACTCCGCCTGCTGCGCCGGTTCGGTCTGGACGTGTGCCTGGGACGGATGGTCCAGGCCGGCGAGGACGAGCCGGTCTACGTGGGCCGGATCGGGCTCGCCGCTCGCGACGGACGCCAATTGCTGCTCGACTGGCGCACGCCCGCGGCGGAGCCGTACTTCGCGGCGACCCAGGCCCGTCCGATGGGCCTGACGAGTCGCCGCAGGTATCGCTGGGTGGACGGACGGATCCGCGACTACTGGGACGAGGTGCTCGTCCCCGGCGACGGCCACGAACACCTTGCGCTGGACGAGAACTCGGCTTTCATCGCCAGCCTCGGCACCAGCCGGTCGAGCCGCATGCGCGACGTGCTCGCCACGATCCAGGCCGACCAGGACGCGATCGTCCGGGCCGGCTCGCACGGCGCCCTGGTGGTGGACGGCGGGCCGGGCACCGGCAAGACCGTGGTCGCACTGCACCGCGCCGCCTACCTGCTCTACGCCGACCCGCGGCTGAGCGGACGCGGCGGTGGCCTGCTGTTCGTCGGCCCACACCAGCCCTATCTGGCCTATGTCAGCGACGTCCTGCCCAGCCTTGACGAGGAGGGCGTACTGACCTGCACGCTGCGCGACCTGGTCCCCGAGGGAGCCACGGCCGTCCCCGAGCCGGACCCGGAGGTCGCCGGGCTGAAGGCGTCGGCCGAGCTGCTGAGGGCGGTCGGGCCCGCGGTGGGCCTGTACGAGGAGCCGCCGGCCACGGGCATGACCGTCGAGACCGAGTGGGGCGAAGTGTGGCTGAGCGCCGCCGACTGGGCCGAAGCGTTCGAGGCGCCGGATCCGGGCACGCCCCACAACGAGGCGCGCATCCTGGTCTGGGAGTCGCTGCTGGACATCCTCGTGGACAGCTTCGGCAATCCGGACGTGCCCGTCGAGCAGCTGCGGCGCGCGCTGTCGCAGCACGAGGAGCTGTGGGACACGTTCCGGCGGGCCTGGCCGATTCTCGAGGCGCCCGAGCTGGTCGCCGACCTGTGGGCGGTGCCCGCCTACCTGCGCCGGTGCGCACCCTGGCTGAGCCCCGAGGAGGTCCGGGCGCTGAGGCGACCCGAGGGCTCCCCGTGGACCGTCGCCGACCTGCCCCTGCTGGACGCCATGCGGCAACGCCTCGGCGACCCTGAGGCATTCGGACGAGAACGCCGCCGGGCGCTCGCCGTCGAGGCCGACCGCGCCTACATGGACACGGTGGTCGACGACCTGCTCACGGCCAACGACGATCCGGAGAGCCCGCTCCCGCTCCTGCGGCGGGAGAGCCTGCGGACCGCGCTGGTGGACGAGGCGGGGCTGCCCTCGGCCGACCGGGACCTGCTGGCCGGCCCCTTCGCGCACATCATCGTCGACGAGGCGCAGGAACTCACCGACGCCGAGTGGCAGCAGTTGCTGAGTCGCTGCCCGTCCCGCAGCTTCACCATCGTCGGCGACCGCGCCCAGGCCAGACGCGGATTCACCGAGTCCTGGCAGGAGCGGCTCAAGCGACTCGGGTTCGACCGGATCACCCGGTCCACACTGACGATCAACTACCGCACCCCCGAGGAGATCATGACCGAGGCGGGGCCGATCATCCGGGCGGTGCTGCCGGACGCCGACCTGCCCACCTCGATCCGTCGCAGCGGCCTGCCCGTCCGGTACGGTTCGAGGTCCGAGCTGGACGCGATCCTCGACCGGTGGCTGGCCGGCAACCCGGAGGGCACCGCCTGCGTCATCGGCGATTCCGGCTTCGCCGGCTCCGATCGCGTCCGTTCGCTGACCCCGGAGACCGCGAAGGGCCTCGAGTTCGACCTCGTGATCCTGGTCGATCCGGACCGCATGGGCACCGGTGTCGAGGCCGCCGTCGACCGCTATGTCGCCATGACCCGGACCACGCAGCAACTGGTCGCCCTCACTGGGTAGCCGGATGTATCTCCGGGACGACCCGGCCCTCCGACAGGTCAGGTCGAACGGGAGGGACGGATCATGAGGCTCCAGGCACTGCTCACCGGAATCGCGCTGCTCGTGGCAGCGCCCACCGTCAGCACCGCGCCGGCACAGGCCGCGGCGGACGGCTGCGCGCCGGGCGTGCGCTCGGACTTCAACGGCGACGGCAGGTCCGACGCCGTGGTCGGCGACCCGTCCGCCACGGTGGCCGGCCACGCGGAGGCGGGACGCATCGTCGTGCTCTACGGGGACGCGGACGGCCGGGTCGGTGAAGGCGCGAGAGACGTGCTCTGGCAGGGTGAGGCCGGCGTGGCCGGAGTGGCCGAGCCGGGCGACCGGTTCGGCAGTGCCCTCGCCGTCGCCGATCTGGACTGCGACGACGACACCGACGTCGTCGTGGGCGTCCCCGGTGAGGACCTCGGCGTCGTGGACGCGGGCCAGGTCCAGGTGCTGTGGGGCGGCGCGGCAGGTCTCGCGATCGGCGAGGGCAGCACGCAGTACACGCAGGCGAGTTTCGGTCAGGTCGCCGCGGCCGGTGACCAGTTCGGCTTCGCCGTGGATGCGGTGGAGGACGTCGGTCAGGGCGGCACCCCCGATCCGGACGCGTACGCGCTGGCGATCGGGGTCCCGGGAGCGGTCGTCTCCGGCCACGACGACGCCGGGGCGATCGCCGTGCGCGCGGCCTACGACGGCGGCACCGAGAGCTTCTGGATCACGGCGGACACCCCGGGGATCGGCGGAGTGGCGGAGGCCGGCGACCGGTTCGGGGCGGCGGTGTCCTGCACCTACCTCGCGGGCTCCGGCGAGACCATCGACTGCGCGGTCGGCGTACCCGGCGAGGACGTCGGCACCCGGAAGGACGCCGGGGACGTGATCCTCGTCCGGGACATCTACTACGCCGACGAACTGGTCGGCACCTCGCTCGGCCAGAACGCCCCCGGCGTGCCCGGGGTCGCCGAGGCGGGCGATCGCTACGGCCGCAGCCTGGACACCGTGCGGGTGGGTGGCACGTCCCGGATCGCGGTCGGCGTCCCGGGCGAGGATGTCGGCAAGGACAAGAACGCGGGGATGGTCCAGCTGTTCAGCTCGGACACCCACGTCGTGCACGCCGGCGTGGGTCTCACCCAGGACACGGCGGGCGTGGCCGACAGCGCCCAGCCCGGTGACACCTTCGGTGACGAGGTCGCCTGGATCGCACCCGGCCTGGCCGACACGAAGACCCGGCTGGCCGTGGGCGCGCCCGGGGAGAACACCTCGGCCGGGACGGACGCCGGCCTCGTCCAGGTGTTTCCGATGGGCGGCCTCGCCTCGGACGTGGTGTGGACGCAGGGTAGCCCCGGCGTCCCGGGCGCGGCCCATGCCGGTGACCGCTTCGGCGACAGCCTCGGCATGGTGGCGGGCGCGACGGAGCGCGTCCTGCTGGTGGGGGTGCCGGACGACACCGCCGTGGCCGGCGGCATGGTCGACGTGATCCCGTTCGGCGGCGGCGCGCCGCGCGCCTGGGTGCCCGGAGGCGCCATCCCGGTCGCCGGAGCCAGCCGCTTCGGTGCCACCATCGGCACCGTCAGCGGCGGCACCGAGTGACTCAGCCACCGGCGGCGGGTCCGACTACCTTCCGCTCTCCCGTGCCGGACGTGGCACCGCCACCACCTGCACGAGCCTGTCGAGGCCCACGAAATCATCGGGATTCATCGTGTACAGCGCCATGCCCTCTACTGCTGCCGTTGCCGCGATCATCAGGTCGGCACGTCGACGTCGAGGCGTACGTCCCGCAGCACGGACCGCAGCGCTCATGCGGCCGAACATCCGCGCAGCTTCGGCCCCGAACGGGATCGGATCGAACTCATTCTCGGTCCGCTGGAGGATACCGGCGCGGATCGCGCGCTCCTCGATGGCAGCGGGACCGTCGCCCGCCACCATGTGGACGCCCGCAGTGAGTTCGGCAAGGATCACAGCGCTGATGCTCACCTCACCGGTGAAGTACCGCGGAGGTATGTCCCGACGGAAGATGACGACGTTGGTGTCGAGCAGGATGCGCCCGCCGCCGGCGTCCTCATCGTTCATACGGATCGTGGAGATAGGGGTCGATGACCACGTCGAGATCGCGACGGAACTGCTCGTAGTCCACGCGTGGCGCGGACGCACTGGCCGCAAGGAACTCCTCCGCCGGGACGGAGCGCCGCGGTCGTAGCGGGACGAGTTCACCGATCGGACGCCCGTCCCGAGTCACCGTGAACTTCTCGCCATGCTCAACGGCGTCCATGATCTCGCGCGAACGCATGCGCAGATCGCGCTGGCTGATCTCGTGCGGGAGACTCATGCCTCCATGGTGGCCCGGTGTAGCACCGAGTGCCACGTGCGCCCTGTGGGTCGCGCAGCCAGTTCCTCAGTCATATGGTCCGAGGAAGCGCTCTCCGTTGTAGTGGATCATGTGGGTGGGGTGGTCGGCGCACCATACTTCGGATTCCCAGGCGATCTTGTCGACGTATTTGCGGAACTCGGCTCGGTCGGGGAAGCAGGACACATAGACGAGGCCCGCCGTCGAATCCTCGAACAGGGCGGCGAGTTCGGCTTGACGCGTGGCATCGACGGGGCCGTGGGAACTGGCCGCTTCCAGCAGAACGAGCCAGTTGCGGTCGGGGAGATAGACGACGAGATCGGGCATCTTCCCGTGTTCGTCGATCTCGACCTTGAGCGAAGACAGGGCTTCTCGCTCGAAGAATGCCTTCTTGTCGCCCGCGTCGCCGATGTAGAGCACCTGCCCGCCAGGGGTGAAGCGGGGGCAGAAGTCCTCGACCATCGTCTTGAGCAGGACGTTCTGCCCGCCGGGCGTCAGCGTGAAGATCGACCCGTCCGGAAGCACGAGAGGGATGCGGTCCATCTCGCGCGCGGCCGCGTACCGAGCTTTGATGCCCGGGAGGTCGGCGAGGTATCGATCTGCTGCCGCCTGCCAGTCGTCGGCACCGTAGACACGCAGGACGTCCCGTGCTTCGGCTGTGACCTGGTAGTTCCACTTGGGCGAGTTGATCGGACGTTGCGGCTCGTCGGGATTCGGCACGACGAGTCCCGCCTCAACGAACTGATGGAGCGTGAACCGCCGGACAGCCTCGCGCGTGTTCGGCGCATAGTCCCTGCCGTACTCGTCGCGGATGAAGTCCATGATGGCCCGCGTGCCGAGCATCGGGTTGGCCGCCTCCGCCCATGCCTGCGTGGGTGTGAGCCGCAGGAGAGCCAGGAGCACGAGCGCGGAACGCTCGTTGCTGCGCTCGGCGTCCATGCCCAGCGTCTTGAGGATCGATCGGGCATCTTCGACTCGCTCGTCGGCGACATCGGTCAACTCGCTCATGCGGCGATCAACCCCATGACGAGAGAGTCAACCTCCACCTGCGACGCGACCGGCCTGCGGCCAAGCTCACGCAAGACCACTGTTGTTGGGAACCGCAAAGTCCGCAGGTCGGTGGCGTTCACCTGAGTGTGGCCGGAGAAGGTGCGGAAGAACTTGTCAATCACCGACGAGTTGAGCCACACAGCGATGCCCTTCGCGAGTTCCTCGTCGAGCCCGCCGCCACCGATGTGGAACACATTGAGGTGGTTCTCGAACGCGACCTCACCCGGGTTGTCTACCGGCGACCAGACGGACGCCACGATTCGGCGGCGCTCTTCCTTTGCGCTGAACCGCTTGACGACGGCATACCAGCCCTCTGGCAAGAGCATCGCGCGATGCTTGTCGTCACCTGGCTGGAACCACTGCGGCTTGCGGATCGCCCTCGGCCAGAGCACGCCGCCATCCCGGAGGTTGCCGGGATAGATCAGCGGTACCGCATCTGGCTGCTCGACACTGCTCAGCGCATGCCGTGAACGGAAGTCCACGACCCGACCGGTCGAGACCTGAACGCCCAGATCAGCGAGAGAACACGGTTGGGAAAGGACCAACTCGGCGACGGCGGTGTCCTCAGCATCCGTTGCCAGCCGGATGAAGCGGTTGGCGTCACCCGGGAAGACAACGGTCTCATAGGGAACGACACGCGACGAAATATCGTCTGTGTGGTCGCGACTCACCGAAAGCTCGACGGCCCCGGGAGTGGCACCGCGAGTCCCGGCGAGAATCACGTTCTCCTGAAGCACGCCCGTATCTGCGAAGACAGTGGAGCGGGAGTCGAAGACGTGCACCCTGTCGAGCGCGATCGAATCGAGCAGATGCGCGCGGAACGCGCCGAAGTACGGTCCGTTGAAGAACGAGCGGGGAGTGATTGCCACAACTTGCCCACCAGGCCGGAGCGCCGCGACAGACAGAGCAAGGAAGGCCGCATACAAGTTCGGCGCATCGATGCCCGCAGAACGCATGGCAGCTCGGTGCGCGCTTGACACCGCCAGCTTCCCGTACGGGGGATTCTCGATCACCAGGTCGAACCGACCCTCCATGTTGAGCGCCGCGTCCAGCCCCGTGGAGTCGAGGATGAAGTCCGCTTCAACGGCCTTCGCACGAACGCTGCCGCCACCAACCCGCTCGCAGGCAGCGAGTGTTGCCCGGAGATACGGCATCACCGCGGGATCGCGTTCGATTGCGACGATCTCGATGGACAGGTCAGGCTGCTCGGACAGCGCACGGACGACCAACGCCGCAGCAAGCACGCCGGAGCCCGCGCCAGGGTCGAGCACCCTCAGGACTCCGCGTGAGGGAAGACGTGAAACAGAGGCGATCAGCTGAGCCGCGGATGCGGGGGTGAAGAACTGGCCCAAGTCACTCTGCGTACGCGCATCAAGCCCACCGAGGGCGGCGACACGCTCACTCTCGGCGATGCTCAAGAGGTCGGCCGCCAACACCCTCTCATCGTATCCGGGGGCGCCGACAGACCACCGAGAACACGCAGACTGCAGGCAGCGCGGACCTCCCCGGGGATCCTCGCGCTTCCTGTTTCGGCCGCTCGGCGCATGCCTCCGGCGCGATCACAACATCTTTCGGAAACGGAGCCGGACCTGGGCCGTCGGTGGGCGCAGAGGGACTCGAACCCCCGACCCCGTCCTTGTAAGGGACGTGCTCTAACCAACTGAGCTATGCGCCCGCGCCTGAACATCTTAGGGGCGCGCAGCGGGACGCTCGCGCGGGACGAGAGTGAGAGCAGAGGAAAAGGTAGGCTGGCCACACCCCTGACCCGATGGAGTGGAACGCATGATTGGCTATCCGGCGATCGGTGACCGGATCGGTGGGTACCGCATCGACGCGGAGATCGGCCGGGGTGGCATGGGCATCGTCTACCGGGCGACGCAATTGACCCTGGACCGCCCGGTCGCCCTGAAGGTCCTCGACCCCCGGCTCGCCGCCGACCAGTCCTTCGTCGACCGTTTCTCGCGGGAGGCCACGATCCTGGCGAGCCTCGATTCGCCGCACATCATCCAGATCTTCGACCACGGCAACCTGGAGGGGCAGCTCCACCTCGCCATGCAGTACGTCGGCGGCGGCGACCTCAGCGAGCTGGTCCGCCGGGACGGACCGCTCCCCCCGCACGCCGCGCTGCTGATCTTCTGCCAGACCCTGGAGGCGCTCGGCGACGCCCACGCCCGCGGCATCATCCACCGCGACGTCAAGCCCAGCAACGTGCTGCTGCGCCCCGGCGGCGGCGAACCGTTCGCCTACCTCTGCGACTTCGGCATCGCCCAGACCGCGGACGGCGGCCTCACCCAGCCCGGCATGATCGCGGGCAGTTGGGCGTTCATGAGTCCGGAGCGGCACGCGGGCGAGCCGGCGACGCCGCGCAGCGACCTGTACTCGGCGGCCTGCGTGCTGTGGTCAATGCTCACCGGACGCAATGTCTACACCGGCACCGACGTGCAGATCGCCATCTCGCACATGAACGCGCCGGTGCCCCAGCTGCCCGGCTCCGACCCACTGGTCGTCTCACTCAACCGGCTGTTCTGGGCCTGCCTCGCCAAGAACCCCGACGAGCGCCCGAACAGCGCCGCAGAAGCCCTCGTGCTCGCCCGCGGCCCGCTCGCGCGCGCCGCCGGCGTGCCACCGTTGTCCGTGCCCAAGCCCGACTCGGGCATCTTCCGCCCGGCCCGGGCCGCCACGGTCGCCGAGGGCGGTACGAGCGTGCTGGACGTCCCCCCGCCACCCCGGCGGCGCCCGAAGCCCCTCGCGGTCCTCGCCGGGGTCGGAGCCCTGGCGCTCACCATCGGCCTGGTGTTCACGGTCCTGACCTGGTCCGGCGCCCTGGGCAGACCGGTCGCTGCCAACACCCCCGGCGTGACCGCACCACCGACCAGCCCGTCCTCGACCCCCACGACCTACGAGTGCTGGGACGGAACCGTCGCGGCCGACCTGGCGGAGTGCTCGTTCCCGAACGGACGGGAGGGCCTGCACTACGTCTACCCCTCCCTCGATCCCGCCGCCTGTGTCTTCAAGGACTACCGCGAGTCGACCGGCGCCTACGAGTGTCCGGTCGGCGCCCGCGGGCTGATCCGCTACCGCTTCTGGCGGGACGCGGCGGAGTCCGAGAAGCACTACACGAAGAAGTACGCCAAGGCCGAGCACTCGCCGATGCTGCTCGACGACAACGAGGTGGGCATCGTCTACCGGAGCTACGAGCGGGTCTCCGGCATCTACACCATGACCGGCCTGTGGCTGGACGGACACCTCAGCTTCAGCGTCGAGTCCAGCACGGTCGCCGATCGCGAGGCGCTGCTCGAACTGGTCGAGATCCGTGCCTACGACCAGTTGAACGGGCGTCCCCGCGGCTCGACGGCGACCACCGGACGGCTGGGCTGAGGCACCGCTGGGCTCCGGCTTCGGTGGGCGCAGGGGGTCTCGGCCCTTCGACAGGCTCAGGGCAGGCTGAACTCGACCAGCGGTTTGAGGAGACCCGCGGTTTGGGGAGACGCCCGGTCAGCTGCGTAGCTTGGCGCGCAGGGACGCCAGGGTCTCGTCGCTCAGGCCGACGCCCCGCGTCAGGTAGCCGGTGATGCTGCCGTAGCGCGCCCGCGCCTCCGCGAGACCCGCATTGAGGTAGCTGGCGTCGACGCGACGCGCGCTGGTGTAGACCGCCGCGGCCGCTGCACCCCTGTTCCGGCGCACCTCGGCCGCGTGGGTGGCGATCGTCTTCTTCCGGTAGGCGTTCGACTTCAGGTATTCGGCCAGCACCTCGTCGTCGCCCGCGCCAGCGATGTACTGCAGCATGGCGGACGCCCAGCCGGTGCGGTCCTTCCCCTCCGTGCAGTGGATCAGCACCGCGCCCTCGCTGTTCGCCACTGCTTCGAGCAGCTCGCGCAGCTGGCGGCGCATCACCCGGTCGGTGACGAAGAGCCGGTTCGTGTCCCTGCCGCGCTGGGCGACCTCGGCGAGGGTCGTCACCGGGTGGAACGGACTGGTGGCACGTCCGAAGAGGTTCATCAGCCGGTTCTCCGCTCCGGGAATGACCGGGTCGGGATACTGGTCGGCCACCCTCGGCGTGCGCAGGTCGTAGACGGCGGTGACCCCCAGCGCGGTCAGGGCGAGGATGTCGGCGCCGGTGAGCTCGGCCAGCGCGTCCGCCCGATAGACCACGCCTCGCCGGAGGTTGGCTCCGTCCGCCACCGCCAGGCCGGCTCCCTCGCCGGCCACGTCGCGGAAGTTCGGGGCTCCCGCCAGACGGACTGTCCGGTCCGCCGGCACCACGCGGGCGCCGTCCCGCTTCGACCACACCAGAAGCCCGCCCGACAGGTGCTGGACGCACTCCCGGGCACCCTCTCCGCACGTCTGCAGGTCCAGCGGGACGCCGACCTCCGGCGCGTCACCGAGAGCCTGGTACGCCGCACGGATCCCACCGGTGACATAGCCGACGTGACCGTCGGGGTCGGCGTACCCCGTGCCGCCCGCGAACTCCTGCGAGACCACACCCGCCCTGGTGACGGCTGCGGCCGCCGGGGCCCCGAGCTCCTCGCTGTGCTGCTCCCAGAAGCCGCGCAGCGCCGGGGCGACCTCGAGGGCACCGGACGGCACGGCCTCCGCGCTGCCGGCGCCGGCGATCGGGCCCCCACCGACCGCATCGGCCTGGACGAAGGAGCACGCCGTCGACGTGAGCCCGAGGACGACGGTCAACGCGACGGCGACGACCGCGGACGACCGGTGCGGTCCGCCTCCTGGCGATGTCCGGTTCCGCCGGGGGTGCCCGGCGCTAACGGCGACCACCCTTGGGCCGCACGAGCTTGTGCGCCTCCCAGTCCCTCGACACCGAGGCGGTGTTGGCCAGCGCGAGGCCGGCGGCGAGGGCAGCCTCGGCCAGGTCGGCCGGGTCGACGTAGCCCTCCCTGCCGATGCGTGGCGTCAGCAGCCAGATGTGGCCGCGGCTGGTCAGGTCGGTCAACGCATCGACGATGCCGTCGCCAAGGTCGCCGTCCTCGTCGCGCCACCACAGCAGCACCACGTCCACCGCTTCGATGGCGTCGTAGACGAAGTCCTCACCGAGCGCGTCGAGCAGCGCGGACCGCAACTCCTCGTCGACGTCCTCGTCCCAGCCGAGCTCCTGGATCGCCAGCCCCGGGACGACTCCCAGCGCGGCCACGATCAACGACGTGGGCGTCGACCCGGGCGCGGTTCCCACGCGTGCTCTCCCCACTCTCTCGCGTTGCTCGCAGGTAAGGCTTTCAGCCTGCCAGAAAGCATACGCGCCAGCAACGAAGGCCGATCCGCCGGCTGAGCACGTCTCGACAGGCTCGACGAGCGGTTTCCCGGGGTTCGAGCGGTTCCGGGGGTTCCGGGGCGGGCGGTTCCGGGGTTCGAGCGGTTCCGGGGGTTCGGGGATGCGGGTCAGGCGTCGCCACCCACCGTCCCGGACGCACCGGCGGTCACGTCCAGCAGCCGGTACTTCTCCGCTGCCTGAGCGGGCCAGGCGGGATCCACCTCTCCGGCGGCGGCCAGCTCCTGCAGGGTCCGCACCACGATCGACGGTCCGTCGATGTGGAAGAACCGGCGGGCGGCGGCCCTGGTGTCGGAGAAGCCGAAGCCGTCCGCGCCGAGGGAGGCGAACCGCTGCGGCACCCAGTTCAGGATCTGGTCCTGCACCTGGCGCATGTAGTCGCTCACCGCGACCACCGGGCCGGGGCGGCCCTGCAGCTTCTGGGTCACCCACGGCACCGGGTTGTCCTCGCCCGGGTGCAGGAACCGCTGCTCGTCGCAGTGCAGGCCGTCGCGGCGCAGCTCGGTCCAGCTGGTCACGCTCCACACGTCGGCGACGATCCCGAAGTCGCGCTTGAGGAGCTCCTGGGCCTCCAGCGCCCACGCCACGCCGACGCCGGACGCGAGCAGCTGCGCACGGCGGGCGTCGGGACCGACCCCCTCGAAGTCGCCCTCGGAGAGCAGGTACATGCCCCTGACGATCCCCTCCGCGTCCACGTTCTCCGGTTCGGCCGGCTGCGGCACCGGCTCGTTGTAGACGGTCAGGTAGTAGAAGACGTCCTCGGGGTTCTCCCCGTACATGCGGCGCAGGCCGTCCTCGACGATGTGGGCGATCTCGTAGCCGTACGCCGGGTCGTAGGAGATGACGGCAGGGTTGGTGGCCGCGATCATCGGGCTGTGCCCGTCCATGTGCTGCGTGCCCTCGCCGGTCAGCGTCGTGCGTCCGGCGGTCGCGCCGATCAGGAAGCCGCGGGCCAGCTGGTCGCCGGCGGCCCAGAACGCGTCCGCCGTGCGCTGGAAGCCGAACATCGAGTAGAAGACGTAGATCGGCACCATCGGCAGCCCGTGCGTCGCGTACGAGGAGCCGACCGCCTGGAACGCCGCGGCCGAGCCGGCCTCGTTGATGCCGGTGTGGATGATCTGGCCCTGCGGCGACTCCCGGTAGGCCAGCATCAGCTCGTGGTCGACCGGCGTGTAGTTCTGCCCGTGCGGTGAGTAGATCTTGATCGTCGGGAAGAACGAGTCCATGCCGAAGGTGCGGGCCTCGTCCGGGATGATCGGCACGACGTGCGGCGAGAACTCCTTGTCCCGCATCAGGTCCTTGAGCAGCCGGACGAACGCCATGGTCGTGGCCACCGGCTGGTTGCCCGAGCCCTTCTTCACCCCGGAGTACGCGCTGTGCTCGGGCAGCTTGAGCTGCGTGGGCCGGTTGCGCCGCTCCGGGACGGGGCCGCCCAGTGCCCGGCGCCGCTCCATCACGTACCTGATGCGCTCGTCGTCGGGGCCGGGGTTCACGTACGGCGGCTGGTAGGGGTTCTCCTCCAGCACGGCGTCCGCGATCGGCATGTCGAGCCGGTCGCGGAACTGCTTGAGGTCGTCCAGGGCCAGCTTCTTCATCTGGTGGGTGGCGTTGCGGCCGGCGAAGTGACTGCCGAGGAAGTAGCCCTTGATGGTGTGGGCGAGGATCACGGTGGGTGCGCCGGTGAACTCCGTCGCCGCCTTGTAGGCCGCGTAGACCTTGTGGTAGTCGTGCCCGCCGCGGGTGAGCTTCCAGATCCGGTCGTCCGACCAGTCCTCGACCATCTTCGCCGTCCGCGGGTCGCGGCCGAAGAAGTTCTTGCGGACGTAGGCGCCGTCGTTGGCCTTGAACGTCTGGTAGTCGCCGTCGGGCGTGGAATTCATCACGTTCAGCAGGGCGCCGTCGCGGTCGGCGGCGAGCAGCGGATCCCAGCCGCGGCCCCACACGACCTTGATCACGTTCCAGCCGGCGCCACGGAAGAAGCTCTCCAGCTCCTGCATGATCTTGCCGTTGCCGCGCACCGGCCCGTCCAGGCGCTGCAGGTTGCAGTTGATCACGAAGGTGAGGTTGTCCAGGCCTTCATAGGCGGCGGTCTGCAGCGCGCCGCGGCTCTCCACCTCGTCCATCTCGCCGTCGCCGAGGAACGCCCAGACGCGCTGCTGGGAGGTGTCCTTCAGGCCACGGTTGTGCAGGTACTTGTTGAACTGCGCCTGCCAGATCGCCGCGATCGGGCCCAGGCCCATCGACACCGTCGGGAACTCCCAGAAGTCGGGCATCTGGCGCGGGTGCGGGTAGGACGGGAGCGCGCGGATCCGGCCGTCCACGATGTGGCTCTTCTCCTGGCGGAAGCCGTTCAGGTCGTCCTCGGTGAGCCGGCCCTCGAGGAACGCCCGGGCGTACATGCCGGGGCTGGCATGGCCCTGGAAGAACACCTGGTCGCCGCCGCCGGGGTGGTCCTTGCCGCGGAAGAAGTGGTTGAAGCCCACCTCGTAGAGCGTGGCCGACGAGGCGTAGGACGAGATGTGGCCGCCGACGCCGACGCCAGGGCGCTGGGCGCGGTGCACCATGATGGCGGCGTTCCAGCGGGCCAGCCGGCGGAACTTGCGCTCCAGGTCGACGTCGCCGGGGTACCACGGCTCACGCTCGGCGGGGATCGTGTTGACGTAGTCGGTGGCGGTCAGCGAGGGCAGCCCGAGGTGCTGGTCGCGGGCCCGTTCGAGCAGCCGCAGCATGATGTAGCGGGCCCGGTTGCGACCGTCGGAGTCGATCATCATGTCGATCGAGTCGAGCCACTCCGCGGTCTCCTCGGAGTCGATGTCAGGCAGATTGGTCGGCAGTCCATTCAGGATCGGACCGACAGAATCGCGAGGTGCCACAGCTGTGCCCTTCCTATTTCCGCACAAGATCGTTGCGCAAGTCTGACCTTACCCGTACGGCCGCCGCAGGTCGCCACCGGGGTGACCGAAGTGATCAGCCCCGACTCCAGGCCAGCAATTCCGGCAGCGGCCAGGTGTTGACGATCCGCGCCGCGGGAATCCCCGCGGCAACGGCCCGGGCGGCCCCGTGGGCGGGGAACTCGAGCTGGCCGGGCGCATGGGCGTCGGAATCGATCGCGAACAGGCAGCCGGTCTCCAGCGCGAGGGCGAGGAGATCGTCCGGCGGATCGGCCCGCTCGGGACGGGAGTTGATCTCCACCGCGACGCCGTACTGCCGGCAGGCCTCGAACACCACCTCCGCGTCGAACGTGCTCTGGGGGCGGGTGCCGCGGCCACCGGTGATCAGCCGTCCCGTGCAGTGACCGAGGACGTCGGTGTACGGGTTCGCGATCGCCCGCACCATGCGGGCGGTCATCGGCTCGGACGGCATCCGCAGCTCGGAGTGGACGCTGGCCACCACCATGTCGAGCTTCGCCAGCAGGTGCGGGGTCTGGTCGAGGTCGCCGTCGAGCAGGATGTCCACCTCGATGCCGGTGAGCAGCCGGGTGCCGTCCGTCTCGTTGAGCTCGGCGATCCTCGTCAGCTGGAGCTCCAGGCGCTCGGCGCTGAGTCCGTTCGCGACGGTGAGCCGCGGCGAGTGGTCGGTGATGGCCAGGTACTCGTGGCCGAGCGCGGTGGCGGCCTCCTTGCTGCGTTCGATCGGCGACCCGCCGTCCGACCAGTCGGTGTGGGTGTGCAGGTCGCCGCGCAGCGCCTCGAGCAGGGCCTCCCCGCCGGTGGCGAGCGGGCCGGCCTCCGCGCGCAGCGCCGCCAGCCTGTCCGGGACACGTCCGGCCACCGCCTGGGTGATCACCGCCGAGGTGCTCTCCCCCACGCCGGGCAGTTCCCGCCAGCTGCCGACCGCGGCGTGCCGGTCGAACTCGGCGCTGGGCAGCGCGGCCACGGCGTCCGCCGCCGCGCGGAACGCCCGCACCCGCCGGGGATCGGCGAGCACCCGCTCCATCAGGTACGCGATCTCCCGCAGCGCCTCGACCGGATCCACCCGTCCAGCCTATGGCCCGCCCCCTCCTCTCCCTCCGGCACCTCCGCCGAGCCCTAGGATGCGGCCATGGCTGCGGACGATGCGGGCTGGCCGTCGGCGGAGGCCCGCGAGGAGATTGTGCGGCGGCTCGGTGCGTCTGCGGCGGAGATGACCACGGCCGCCCTCGCCCGGATCGCCGACGAGCACCGCTGGTTCGCGGAGCTGGACGCCGAGCACCGCTCCTGGATCACCGTCGTGGCCCGCTCGGGCATCGACGGGTTCCTGCGCTGGTTCGCCGCAGGCGGGACGGATACCGCGCCCCCGTCCATCTTCGATGCCGCCCCGCGGGCACTCGCCCGGCGGATCACGCTCAACCAGACCGTGGACCTGGTCCGGACCACGATCGACACCGTCGAACACCGGATCGCCGACCTGCCGGACGACGAGCAGGGCCCCCTGCGGATCGGCATCCTGCGCTACTCACGCGAGATCGCGTTCGCCGCCGCCCGCGTGTACGCCCGGGCCGCCGAGGTGCGCGGCGCCTGGGACGCGCGCCTGGAGGCGCTCGTGGTGGACGCGGTGATCCGCGGCGAGGCCGACGAGTCGGTCGTCTCCCGCGCCTCCACGCTCGGCTGGGCGTCGCCACCGGCGATCGCCGTCGTGATCGGCACGGCCCCCAACGACCCCGGACGCGCGGTGGAGGCGATCCGCCAGATTGCGGCCCGGCACGCCCTCGACCTGCTCGCGGCGCCCCAGGGCGACCGCCTCGTGCTCGTCATCGGCGGTCGGCTCGGCGGGCGCAGGGAACTGGTCGAGCAGGTCGCCGACTTCTGCGGCCACTTCGGCGCCGGCCAGGTGGTGGTCGGACCGGTCGTCGCGAACCTCGCCGAGGCCGGCCGCAGCGCGCGGGCTGCCCTGTCGGGCATGCGCGCGGCCAGGGCCTGGCCGGACGCGCCCCGTCCGGTCGCGGCGGAGGATCTGCTGCCCGAGCGCGCCCTCGCCGGCGACGGCCACGCCCGCCGGACGCTGGCCGACGACCTCTATCGGCCCCTGGTCGACGCCGGCCGCGACCTGGTGGACACGCTGTCGGCCTTCTTCGACTCCGGCGGCTCCATCGAGGCCACCGCCCGTGCCCAGTACGTGCACCCCAACACCGTCCGCTACCGGTTGCGCCGCATCCACGAGCTGACCGGCTACTCGCCCCTGGATCCGCGTGGCGGTTACGCACTCCGCCTCGCCCTCACCCTCGGCCGCCTGCTCGGCTGACCTCCGGGTGCCCAAGGCGGGAGATTCGACAACAGACCTGTCACTGTCGGGCGTCTCCACCCGCGGGTCTTTGTAGGGTTCCTACAAAGTCGCCCGTTACAAATTCGTTGTGGAACACGCCGGCCGGTGGCCCGGGGTTCGCAACAGTAGATACGTGCTCGCAATCGTCGCGCCCGGGCAGGGCGCCCAGACCCCCGGCTTCCTCTCTCCCTGGCTCGAGGATCAGGCGTTCGCCGACCGGCTGAACTGGCTGGGCACCGTCGCCGGCATCGACCTCGCCCACTACGGCACCAGGGCCGACGCGGAGACGATCCGGGACACCGCGATCGCCCAGCCGCTGCTGGTCGCCGCAGGGCTCGTCACCTCGCTCGCCCTCTTCCCGCACCCCGCGGACGGCCTGCGCCGCACCGGCGTGGCCGCGGGCCACAGCGTCGGCGAGATCACGGCGGCCGCGGCCGTCGGCGTCCTGTCGGCCGAGCAGGCCATGGTCTTCGTCCGCGAGCGCGGCCAGCAGATGGCGCTGGCCAGCGCCGCCCGGCCCACGTCGATGATGGCCGTCGTCGGTGGCGACCAGTCCGAGGTGCTCACCGCGATCGAGGCCGCCGGGCTCACCCCGGCCAACAACAACGGCTCCGGCCAGATCGTGGCCGCCGGCACCGTTGAGCAGCTGGCCGACCTGCAGGCCAGCCCGCCCGCGCGGGCCCGGCTGATCCAGCTGAGCGTCGCCGGTGCGTTCCACACCGTTCACATGGAGCCCGCCGTCGCCCACCTCGAACGCCTCGCCCGGGCGATCTCCACCCACGACCCCCGGACCCGGTTGCTGTCCAACGCGGACGGACACGTGGTGCAGTCCGGCTCGGAGTACCTCGCCCGGCTGGTCAAGCAGGTGGCGAACCCCGTCCGGTGGGACCTCTGCCTGCAGACCATGGCCGATCTCGGCGTCACCGGACTGCTGGAACTCCCCCCGTCCGGCACCCTGACCGGCATCGCCAAGCGCAACCTCAAGGGCGTAGAACTGTTCAGCCTGAACACCCCCGACCAACTCCCGGCCGCCAAGGAATTCGTCGAGCGACACGGCGACACCAACTGGGCCTCGCCAGTGACCACCTCGTCCCAGGACTGAAAGCGAACATGACCGAGATCAAGGCCAGCACCGGACCGGCGTACGCCCGCATCTACAGCGTGGGCTCCGCCGCACCGTCCCGCGTGATCGACAACGAGTACCTGTTGCAGTACATCGACTCCAGCGACGAGTGGATCACCCAGCGCACGGGCATCCGCGAGCGTCGCTGGATCGCCGAGGGCGAGAGCATCGAGACCCTCTCGCTGGAGGCGGCGAGCCACGCCATCGAGCGCGCCGGGATCGATCGCTCCGAGATCGGCGCGGTGATCCTGTCCACGATCTCGCACTACCACCAGACTCCGGCGCTGGCCCCCAAGCTGGCCACCGAGCTGGGCATCCCGGACGCGGCCGCCTACGACATCTCCGCCGCGTGCGCGGGCTTCTGCTACGGCCTGGCGCAGGCGGAGTCGATCGTCCGCGCCGGCCAGGCGAAATACGTCCTGCTGATCGCCGGCGAGACGATCAGCGAGATCACCGACCTCAACGACCGGGGCACGGCGTTCCTGTTCGGCGACGGCGCCGGTGCGGTGGTGGTCGGCCCCAGCGAGACCAACGGCATCGGCCCGGTGGTGTGGGGTTCGGACGGCGCCCAGGAGGGCGTGATCTGGCAGACCGCCGACTGGCACCAGGCCGTCGAGACCGGCGAGTTCCCCAAGCTCGGCATGGACGGCCGCGCGGTCTTCAAGTGGGCGACCAGCTTCATCGCCCAGGCCACCAAGCAGTGTCTGGACGGCGCCGGCCTCACCCCCGACCAGCTGGACGTGTTCATCCCCCACCAGGCCAACGACCGGATCACCGACACCCTGCTGCGCTACCTGAAGCTGCCCGAGAACGTCGTGGTCGCGCGGACGATCCGCCAGCTCGGCAACAACTCCGCGGCGACCATCCCGATGGCGATGGACGCGCTGCTGTCCAGCGGTGAGGCCAAGAGCGGCCAGACCGCGCTGATCATCGGCTTCGGCGCGGGCCTGGTCTACGCCGGCCAGGTCATCACCCTTCCCTGAGTCCCCCGGCACCGGCCGGGAACAGAGCCCAACTAGTAAGGAGAACCCCATGGCAACCACCGAAGAGATCCGCGGTCAGCTCGCCGAGCTCGTCAACGACGTCGCCGGCGTGCCGGTCGAGGACGTGCAGCTCGACAAGTCCTTCGTCGACGACCTCGACGTGGACAGCCTCGCGATGGTCGAGATCCTCGTCGGCTGCGAGGAGAAGTTCGGCGTCACCATCCCCGACGAGGAGTCCAAGAACCTCAAGACCGTCGGCGATGCCGTGGCCTACATCGAGGCCCACAGCTGAGCCAGCCGCCGGCTGCGCTCTTCACCAGCCGCTGAACGAGCCTGTCGAGACCGCACCACCCAACCGCTGATCGAGCTTGTCGAGATCGCCGCGGTGGTCTCGACAAGCTCGACCAGCGATTCCCTCGGGAGAAAAATGACTGAGATCGTGATCACCGGCCTCGGCGCCACCACCCCGCTCGGCGGTGATCTGGCGTCCACCTGGGCCGGCCTGCTGGCCGGCAAGTCCGGCGTCCGCGCCATCACCGAGGAGTGGGCAGAGGAACTCCCGGTGAAGATCGCGGCCTACGTGGCCGTCGACCCCGCCGAGGTGATCGACCGGGTGAAGGCCCGACGCCTCGACCGGTCCACCCAGCTGGCGCTGATCGCGGCGCAGGAGGCCTGGCAGGACGCCGGCTTCGACTGGAACGAGGGTGACCAGGTCGACCCGAGCCGGCTGAGCGTGTCCGTGGCCAGCGGCATCGGTGGGCTGCATTCCCTGCTGAACAACTGGGACGCCCAGCGCGACAAGGGCTACCGCAGGGTCAGCCCGTTCACGATCCCCATGCTGATGGCGAACGCCCCCGCGGCGAACGTCGGCCTCGCCGTCCACGCCAAGGCCGGTGTGCACACCCCGGTGTCGGCCTGCGCGTCGTCGAACGAGGCGATCTCGCTGGCGCTCGACCAGCTGCGGCTCGGACGCTCGGACATCGCCGTCGTCGGCGGGACCGAGGCGACCATCCACCCGCTGCCGATCGCCGCCTTCGGCCAGATGCAGGCGCTCAGCCGGCGCAACGACGACCCCGAGGGCGCGTCCCGTCCGTGGGACCGTGGCCGGGACGGCTTCGTGATGGGCGAGGGCTCGGCGATCATGGTGCTCGAGACCCTTGAGCACGCCCGTGCACGCGGCGCGAAGATCTACGGCACGATCGCCGGGTCCGGCATCACGGCCGACAGCCACGACATCGTGCAGCCCGATCCCACCGGGGAAGGCCAGTCCGGAGCCATGATCAAGGCTCTGGAGGACTCCGGGCTGAGCGCCGCGGACATCGTCCACGTGAACGCGCACGGCACATCGACCCCGCAGGGCGACGTCACCGAGGCCGGCTCGATCCGCACCGCGCTCGGCGACGACACCGACCACGTCGTGGTCACCTCGACCAAGTCGATGACCGGGCACCTGCTGGGTGGCGCCGGGGCCTTGGAGACGATCGCGTCCGTGCTCGCCCTGCGTGACCGGACGGCGCCTCCCACGATCAACCTCGAGGACCCGGAGCCGGACCTCCGCATCGACATCGCCGCCAACGTCGCCCGCGCGCTCCCGGCGACCGGCGATCTGGCCGCGATCAACAACTCGTTCGGTTTCGGTGGCCACAACGTCGCCATCGCGATCACGAACGCGAACGCCACCGTCTGAGCGCCCGTCCGGTCCCTGAGAAGCACCGCGAGGAACGAGCGGGGCGTCACGAAGGGCCGTCCGCCCCCTGTTCAGCCGACCTGGTAGAGCCAGCGGACGGGGGCCCCTTCGCCGGCGTGCCGGAAGGCCTCCAGTTCGGCGTCCCACCGCGCGCCCAGCAGTTCGGCCACGCCCTCGGCGAGGGGCTGGCGACCGAGTGCATCGGCGAGGATGGCCTGCTTGAGCCGGTCCTCGTGGATCATGATGTCGCCGTGCACACCGATGGCCGCGGCGAAGACGCCCAGCCGCGGCGTGTACGCCCAGCGCATGCCCTCGTGCCCGGCGGACGGCTCCTCGGTCACCTCGAAGCGGGCGCGCTCGCAGCCGCGCAGCGCGCTGGCCAGCTGGGCGCCGGTTCCGACCGAGGCGTGCCAGGGGTATTCGGCGCGCAGGCTGCGCGGCTCCGCCGGCTGGGTCGACCAGGTGAACTCGGTGGGTGCCCCGAGGACAGCACCGACCGCCCACTCGAGATGTGGGCGTAGCGCTGCGGGCGCGGAATGGATCAGGATGACCCCGCGCGTGCTGGACATCGGTCCCCCTTCACTGAGATGTGCCTTCCCCAGCCACCTCAGCCCCTCGGGGACGGCACCATTCTGCACCACCCGTCACGTCCGTACCAGCCTCCCGGCCCGACCGCCGACGCGCACCGCCCACCCTCGCCCCCGGCTCCCCCACGCAGAAGCTGCCGAAAGTTGCTCCGGCTGCCGAACCTTCGGCAGCTTCCGCCGGTTTCGGCAGCCTTTGGGCGAGGCGCGGCGGGACGGGGCGCGGCGGGACGGGCCGGACCTGATTAGCTTGGGGCATGGAGCAGATCGCGGCGAACCTCGCGGCCGTCCGCGGTCGCATCGACGCCGCCTGCATCGCGGCCGGGAGGGCTCCCGGCTCGGTGCGGCTGCTGCCGGTGAGCAAGACCCGTCCCGCCGCGGACGTGCTCGCCGCCCACGCCGGGGGCTGCACTCGATTCGGGGAGAACAAGGCGCAGGAAGGGCTCGCCAAGGCGCGCGAGTTGGCGGCCGTCCCCGGCCTGGAGTGGGTGATGATCGGCCATCTGCAGTCGAACAAGGCGAGGCTTGTGGCGCGGTTCGCGGCCGAGTTCCAGGCGCTCGACTCGCTGGCGCTCGCCGCGGAACTCGACCGTCGGCTGCAGGCCGAGGGACGCCAGCTCGACGTGCTCATCCAGGTGAACTCCTCCGGTGAGGCCTCCAAGTCCGGCCTGTCGCCGGACGGCGTGGTCGGCTTCGCCCGCGCGCTGACGCCGTTCGACGCCCTCCGCGTCCGCGGTCTGATGACCCTCGCGCTGCCCTCGTCCGACCCCACGTTGGTGAGCGCCTGCTTCGATCGCGTGGTGGACGCCCAGCGCCGACTGCGGGACGCCGCGGTGGAGGGCCAGCGCTACGACGACCTGTCGATGGGCATGTCCGGCGACTTCGAGCTGGCGATCGCGCACGGCGCAACCGAGGTACGGATCGGGACGGCGATCTTCGGCGCCCGAACCTGACCGCATCACGAGGGGCAACCCGACCCACGCCGGGGAGGATCCGCCCCATCGATGACACCACCACGCCGCAACAGCTCCCCCAAAGCCGTCGACAGCGCGGATCCTCCCAACCCCAGCCCTTCGTGACACGGCCGCGGCTCGTCCCTCGCCGCGACCGCTCCTCAGGGACCGTTCGGTGAACGGGCTACGGCCAGCGGGCGCCGAGCGAGATCACGGCGATCGCGGCGAGGACGGCGAAGGCCAGGGCGAAGCCGGCGTAGGCCTCGGTGACCTCCTGGTCGACCTTCATGTAGCCGACCTGACGGGCGATCGAGGAGTACACCTGCTTCAGCTCACCCTCGGAGCCGGCGGTGAACGCCTTTCCGCCGGAGAGCCGGGCGATCTGGGAGAGCTCGGCGGGGTTGTAGGGCACGGGCTCGCGGCGGCCGTCCGTCTCGACATAGCCGTTCGGCGTCCCGTAGGCGATCGTGTAGATGGGGATGCCCTGCTTCTTCGCCTCGCGCGCGGCCTGGTCGGACGGCCGGGGCAGATTGCTGTAGCCGTCGCTGAGCAGGACGATCGCGCCGGGAGCGACCCGATCGGGATCGTCCGGGTCCGGCGGCGCCTGGGCGATCGCGTCCAGCGAGGAGTAGATGCCCTCGCCGATCGCCGTGGACGGTGCCACCTCGAGGCTCTCGATAGACGCGGAGACCACCCCGCGGTCGGTTGTCGGCGGCACCAGGATGGTCGCGTACCCCGCGAAGCTCACCAACGAGACGTTGAAGCCGGCCGGGATCATCTCCAGGAAGTCCTGGGCGGCCGCCTTCGCGGCGATCAGGCGGTTCGGGCTCACGTCGCCGGCCAGCATCGACCGCGAGACGTCCATCGCCAGAACGACCGTCGCCCGCTCCCGCGGCACCTCCACCTCGCCCTTCGGCTGCGCGAACGCCACGTTCAGGGCAGCCAGGGCCAGCACCGCAGCACCGACGGCAACGTGCCGCTTCCAGGCCTGCTGCTTCGGCAGCACCCGCTCGAGGTTGGTGATCGCGTGCGGGCGCGACTTCCGTCGGCGGCGCCACAGCAGGAACACGTACAGCCCGACCAGCAGCGGGATCATCGCCAGCCACCACAGCCGCTCGGGACGCATGAATTCCAGGTCGAACATCAGGGCCACCTCGCTCCCAGCGAGACCGCGGCCAGGGCCGCCACCACTGCGAACGCCAGGCCGTAGCCGGCCCACAGCGCCGTGGTCTCCTTCTTGGTCGGCGTCTGGCCGACCTCACTGCGGATGTTGTTGTAGACCTTGTTCAGTTGGTCCAGGTTCTCCGCGGAGAACGTCTGCCCGCCGGAGGCCTGCGAGATGCTGGCCAGCAGCTCCTTGTCCGGTGGGACGCGCTCGCGCTTGCCGTCCAGGTCGACATAGCCGTTGTCGGTGCCGTAGGCGATCGTGTAGATGGGCACGTTCTGCTTCTTGGCCTCCGCCGCCGCCTGGGCGGGCGCCCGTCCGGCGGTGTTCTGACCGTCGGAGAGCAGCACGATCGCGCCGGGAGCCGGCGTCGAGTCGGTGCCCTTCGGAGCCAGTTGCAGGGCGTTCAGCGCGGCGTAGACCGACTCGCCGACAGCGGTCGAGTCCTGCAGCTTCAGGCTGTTGATCGCCTGCTGCGCCTGGACGCGGTCCGTGGTCGGTGGCAGCCGGACGGACGGGTTCCCCGACAGCCCGACGACGGCGATGTTGTACTGCGCGGGCAGCGCGCGGACGAAGGTCAGCGCGGCCTCCTTGGCCGCGTCCAGCCTGGTCGGCCGCACATCGGTAGCCTGCATCGACTGCGAGATGTCGATCACCAGCACCACCGTCGCCCGCTCCCGCGGCACCATCTCGATGCCGTTGGGCCGCGCCCACGCGAAGCTCAGCGCCACCAGTGCGGCCAGCGACAGCGCGACCGCCAGGTGCCGGCGCCACTGCGACTGCTTGGGCACCACGCGGGCCAGCACCGCGGTGTTGGTGAACCGCATCCCGGTCTTCTTCTTGCGCAGCACCAGGTAGACGTAGCCCGCGATCAGCAGCGGCACCACGACCAGGATCCACAGGCGCTCGGGCGCGAGGAAGGTCGGCGGCCAGGTCATCGGGCCACCTCCAGGAAGGGCTCGCCCAGCGAGTGCGGGGTCACTTGCTCACCCCCGCCGGCGGCTGGTGCAGCATGCTGGCGGTGCGCCGGTATGCGAGCACGAAGCGGGCGATGTCATGCACCCAGTCTCTGTCGGTACGCAACTGGATGTGCGCGGCCCCGGCCCGGCGCAGCGCCACCCGGATCCGCTCCCGCTGGGCCGCGGTGGCCGCGTCCATCCGCTCGCGGGCGGCGTCGTCGGAGGTGTTCACGTAGCGCTCGAAATCGGTCTCCGGATCGCGGATCAGCAGGTCGCCGACGTCGGCGAACTCCACCTCGTGCCGGTCGACCACTTCCACCGCCAGCACCTGGTTGCGGACGGCGAGCTGCCGCATCGGCCGCTCCCACTCCGGCTCCACGTTCGGGTCGAGCTCGAAGTCGCCGGGGGTGAGGAAGTCGGAGACCACCAGCCGCATGCCCCGGCGCCGCTCGGTGCGGGCCATCCGCTGGATGCCCGCGGCCAGCGAGTACGGCCCGGTGGTGTGGTCGGAGACGATCGGCTCGGTCAGCATCCGGCGCAGCAGCGCGTACAGCGCCGTCCGTCCGGACTGCGCGGGCAGGCGCTTGATCATGTCCGGACGCATGATCAGCCCGCCGAACCGGTCGCCCATCCGCTGGCTGAGGAACCCAATGGTGGCGATCGCCGCGATGCCGAGGTCGCGCTTGGTCACGCCCTCCGTCCCCCAGTTCATGGACGGGGTGACGTCGAGCAGCGCCCAGATCTCCAGCTCGCGGTCGGCGATGGTGTCCCGGACGTGCGGCACGGTCGTGCGCGCGGTCACCGCCCAGTCGATCTTGCGGACGTCGTCCTGCCCCGGCACGTACGCCCTGGCGTCGTTCAGCTCGGAACCCGGCCCCGGCAGCAGGCCCTGGTGGTCGCCGTGCAGGAAGCCCTCCAGCCGGCGGACGACGGTCAGCTCCAGCCGGCGCAGCGCGGCCTCGGGGGCCAGCCGATGCAGCGGGATCGTTGCGGACGTGGGCTCGCGCAGCACCGACGCCACCGCACCGAGGTCCTCGGGCGGTGGGGCGAAACCGGGCTGTACCGACACGCTCGCCTACGACTGCGGGACGAAGCTGTGCTGCCCCGCCGGGACCTGCCGCTGCTGGCTGTTCCACACCGGCGTGGGCGGCGGCACCATGGCGATGATCCGCTCGATCACCTGGGCGGGGGTGATGTTGTCGGCGACGGCGTCGAAGCCCAGCACGAGGCGGTGGCTCATCACGTCCCTGGCGACGGCCTGGACATCGGTGGGCAGCACGTAGTCGCGGCCGTGGATCAGGGCGAGCGCACGGGCCGCGGCGACCAGGCCGAGGGTGGCGCGGGGGCTGCAGCCCACCTGGATCACGGAGGTGAGGTCGGGCATGCCGAACTCCTCCGGCGTCCGGGTGGCGAGCACCAGCCGGACGATGTACTCCGCGACGAGGTTGTGCACGAACACGTTCGAGGCCTGCTCCTGCAGTTCGAGCACCACCTCGGGGTTCAGCACCTGGTTGGCCGTCGGCGGCCGCACGCTCATCCGGCGCAGGATCTCGAACTCCTCGTTGCCACGCGGATACGGCACGTCGACCTTCAGCAGGAAGCGGTCGCGCTGCGCCTCCGGGAGCGGGTAGACGCCCTCGGACTCGATCGGGTTCTCGGTGGCGATCACGATGAACGGCTGCGGCACGGGGTAGGTGGTGCCGCCGATGGACACCTGCTTCTCCGCCATCAGCTCCAGCATCGCGGACTGCACCTTGGCCGGCGCCCGGTTGATCTCGTCCGCCAGCACGAAGTTCACGAACACCGGGCCGAGCGCGATGTCGAACTTCTCCTGCCGCGCGGAGTAGATCCGGGTGCCGACGATGTCGGACGGGACCAGGTCGGGCGTGAACTGGATGCGGGCGAAGTCACCGCCCACCACAGTGGCGAAACTGCGTACGGCAAGGGTCTTCGCCACACCGGGGACGCCTTCGAGCAGGCAGTGCCCCTTCGCGAGCAGGGCCACCATCAGCTGCTCGACCATGTGCTCCTGGCCCACGATCACGCGTTGCACCTGCGCGATCGCCTCGCCGAGAACCTTGGCCGCGCGCGCTGCGTCGGGTTTCGCCGGCTGCGCCGAAGTGGGGACGGTCGCAGCGCTGGGCTGGGTCGGGTCGGTCACGCGCTCTCTCCTGCGGTCAGGGACACCATGGCGGTGCGCCAACGATACCGTCCGACACTGTGCGCGCCCTGTGAACCGGCCCCCGCGTCCCGAGCCGGTGAACAGAAAAGGGGACGGGTCCTTTCCCGTCCACTCTTCACCCTCCGTTGGTGGAAAGTGAACGATAAGGGACCCGTCCCCTTTCTGTTCAGGGGGGTTGGGGGCTGGGGCACAATGGGGGTCCGCCTCACGATGGGACGAGATGAGCACAGCTGAACCCCCGCAGGACGGCCAGCCGCCCCTGCTGGCGCCGCTGTTGCCATCCGACCCGCCGAAGGTCGGCGACTACTGGCTGGACGCGCGGCTGGCGGTGGCGGCGGCCGGGGTCGCGTACGTCGGCCACGACCAGGCGAACACGCCGGCGATGCTGATCCTGCTGTCCGAAGGGGCGGCGCTGGACGCGGGCGCCAGGGAGCGGTTCGCCGGCACGATCAACCAGCTGCACATCGACACCGTGCTGGCGCGGGGCGGGCACGGCCAGGACTCCGGGCGGCTCGGCGGCCGCTACGCCGACGGCGCCTCCGACGACCCGGCCATCGGCGAGGACATCCCCGCCACCCCGTGGGTCGCCCTGGCCTACGACGCCACGCCGGGTTCGGTCGCGGAGGCGTCGCGCATCCTCGCGGAGGTCTCGCTCGACGGACTGCCGCTGCAGGGAGCGCCGGCCGGGCCCGACTACCAGTTGCACTGGATCGACCGGACCGCACCGGGCATCGCCAAGCTGTGGCCCCTGCCCTGGCCCGGCCGGCACGATCGGGCCGGCGTCCTGTCGATCCTGGCGTCGTGGCTGCTGATGCTGCTGCTGGCCGCACTCGCCGTGCTGATCGCGATCCTCATCTTCCAGCAGGCGCCGCAGGTCTCGCCGCCGCCCCCGGTGCCCACGAGCGGGTCGGGCTCGCCCCCGTCCTCCTCGCCGTCCCCGCAGTCGGGGTCACCGTCGCCGTCGTCGGGTTCGCCGTCCCCGCAGTCGGGATCGCCGTCCCCGTCGTCGGGTTCGCCCTCGCCGCAGTCGGGGTCGCCCTCACCGGCGTCCGGCTCGCCGTCCGGCCCGGGCTCTCCCACGCCGAACTCGCGACTGTGACCACCACGCCGGCCGGCCGGCCACGGCTGATCGCCACCGACCTGGACGGGACGTTCCTCGACCCCGACCACCGCGTCTCCCCCACCAACCTCGCCGCCGCGCGCCGGGCCGCGGAACTCGGCATCCCCTTCGTGATCGCCACCGGACGGCCACTGCGCTGGCTGGACGTGCTGGACGACCTCGCCGAGGCCCACTCCAAGGTGATCGTCAGCAACGGCGGCGCGGTGTTCGACCTCGCGACCCGGACCATCGTGCGCAGCTTCCCGCTCGACGCCGCGGTCGCGCTGGAGGTCGCCGCCGCGCTCCGCGCCCGGATTCCCGGGATCACCTTCGGCTTCGAGACGCCGACCGGCTTCGCCTGCGAGGCGGCCTGCCCGTCCGTCGAGCGCGCCTCGGCCGGCGCGGTGGCCGACGACCTGGCCGAGGTGGCCGGACGGGTGGGCCCGGTGATCAAGCTGCTGGGCTACTCTCGCGAGCTGGACAGCGACCGGCTCGCCGACCTCGCCGTCGACGTGGTCGCGGAGCGGCTCACGCTCACCCACTCCTTCATCGGCAGCCACTACGGGCTGCTGGAGATCAGCGCGCCCGGGGTGACCAAGGCCAGTACGCTCGCCGAGCTGTGTGGTGAGCTGGGCATCAGCGCCGCCGACGTGGTGGCGTTCGGCGACATGCCCAACGACCGGGCGATGTTGGCCTGGGCCGGACGCGGGTATGTGGTCGCCAACGGCCACCGCAGCCTGCTGAGCGCCGGCTTCGGGGTCGTGCCGGGCAACGACGCGGACGGGGTGGGCCGCACCGTTCTCGACCTGCTGTCCTGACGGTGGCGTCCGGGAAGTAGGCCGTCCTCTCCCCAAAGCGCGTCCCGGCCGATATTGTCAGAACATGCAGACATCGCCGTCCGCTCGCTAATCAGGAGGTAGCCATGGCCGTCATCACCGTTTCCCGCCAGCTCGGCAGCCACGGCGCCCGGATCGCCCGGGTGCTCGCCAAGGAGCTGGGTTACGCCTTCGTCGACAAGGCGCTGATCAACAAGGTGATCCGGCAGTACGGGCTCACCCGGCTCGACCTGATCTACGACCACAAGCCGAAGATCTGGGAGCTGTTCAACGACAACAGCGCGGTGACGATCCAGATGATGAACGAGACCATCGCCGCCATCGCCGCTCGCGGCGACGTGGTGATCCTGGGCCGCGGCGGCTTCCGCGTGCTGGCCGACATGGCGGACGTGCTGAACGTCTTCGTGAAGGCCTCGGACTCCGTCCGCGCCAAGCGGATCGGCAAGCGCGACCACATCAACACCGGTGAGGCCGAGGAGTTGATCGCGTCGGACGACGAGCTGCGCTCGCGCTTCGTCCGGCTGTTCTACGGCGCGGACTGGGCGGACGAGGAGGCCTACGACCTGGTCATCGACACCGGTTCGCTGTCCGACGAGGAGGCGGCCGCCAGGATCGTCGAGGCCGTTCGCGCGCTGCCCGGTGCCGCGGCGTCGGACCGCAAGGCGTCCGCCCTCGAGGTGGACCCGGTCCTGGCGAAGACCGTCGCAGAGGCCATGGCCCGCAAGGCGGCGAAGTCAGCCTCCTGACGCTGTCGGGGCCGGGTCGCTGAACGCCGTCCGCGGCACGAACAGCAGGGCGATCGCCGCGGCGAGGGCGGTCAGGCCGCAGACCGTCCAGACGGTCACGTAGCCACTGAACGACCCCGCCGTCCCCGCGGCGGACCCGTCCGCGTGCGTGGCCAGCGCGATCCCGAACACCGCGGACGCGATCGCGCCGCCGACCGTCTTTACCGAGTTCGTGAGTCCGGTCGCGACGCCGGTCTGTCCGTGCGGGGCCGCGGACGCGGCGGCGGCCGGCAGCGCGGCGACCAGCGCACCCGAGCCCAGGCCGGCGACCACCATGTTGGTCAGCGTCTGCGCGTAGGTGGCGTGGAAGGGCAGGAACAGCAGGTAGCCGGCCGCGACCATCAGGCTGGCGCCGACCAGCGCCCAGCGCGGGGTGACGAACCGGGTGACCACCGGCAGCAGCAGCGCGCCGATGGCAAGGGTGAGCACGTAGACGCCGATCAGGATCGAGGTCTGGCCGCTGGTCGCGCCGAGTCCGTAGCCGTGCTCGACCGGGTCGGTGCGGGCGAAGGTCGACAGCGGCGCCTGCGCACCCAGCACGCTGACGCCGAACAGACCGGCGGTGAGGAACACCGGCCACAGCGCCGGACGGGAGAACATCCGCACGTCGATGACCGGATCGGCCTGGCGCAGTTCCCAGCGCACGAACGGGAGGAACAGCGCCAGCCCCAGGACGAGAGTCAGCCAGACCAGCGGGCTGCCGGGGCCGTTGACCCGCAGCAGGAACAGCCCGCCGGTGAGGCCGAGCAGGGCGAGTGCGACCAACAGCAGGCCAACGGTGTCGAAGTGCCCACCGTGCAGTTCGGGCGACTCCTTGACCCCGAACAGGATCACGAAGAAGCAGGCCGCGACCGCCACGGCCGGGATCCACAGGATCTGCGGCAGCGGCACCACGTCGATCAGCTGCCCTGCGGCCAGTGCTGCGACGATCACACCGGCTTCCAGCGCACCGACCAGCAGTCCGGCCGCGCGCCGGGTGAGCGCCGCCGGATGGCCGGTCGCCCGGGCGCGAGAGAAGATCAGCGCGGTCTCCAGCGGCAGCCAGACCACGTAGAAGCCCTGCAGCGACCACGCCACCAGGAACAGCCAGAAGTTGCCGGACAGGGGCATCGCGGCGCTCGCCACGGCCGTGGCGGCGGTCGAGACCAGCAGCATGCGGCGGTGGCCGACCATGTCGCCGAGCTTGGCCAGGGCGGGGATGACGATGGCGGCCACCATCGCCTGCCCGCCCTCCAGCCAGTTGACATCGGCGTCCGGCACTCCGAAATGGCGGGCGATGTCGGTGAGCAGCGGGGTGTAGAAGCCCTGGATCACACCGCTGGTCAGTTCCACGAACACGAGGAAGCCGACCACGGCGCCGAGTGGACCGAAGCGCACCCCGGGCGGGTCCTCCGCCGCTCGCTGGTCGGTCCGTGGGGTGCTCATTCGGGCAGGCCCTGCAGCAGCGCGCGATACACCCGCTCGCCCCGGACGAGGCTGTCCACCGCCACCCGCTCGTCGCGACCGTGGATGCCGGCCCGGTCGGAGGTGGACACGTACAGCGGCATGAACCGGTAGACCTCGGGCGTGAAGCGGTGCCAGTGCCGACCATCCGTGGCGGCGGTGGTGAGGTACGGGATCGCCGCGACACCCGGGTAGCCGGCCTCGACGGCCGCCGCCAGCAGTGCCCACTGGGCGTTGTCGGACGAGGACTCCGGGGTCGGCTCGTCGCCCTCCACGACCCGGACGATGACCTGTGGGTCGGCGATCACCCGCTGCAGTCGCGCCACGACCCCCGCCGTCGTCTCCCCCACGTTCACCCGGATGTTCAGCATGGCCGTCGCGCGGGAGGGCAGGACGTTCGGACTGCTGCCGCCGGCCATCATCGTCGGGGCGAGGCTGGTGCGGACGAGGGCGGCACCGTCCGCGCCACCGCCGGCGACCAGCAGCCGGGCCGCCAGCCGCGGGTTGCGGGCGGCCAGCCGCCACAGCCTCTGGTACGTCGGCTCCGCGTGCTCGGCCAGTGCGGCCAGCAGGCTCACCACCGTCCGCGGCATGCGCACGTCGAAGGGATTGCGGTTCAGCCTGGCCACCGCGCGGGCGATCCGTCCCACCGCGGTCAGGCCGGTGGGCGCGGACGCGTGGCCGCCCGTCCCGGCGGCGGAGAGTTCGACCGTCATCACGCCCTTCTCCGCGAGGCCCACCATGGCGAACGCGCCGCTGACACCGGGGAACGGCACCTCGGTGATCGCACCGCCCTCGTCGAGCACCAGCCAGGGCCGCACGCCCCGGTCCCTCAGCGTCTGGGCGATCAGCTTCGCCGTGGCGCCGTGCACCTCCTCGTCGGGACCGAAGCACAGCAGCACCGGACGCGGTGGCGTCCAGCCCTCGGCCAGCAGGTTCTCCACCGCCTCCAGCAGCACGCAGAGCGCACCCTTGTCGTCGAGCGCGCCGCGCCCCCACACGTAGCCGTCCGCGATCCTGCCCTCGAACGGTGGCACGGTCCACTCCGCCTCCTGCCCGGTCACCGGTACGACGTCGTAGTGCGCCATCAGCACGACGGCATCCACGCCCGGCTCCGCGCTCGACTCCGGTGAACCGCTGGTCGAGCTCGTCGAGACCACCCCCGGCTCCGCGCTCGGCGGACCACCCCAGCTGTACACCAGCCCGAGTTCCCCGATCCGCTCGCAAGCCAGGTGTTCGTGAACGAGCGGATAGAGCTCGGCGAGCAGGCCGATCAGGTCCTCGAAGGGCCGGCTGCCGGTGACGTCCCACTCGGCCGACACGGTGGGAATGCGGACGAGCGCGGCCAGGCGCTCCTCGATGCCCGGACGGGCGGTTGCCGAATCGACGACTGCGGCGAACTGCGGACGCATGGCCGGAGCCTAAGGCAGGGGCGCAGAGCATGCCCCGTTTTGAACCGTGTTCGGTACAAGACGGGGTTCGCTGTCCAGCGTAGGGTCGGGACGTGCCCAGCGAGCTCGCCCGGATCATCGAGGACAGCCGCCGGATCGTCTTCTTCGGCGGCGCAGGGGTGTCCACCGAGAGCGGCATCCCCGACTTCCGCTCCGGCGGCGGGCTGTACAGCCGCAGTACGGGCACTCGATACGCGCCCGAGCAGGTGCTCAGTCGCAGCTTCTTCGTCCAGCACACGGCCGAGTTCTACGACTACTACCGCAGCCACCTGCTGTACCCCGATGCCTCGCCGAACCCCGCACACCTCGCGCTGGCGCGTCTGGAGGCGCGGGGCCGGCTGACCGCTGTGGTCACGCAGAACATCGACGGACTGCACCAGGCGGCCGGTTCCCGGACCGTCCTGGAACTGCACGGCAGCGTGCACCGGAACTCCTGCCTGCGCTGCCGCCGTGGCTACGGGCTCGACACGATCCTCGGCTCGACCGGCGTGCCGATCTGCGAGTGCGGCGGCGTGATCAAGCCCGAGGTCGTGCTCTACGAGGAGGCCCTGGATCCCGCCGTGATGGATGCGGCGATCGAGCACGTCTCCCGCGCCGACACCCTGATCGTCGGCGGCACCTCGCTGGTGGTGTACCCGGCCGCCGGGCTCGTCCAGGTCTTCAACGGAGACCAGGTGGTGCTGATCAACAGGGAGCCGACCGGCTACGACCACGTCGCGTCCCTGGTGGTCCGGGAGCCGATCGGCCTGGCGCTCGGCGCCGCCGTCCCCGCCTGAGCCGCACTCCGATCGGCAGTTGCCGTCCTCGACCGGACGGGAGCGCTGGGGCAGGATGGCCGGCATGGCAGCCAAGGGCGGGCAGCAGGTCACGGTCGAGGGTCGTACCCTCACGGTGACCAACCTCGACAAGGTGCTCTACCCGGCGACCGGGACGACCAAGGGCGAGGTGATCGCGTACTACGCCGAGGTCGGGAGGGTGCTGGTGCCGCACGTGCGGCAGCGTCCGGTGACGCGCAAGCGCTGGCCGGACGGGGTCGGCAGCGACGGCGGGCACGTGAACGTCTTCTTCGCCAAGGACCTGCCTCGGGGGACGCCGGACTGGGTGCGGCGCTACCCCATCGAGCATTCGGACGGCGTCAACAACTACCCGGTGGCCAACGACATCGCGACCCTCGTCTGGCTGGCCCAGCTGGCTGCGCTGGAACTCCACGTGCCGCAGTGGCGGTTCGCCGAGGACGGCACTCCCCTGCCCCCGGACCGGCTGGTGCTCGACCTCGACCCCGGCGAGGGGGTGACGCTCGCCGAGTGCGCCGAAGTGGCCGGCTGGGTGCGCGAGGTGCTGGACGGCGCAGGCATGGCGTCCTTCCCGGTCACCTCGGGCAGCAAGGGCATCCATCTCTACGCCCACCTCGACGGTTCTCTCGACCCGGCCGGGGCGTCGACCCTCGCGCGGGAACTGGCCGAGGCGCTGCAGGCGGAGCATCCCGATCGGGTGACCGCCGTGATGCGCCGCGCGGACCGTCCGGGCAAGGTGTTCCTGGACTGGAGCCAGAACAACGGCAACAAGACCACGATCACGCCCTACTCGCTGCGCGGACGCACCCACCCGACGGTCGCCGCCCCGCGCACCTGGGACGAACTCGCCGATCCCGACCTGCGCCACCTGGAGTTCCACGAGGTCCTGGCCCGCCTCGCCGACCAGGGCGACCTGATGGCTCCGCTGGCCGATCCCGAACCGCTGGTCGAGCTTGTCGAGACCCCATCGGCAACCACCGACTCAGCGGACAAGCTGCGGAAGTACCGCAGCATGCGCGACCCGGCGAAGACCCCCGAGCCGGTGCCCGCCCACCCGCCGGAGGCCTCGGACGGCCGCTCGTTCGTCGTCCAGGAGCACCACGCCCGGCGGTTGCACTACGACGTCCGCCTGGAGCGGGACGGGGTGCTGGTCAGCTGGGCCGTGCCGAAGGGCCCACCGACCGATCCGAAGAAGAACCACCTCGCCGTGCCCACAGAGGACCACCCCCTGGAGTACGGCAGCTTCGAGGGCACGATCCCCAAGGGCGAGTACGGCGGCGGCACCGTCCGCATCTGGGACGCCGGCACCTACGACCTGGAGAAGTGGCGCGACAAGGAGGTGATCGTCGTCCTGCACGGCCGACCGGACGGTGGCCTGGGCGGCCGGCCCGCGAAGTTCGCCCTGATCAAGACCGGCGAGGACTGGCTCATGCACCGCATGACGATCGCCGAGGACCAGCCTCCCGAGCACCCCACCCCAGGATCGGTCCCTGAGGAGCGTTCGCGAGGAACGCCCTTCGAGACGCGCTCCCTCGCAAGCTCCGAAGCGCTCCTCAGGACCCGCCAACGCGTCACGAAGGGTCCCTCACCCGCGCCCACCGATCTCGAACCGATGCTCGCCACGCTCGCCGACCCCGCCGACCTGGGCACCGAGGACGACTGGGCCTTCGAGATGAAGTGGGACGGCGTGCGCGTCCTCGTCCAGCTCGACCACGGCAGCGTGCAGCTGCGCAGCCGGCGCGGCCGCGACGAGACCGCGCGCTACCCGGACCTGATCGCCGATCTGGCCGACCTGCCATGCGAGCAGGCGGTGCTGGACGGCGAGATCGTCGCCCTCGATGACGCCGGAGCCCCCCGTTTCGAGAGGCTGCAGCCGCGGATGAACCTGAGCAGGCCGGCGGACATCGCCGCCGCGGCGGTGGCAGCGCCGGCGCAGGTGATGTTGTTCGACCTGCTCAGCCTGAACGGTCAGTCCCTGCTGCAGCAGCCGTACGAGGTGCGCAGGGAACTGCTGGAGAGCCTCGTCCAGGCGGACCCGGACCCTTCGTCAGGCTCAGGGACCACGTCGCGTGTCCACGTGCCCGCGGTCTTCGACGGCGACCTGGCCGCGGCGCTCGACACCAGCGAGTCGTTCCGGCTCGAGGGCGTGGTGGCCAAGCGACGCGGGTCGGCGTACGAACCGGGTCGGCGCTCGTCCGCGTGGCTGAAGATCAAGCACCGGCGGACGCAGGCCGTGGTGGTCGGCGGCTGGCGCGTCGGCCGCGGCAACCGCGCCGACACGTTCGGATCACTCCTGGTCGGCGTGCCCGGCCCGGACGGCCTCAACTACGCCGGACGGGTCGGCTCCGGCTTCGCCGATGCCGGACTGACCGAGGCGATGCGGCAGTTGACGCCGCTCTCGCGTCCCACCTCGCCGTTCGTCGATGTGCCGCACGAGGATGCCAGGGACGCCACCTGGGTGGAGCCGGAGCTTGTCGGCGAGGTCTTCTACGCTGAGCGGACCGGGAGCAACCGGCTGCGGGCGCCGGTGTGGCGGGGGTGGCGTCCCGATCTCACGCCGGCGGACGTGGTCTGGGAGTGAGCGGCGAGCCATACGCACCATTCCGGGAGAACCGCGTGGACGAGGGTTCGCGGTGGCATGATCGTGCCGTGCTCCGGGTGGTGGCGTGATGGAGGTCGTGGCTGCGGTCTTCACCGACGGTGACAGGGTGCTGGCCTGTCGGCGCAACGCCGACCTCGCGGCCGGCGGGCTCTGGGAGTTCCCCGGTGGCAAACCGGAGCCCGGTGAGTGGTTCACGGCTGCGCTGGAGCGCGAGATCACCGAGGAACTCGACGTGGAGATCGAGGTCGGCGAGCTGCTGGACCGAAGCACGACCATGGTCGACGGCCTGCCGATCACACTGGCCTGCTACTTCGTCCGTCCGCTCGGCGAGGGGCCCACGACCAGCACCGACCACGACCAGATCTGCTGGTTCGCCCGCGACCGCCTGCTGTGGCTGGACTGGGCGCCGCCGGACCTGCCGGCCGTCCGCCGGCTGGTGTGCGCCACGTCCTGAGTGCGTCCCGGCCTTCCGCGGCCGCCACAATGGGGGCATGGCACTGTTCGGACGCACCACGATCGACGACCCCGACCTCAGGCAGTTGGCAGGACGGCGGCGGGTGCTGGCGTCCGCGCGCGGCCCGCGGGGCCAGGTGCTCGGCCTGGCGGACGCGCTGGTGTGGTCGGACGGCGGAACATGCCACGAGCTGGGCTGGCATGACATCGAGCGCGGCGGCTGGGACCGGGAGTCGGCGACGCTGCGCTGGACGACGGCGGACGGCCGGGAGACGACCCTGCCGCTGACCGAGACCGGAATGCTCCCCGACCTGTTCAACGAGCGGGTCACGGCGAGCATCGCCTGCGTGCGGAACGTCGAGCTGAGCGGGTCGGGCATCGCCGTGATCAGCGCCCGCCGCAACCTCGCCGACAACCGGGCCTCACTGCTCTGGAGGGTCACGCCGGGCAGGGGCGTGAGCGCCGAACAGGTGGCCGCCGACCCGTCCGTCGCGCTCGAGCTGAACCGGCTCCGCGCCGAATACGACCTCAGCTGAAGTTCTGGTAACGTACCGACCCGCGCCCAGCGCGATCCCCTGTAGCTCAATTGGCAGAGCGTCGGACTGTTAATCCGCAGGTTCCTGGTTCGAGTCCAGGCGGGGGAGCTTTTCGCGTCCGGACCCCCATCCACCCCCTGAGGGCGCCGCGAGGAACGAGCGGCGCGTCACGAAGGCCCACCCGGCGCTGCCGACCAGCCCAGACCTGTCATCCCGGACGTGATCCGGGATCCCGGACGTCGACCGAGAAGCATGCCGCCCCTCATCCCTCCGAGCTAGAGTGCCCCACTCCACCGTCGATCGGAGTGCAGATGCCGAACGAACCGACGCCCGTCCTCGATCCCGGACCCTTCTACCACGGTACGAAGGCGGACCTGGAGCCGGGAACCCTGCTGACGCCGGGCTACACCTCCAACTACGGCGAACGGACGACCGCCAACTTCATCTACCTGACCGCGACCCTGGACGCCGCCACGTGGGGCGCCGAACTGGCTCAGGGCGAGGGCCGCGGGCACATCTACCGGGTGGAGCCCACCGGCCCGATCGAGAACGACCCGAACCTGACCGACAAGCGGTACCCGGGCAATCCGACCCGGTCCTACCGCACCCGCGACCCGCTGCGCGTGCTCGACGAGGTGGCGGAGTGGGAGGGCCACTCCCCCGAGGTGCTGCAGCACATGCTCGACCACCTCGCCGAGCTGAAGCGCCAGGGCATCGAGGCCATCAACGAGTGAGGCCCCCAGCACTCAGGGCAGGGCCGCCAGCGGCCAGGACTGCCCGGTGCTGCTGTCGATCACTGCTGCCGAGACCACGTGCAGCACCAGCGGCAGGGCGTCGTTGACCGTCCCGCTGATCACCGGCAGCTTCCCGGCACTGCCGCCGGTCGCCAGCGAGACGTGCGGAACCCAGCGCCCCGGACGGTAGTGGTGGTGCAGGTCGGCGCCGGTCGCCTCCAGTGCCGTCACCACGGCCTGTTGGCGGCGGGCCAGGTCGGCACTCACCCCTGCCGCCAGCGACACCCGTCCTCTGGTGAACGCCAGCATTCCCGGCAGCTGAGTCTCGAACCCCTCGCCTGCCGGCAGGCCCGCCAGCGCCTCCAGCACCGGCGACAACTCCCATTCGCGGGCGACCGCCAAGGACAGGTGCGGCCGATGCCGGCGGTGGGTGTGGGTGAGCAGGGTGCGGACGCCCTGCGCCTCGAGCCGCGCCCACAGCTGCCGCACCAGCCGGTCCCCCGGTTGGTCGAACAGGTAGCAGACCGCCAGCGCCACGGCAGCCATCATGCCGCGGGACGTGGCTCGCGTCCCGCGACGCTCTCGTCCTGCGGCGGGCTGCGGCACTAGGTTTGCCGGGTGAGCGTCGACCAGGAACAGCCCGAGGTGGCGGACGAGGAACGGACCATCGAGACTCTCCTCGAGCCCACGCCGTACGCGGCGCGGCCGGAACGATTGCGACCGAAGGCGAAGCGGCGCGGAGCGCCTGCGTCCGACGTCGTCCCGATGCCGCCCTTCGAGCCGGACGGCCGCAACCCGGCCTACGTGGCGTGGCTGGAGGAGCAGTCGATGCTGCACGACGCCACGGTGCTGGGACGCCAGCTCGCCGGCCACCACGCGATGTGGGCCGCGCCGTACGCGTCCCCCGATCCGCGGGCCGCGGTGCGCCAGGCGTCCGTGTGGTTCACGGCCTATCCGCTGTCGCAGATCACCGACCCCGGCCAGTCGTTCCTCGGTGCGCTCGGCGCGGAGGACCTGTGGGCGGCGTTCGCGAAGATCGGGATCGAGGCGATCCACACCGGTCCGCTGAAGCTGGCCGGCGGGATCTCCGGCTGGCAGCCCACGCCCAGCGTGGACGGCCACTTCGACCGGATCAGCATGCAGATCGACCCGGTCTTCGGCACCGAGGACGAGTTCCGCGCCATGTGCGCCAACGCCGCGCGGCGTCGCGGCACGATCATCGACGACATCGTGCCCGGCCACACCGGCAAGGGCGCGGACTTCCGGCTGGCCGAGCTGAACTACCTCGACTACCCGGGCATCTACCACATGATCGACATCCCCGAGGAGGGCTGGGACCTGCTGCCCGACGTCCCCGAGGGCCAGGACTCGGTGAACCTCGACGCCGAGACCGAGCGACGACTGGCCGAGGCCGGCTACATCATCGGCGCGCTGCAGCGGGTGATCTTCTACGAGCCGGGCGTGAAGGAGACCAACTGGTCGGTGACCCGTCCGGTGTGGGACTACAAGGGACGCCTGCGCCGCTGGGTCTACCTGCACTACTTCAAGGACGGCCAGCCGACGATCAACTGGCTGGACCCGACGTTCGCCGGCATGCGGCTGGTGATGGGGGATGCGCTGCACTCGCTGCTCGACCTGGGTTCCGGCGGCCTGCGGCTGGACGCGAACGGCTTCCTCGGCGTGGAGAAGGCGCTGGACTCCAGCGCCCCGGGCTGGTCGGAGGGGCACCCGCTGAGCCAGGCGGCGAACCAGCTGATCGGTTCGATGGTGCGCAAGGTGGGCGGGTTCACGTTCCAGGAGCTGAACCTGGCCATGGACGACATCCGCTCCACCGGCGCGGTGGGCCCGGATCTGTCCTACGACTTCGTGACGCGTCCGGCGTACCAGTTCGCGCTGGCCACCGGCGACACCGAGTTCCTGCGGCTCGCGCTGCGGGAGGCACTGGCGCTCGGGCTGGACCCGGCGGCGCTCGTCCATGCGCTGCAGAACCACGACGAGCTGACCTACGAGTTGGTGCACTTCGCGGGACCGCACCGGGACGACACCTACCAGCTGGAGGGCGGCGAGACCACGGGGGCTGAGCTGGCGGAGTACGTGCGCGAGACGATGCGGCTGAGGCTCACCGGCGATGCGGCACCGTACAACGCGCTGTTCGTGCAGAACGGGATCGCGTGCACGACGGCGTCTGTGATCACGGCCTCGCTGGGGATCACCGATCTGGAGACGATCACGGACGCCGATGTCCGGCGGATCATGAACGCGCACCTGCTGCTGTGCATGTACAACGCGTGGCAGCCCGGGGTGTTCGCCCTGTCCGGCTGGGACCTGGTCGGGGCGCTGCCGCTGGATCGCGGCAAGGTGCGCGGGCTGATCGGGACGGGCGACACCCGCTGGATCGAGCGCGGGGCGTACGACCTGATGGGCAGTGATCCGGACGCGAAGAAGTCGGCCTCCGGGATGCCGGTGGCGACGGCGCTGTACGGCTCGCTGCCGGAGCAGCTGGAGAAGGAGACTTCGTTCGCGTCGAGGCTGTCGGAGATCCTGAGGCTGCGCAAACGCTCCGGCATCGCGACCGGCACGCTGCTGGACGTCCCGGACGTGCCATGGAAGAGCATGCTGGTGATGATCAGCCGCCTTGAGTCGGGCCTGGTGCAGATCACCGCCCTGAACTTCGGCCCCGAGAAGATCACCGGCCGCGTCCAGAGCGAGCACATCCCGCCCGGCCGCGTCACCGACCTCGCCACCCGCCGCAAGGTCGACGACGTGGACGCCCTCGGCGGCTTCACCGTAGAGCTCCCTGCCTTCGGAGGCCTGGCCATGGTGGTCCGCTAGCCCCACCCCAGCCGCTGGTCGAGCCTGTCGAGACCCAGAACGCCCTCACCGCCAGCCCGCCACTGAGGGGCGCCACGAGAACAAGCTTCGCCACTTGGACACTCCCCCTCGCCCCCGGATAGCGTGAGCGCCGACACTTCGGGGCGGTAGCTCAGCCGGTCAGAGCAGGGGACTCATAATCCCTGGGTCGCGGGTTCGAGCCCCGCCCGCCCCACCTACAGCCCTACTCGCACCGGCGCTGATCCGGTCTATCGAAGCCCGGGCCGTGATTCGATCCCTGAGGAGCGCTGGCGAGGAACGAGCCGGTGCGTCACGAAGGGCCCGCAAACAACGATGTCCAGGCTCGCCATGCCACACCAGACCACACTCACGGCCAAGCCGACCCAGACGGCTGGTTCCGGTGAAGTCTCCAGTTGATCGGCCAACGGGTGGCTCCGAAGCGCCGCTCGAACCTCACGCGGGCCGTGTCCGGGGAGACGCTTGACGACGACAGGCGCTCGCTCTGTTCGCTGCGCGCGGCGACATGGCGATCGAGGTCTCTGCCGATGGCCAGAAGTCGGACGGCTTGGGCATGTCTGAAGCGATGTCGATCCTGGAGGCCGTTTCGCGTTGACGGCGAAGCCGCCCGCGTTCTTTGCGCCGTTGTGGCGGCGGTTGAGTTGCTGGCCAGGTGACCGGGGGCCGGCGCTGCGACAGGCGTAGATCAGTGCTGTGATGAGTTCAGGACGCGACCACGTTTCGACTTGGCTGTTGCGCTGGCAACACCGCACCAACCAGGCCGGCCGGCTGGCGACACGGTGCGCGGGCAGGCGCGTGAAGGTCGGTGCCGGTCGAACGTCGAGAAGGCAAAGCAGTTCAAGCAGGGCCGCGGTGGACAGGTCCGGCACCCGCAAGCCTGGGAGCAAGTGCACTCTCGGCGGCATCCCGGCTGCGCCCGCCACGTCGTGCCGCTGTCGACAGTGCAGATCCTCCCGGCCCGTCACCCGGTGAGGCCGACGAAGCCACCGCTGTCCGGGCGGCGCAGCAGGAGTTCGAGAGCCGCTGACCGCCACGCTTCTGCCTGTGCCCAGGCTTGTCGCACCGCGCGATCGACGATCGCTACCTGCGGCTTCTGCCCCGTGCCAAGAGCAGCCACACGACGGTGACGATCCCACCGGCAACGGGGAAGAGCGCCACCGGCACGACCCATGCCGGTAACGAGCCGCCGGATAGGTGTTCGGCTGCGTAGCCCATCAACGACCAGCCAACGATCATTCCGAGGATGCCCGTCACGACGACACCGGCGAGGATGCTGCCACCGACCCCGATGGATTTGGGCGGCCTGTTTGGGTCAACGTATCCAGGTCGGAGGTGTGGCGGGAGGTTGGAGTAGTCGGCCTTGGGTCGACTGCTGCCGGTGCGTGTGCCGAAGCCGTCGTAATAGTCGCGACTGCCGTCCGGGTTCACCCGCGAACGGCCTGTCCGAGCGCCGAAGTCGTCGTAGTAGTCACGACTACCATCCGGGTTCACCCGGGACGAGCCTGTGCGTCCACCGAAGTCCGCATAGTAGTCGCGCCGTCCGTCCGGCCGGTCGCTCGACGAGCCTTGGTGCGCGCCCGAGTCGTCGTAGTAGTCCGGCATGACGGCAGCGTAGCGACTGAGAGGCTGCTGTCACGCGTCCAGCACCGCGTGGACGCTGCCGCCTCGGCCGGGTCGTCCAACCGGAGGATCTCGGGGAGCCGGCAGGCTCCGTGCTCGGCTTCGATATCCCGAAGGACGCCGCCTGCTCCGATCGCGGACAACCATCCCAACTCGACCTGTTGCAGTCGGATGATGCACCAGCCGAGCTTCTGGTGCAGCTGTGACCGGACCGTCCTCTGATCGCCTGCAGTCGGCTCTTGAGGGGTGGCCTCGGCGATGGGAGTGCTAGTCGAACTCACCGGAACCGCCCGAGAGTTGCGTCTCCAGTACCGCGGATCTCCGCTGCCGTGCAGTGTTCAGGACGGGGTTCATCAACGCCGACTCTAGGACGGCGAGAGCATCAGGTGCCACCTATTGCTCGACACGGAGCCCATGCCAAGCTCTCCGCCCTGATCCAACCGATCCCGCTCAGGGATCCCGGCTTTCGCCGGGATGACGGGTGGATCGGGGTTCCGGGTTCAGGATGATCGGCACCGTCACAGTGATCGAACACCACGTCCGTGTCGATGGTCGACGGCCGACGGCCACACTCACGTCGGAGCCTCAGGCCACGCTCCGCTCACTGACCAGATCCCCGCCAATCCAGACGGCGGCAACGTCCGCCGGGGTGCCGAGCGTGAACACCTTGGCCAGAGCGTCCTCAGCCGATTCGGCGTTCCGCAGCGACATGGCCAGGGTCGGGTTCGCCTGCGGGCTGATCCACTGCGCGTCGAACTGCCTGCCGACGCCGAGTTCACCGATCAGCCCGTCCATGCCCAGCGCGCTGGCTCCGGCGCCAGTGGCGAGGTACAGCAGCCGGACCGCCGTGAGAGGATAGCCGTCCTCGCCCCGGAGTTCCTGGGTCATGTGCGCCTGGAGTCCTTCCTTGAGCAGCGAGAACCCCGTCCCCGCACCGACATCACTGCCCAGGCTCACCCGGACTCCGTGCTCCAGGTGTTGCCGCAAGGGAAAGAGACCACTGCCCAGCATCGCGTTGCTGGTCGGGCAGTGGGCCACGCTCGCCCCGGCGTCCGCGAGCGCGTCCAGCTCGGCTGCCTCGGGGTGGACGTTGTGCGCGAACACCGAACCGGCACCGACCAGCCCCGGACGCGAGTACGTGTCGAGATAGGTCGCCGTGCCGAACGCCCGCCTCACCCCCTCGATCTCGTCGAGGTTCTCGTTCAGGTGGGACGTGAACCGCGCACCTTCGACGCTGGTCAGCAGCGCAGCGCACGACTCGAGCATTTCCTCGCTGCACGACAGCGAGAACCTCGGCGTCACCGCGTACCCCAGCCGGCGCCGTCCATGCCATCGCCGCGCCAGCCTGAGGCCGTCCGCGTACGCCTGATCGGGCGTGGTCAGCAGATCTTCGGGCAGCGTCCGGTCACTCACCACCAGCCCCGAGACCAGCCTGATCCCCCACCGCGTCGCGGCCTCGAAGAGCCGGTCCATCGCAGGGGCGAAGTGCGCCCCGAACGCGAGGACGGTCGTGGTGCCGGCCCGCAGCAGACCGAGCACGAACTCCTCGGCGACCGCAGCGGCGTACTCCGGATCTGCGAGCTTCAGCTCCTCCGGCAACGCATAGCGCTGCAGCCAGTCGAGCAACGGCAGGCCGAGCCCGCCGATCGCCCGGACCTGCGGGAAGTGCGCGTGGGTCTCGACGAAGCCCGGCAGCAGCAGGCCGTCCCGAAGGCGCACCACAGGCTCGTCGGGATGCGCGCGGAAGAGCTCGGCGAACGGTCCCCGCGCGGTGATGATCCCGTCGGTGACGAGCAGACCGGCGTCCTCGTCCACGCGCAGCCGGCAGTCGGTCAGGCCGGAGCCGACGGCGTCCACCACGGTCGCGCGGAACAGTGTCACCCTCCGAGTCTCGCCCCTGGATGCTCATACCCCAAGCGCTCAGGGGCTGGCCCGGTGACCCGGTTCGCCCCTGCTTCATCGCCGTCCTCTGCGCAAGGTGGACTGAAACCGTCGTCGACGACGGTTTCAGTCCACCTTGATGCGTGGACACCGGTCACAGTGGCGGGAACCGGAGGCTGAAGCGGCTACCAGTGGTGAGTGCGGACCGCGCTCGACGACCTCACCACAGGGGGTGGACGGCTGACCGCAGCAGGTCGTCGTACACCTCGTGCACGGCAGCATCGAAGGCGGCCAGGTCGAAGCCGCCGTCGATCAGCTTCGCTGCTTCCGCGTTGCCCCTGGCCTGCGCAACGGTTCGGGCACCGGGGATCACGGACGTGACTCCCGGTCGCGACGCCACCCAGGCAAGGGAGGCCGCCGGCAGCGACACCCCGTCCGGCAGGACGGACGCGAGCCTCGCCGCAGCCTCCAGACCCACGGCGTAGTCCACTCCCGAGAACGTCTCGCCCCGGTCGAAGGCCTCGCCATGCCGGTTGTAGCTGCGGTGGTCGGACGGGGCGAACGTGGTGGCACTGGTGTAGCGGCCCGACAGCAGGCCGGACGCCAGCGGCACCCGCGCCAAGACAGCGACCCCTGCCGCCGCGGCCGCCGGCAGCACCTCTTCCAGCGGCTTCAGCCGGAACGGGTTGAGGATGATCTGCACGTTCGTCACGTTCGGACGGCTGATCGCCGCCAGCGCCTGCGCGCAGGTCTCCACCGAAACGCCGTAGGCCGCCAGCACGCCCTCGGCGACCAGCTCATCGAGGGCGGCGTAGGTCTCGTCCGCTTCGATCACCGCGGACGGCGGGCAATGCAATTGGACCAGATCCAGGATGTCCACCCGCAGGTTCTGCCGCGACCGGGTGGTCCACTCGCGGAAGCGCTCCGGCGTGTAGTTCTCCGGCTTCTGCTCGACGCGTCGGCCCATCTTCGTCGCCACCGTGATCCCGTGGCCCGGCCGCTCGGCGAGGAACCGCCCGATGATCGACTCGCTGCGCCCGTCCCCGTAGACGTCAGCGGTGTCGAGCAGCGTGACACCCGCAGCTGCGGCGGCGGACAGGACCTCGAGCGCGTCCGCTTCGCCGACCTCGCCCCAGTCACCGCCGAACTGCCAGGTGCCGAGGCCGATCGCCGACACCTTTCGTCCCGTACGCCCCAAAGGTGCCTGCAACATCTCGCGTTCCTCCTCGATACCGCCATTTCCGGGTCCCCGGTGGGACTCTAGTCACTCGCCACCCTCGTGACCGGTGTTCATGCTCCTCAGGCCAGGCTGCGGGCGAACAGCTCACGGAGCTGGTCGAAGGTCCATTCGGTGGCGTCGGCGTTCCAGGCAGCCGTGTCCGACATGGTGAAGCCGTGTGCGGCGTCCGGCACAATGACGTTGGTCGCGACCCGGCCCGCCTCCTGGAGAGCCGCGCCGAGAGCTGCGACGTCGGCAGGGCTCATGGACCGGTCGTGGTCGGCGTTCGCGAAGAGGTACTCGGCACGGGCGCCGGCGACCGCGAGATGCGGCGAGTCGTCCTGCTGCGTGACCAGGCCGCCGGTGTGGATGGCGGCGCACGCGGCGACCGCATCAGGGAATGCACCGGACAGCCCCACCGCCAGCCGTCCGCCCATGCAGAAGCCGACCGTGCCGATCGGACCCCGCCGCACCCCCGGCAAGGCCCGCAGAGCGTCGAGATAGGCGGGGAAGTCGCGCGACGCGGCCTCCGTCGTGAGACGGCGGATCCGGGGTCCGGCGACCGCGAAGAACGCACTCATGGCCTCCGGTGCGGTGAGGTCACCGGTGGGCGCCAGTTCGGCCACGGTCCCGTCGCGGTAGAACACGTTCGGCGCGAACACGACGTATCCCCACCCCGCGATCTCCGCGGCGATCTCGCGGACGCGCGGACGCAGCCCGAAGGCGTCCATGAACAGGATGATGCCCGGCCCGCCCGCCGGCGAGGCCTCCACGATCACCTCCGCGAGACCGTCCGGCGTTGATACCTCCAGCACTCGTCAACCCTAGGTCATCGGTCCCCGGCTCCTGCGGGCACCTGACGGTAGAAGAGGTAGATCAATTGACTAGACTTCTACCATGAGCCTGAACATCAAGAACGAGCAGATCCACGCCCGCGTCCGCCGGCTGGCGGAACTCACCGGCCTGTCCCAGACCGGGGCGGTCGACGATGCGGTGCAGCATCGCCTGGCCGAACTCGAGGGGACGGCCGCCCGCCGCGCGGCCCGAATGGACATCGTCCTCCACGCAATCCAGATCGATCTCACGCTCGCCGAACGAGACGCCTTGCGCGACGCCGACAGCCTCCTCTACAACAGCGACGGACTCCCCCGGTGATCGTGGACACGTCCGCGATCGTTGCCCTGCTACTCGCGGAACCTGAGGCGGCAGACATCGCGCGTCTGCTCGCCGAAGGCCCGGCCCGGATGTCAGCCGCGACGCTCGTGGAGCTTCATGCCGTGGCGGCCAACCGCCTCTCCGCCGTGCAGCACCGCCGGCTAGAGCGGCTACTCATCGAAGCCGAGATCCAGATCGTCCCGTTCACCGAGGAACAGGCAAGAGTCGCCGGTCAGGCTCTGCGCGACTTCGGACGGGGCAGCGGCCATCCGGCGCGGCTGAATCTCGGTGACGCCTACACCTACGCGCTCGCCGCGACAACGGGCGAGCCCGTGCTCTTCGTGGGCGACGACTTCACCCACACGGATCTCGAGTCCTCCCTCTGAGGCCGATCCCCCACACTCCCCGCTCGTTGCCTGCCCGACTAGAGTCTTGGCATGGGTGAGGTCCTTCCTTTCCGCCGCGAGCCCGCGGTCCCCGACCGTGAGCCGCTGTGGCGCGAAGCCGTCGGCGGGCAACTCCGGCAGGAACGGGCCGAGCGTGGTGAGCGACTGGTGGACGTGGCCGGACGGGCCGGCGTCTCCGCGCAGTACCTGTCCGAACTGGAGCGCGGCCTGAAGGAGCCCTCCTCCGAGGTGCTGGCCGCGGTCGCCGGCGCGCTGCGGCTGACGGTCGCGGATCTGACGACCCGGGCGTCCGGGCGGCTTCTGGTGCGCCAGCAGTTCAGCGGGCCGGTCTGCCTGGTCGCCTGAGTTTGGCCATGGGGCCTCGGCCCTTCGTGACGGCTTGCTCGCTGCGCTCACGAGCCTCCTCAGGGAACGGATCGCGGGACCACCTCGAGGACGCGGTCCACCACGCCGTAGTCGACGGCCCGCGCGGCGGTAAGGATGAGCTCACGCTCGGTGTCGTCGCGGATCTGCGCGGGTGTGCGACCGGTGTGGCGGCTGAGGAGGTGCTCCTGCAGGTCCCGGATCCGCGCGACCTCGTCCGCTTCGAGGATCAGGTCGGGGATGGCTCCCCGTCCCTCGGCTGCCGGAGCGTGGATCACCACCCGGCCGTGCGGCAGGATCTGCCTCGCACCGGGCGCGCCGCCGGCGAGCAACAACGCCGCGCTCGCCACGACCTGCCCCACGCACGTCGTCTCCACCGGCGGCCGGACGAACTGCATCGCGTCGTAGATCGCCAGCGTGGCCGGGATCGAGCCGCCGGTCGAGTTGAGGTAGAGCGAGATCGGGGGGTCGGGACTCTCGTTGGCCAGGTGCAGCAGCTGGGCGATCACCGCGTTGGCCACGCCGTCGTCGATCGGCGTCCCGAGGTAGACGATCCGGTCGGCCAGCAGTCGGCTGTAGACGTCCACCGTCCGCTCGCCCGCGTTGGTGCGGGTGGTGACATAGGGGATGGCGTAGCTGCTCATGCCGGCGCCCCCAGTCCGATGGCGTTGCGGCTCGGCAGGATCTCCCCCAGCGAGCTGATGACGTGATCGACGAAGCCGTACCCGACCGCCTCGGTCGCGCTGTACCAGCGGTCGCGGCGCGAGTCCGCCTCCACCCTCTCCAGCGGTTGACCGGTGTCCTCGGCGATGCATCCCAGGACGATGTCCCGCGTGTTCCGCAGGTCGTCGGCCTGGATCGCGATGTCCGGCGCACTGCCGCCGATGCCCGCCGACCCCTGGTGCAGCAGCACCCGGGCGTGCGGCATGGTGTAGCGCTTGCCTCGAGTCCCGGACGAGAGCAGGAACTGCCCCGCGCTGTAGGCCATGCCCAGATTCACCGTGACCACGTCGTTCGGAATGGTCCGCATGCAGTCCCGGATCGCCAGCATGCCGGGCACCGAACCGCCCGGGGAGTTGATCAGCAGCCGGATCTCGGCCTTCGGGTCTGCGGCGGCCAGCACCAGCAGCCCCGTGCAGAGCCGATTGGTGTTGTGGTCCTCCAGCGGTTCACCGAGAAGCAGGGCGCGCTGCTCGAACAGCAGATCATAAAGCCGGTGGTCCAGATGCAGCGGCCGGCCGGTGGTGTCATCGCTCACGTCTCGAGCATCCGGCCCGCACCCCGCACAGAAAAGGCCGTGCTGCCCACAGCGGATCTGCCGTCAGCTGATCGGCAGTTGGGCCTGTGCCCCCGCGTCAACCCTGGGCGAGACGGTCGATGATCTCGTCGAGTCGCCGGTTGCCCGACATCGGACCGCGCTCGGTGACCGAAAGAGCTCCAGCCACGTTGGCGTAGCGCGCCGCCTGCACCGGCGGCACCCCCTGCAGCACCGCCGCCAGGAAGGTGCCTCCGAAGCAGTCGCCCGCGCCCGTGGGATCGACCTCCGCCACCGGCGTACCGGGAACGTCCTCCTCCGACCCGCCGCGCTGGAGGAGCGTGCAGCCCTTCTCGCCACGCTTGATCACGACGATCTCGGCACCTCGGCCGAGCAGGACCCGCGCCCAGTCCGTGTCGGAACCGTCGCCGAGCAGCGCGGGCAGTTCTCCCTCACTGGCCAGCACATAGGACGCTCGCCCCAGGATCTCCCTGAGCCCCTGCAGGTGAGCCTCCCTGGTCAGCATCTCCGGTCGGATGTTCGGGTCGAACGAGATCCGAACCCCACGCGCCGAGGCGTCCCTGGCAAGGGTCAGCATCGCCCCGACCGAGCGATCACTGAAGGCACTGCTGCCCATCAGATGCAGGCAGTCAGCGCCTTCCAGGGCACCGGCCAGACCGGCCGCATCCACCTGCCCCGAGGCGGAATCGGCAACGTGGAAGATGAACGATCGCGAGCCGTCCTCGTGGTAGCGGACGAAGGCCACTCCGGTGGGCAGCTCACGATCGCGGGCGATCCGGCCGACATCCACGCCGTCGCCCTCGAGTCTGGCCAGGCATGCGTCTCCGAACGGATCGGCGCCGACGCAGCCGATCATGGATACGTCGGCGCCGCACAGGGCGGCCTGATCCGCGAGGATGGCCGGCGCGCCGGACGGGTAGGGCCCGATCCAGTGCCCCGGCTCGGCGGCGGACTGGCCGATCTCCTCGGCCACCATCTCGACGAGCACCTCGCCGACACACACCAGCCGGGGAGCGAGGCTCATGCCGGGACCCCCACGACAAGCCCCTGGTAGTGCGTCAGCAGCCGGGCGACCTCGTTGCTCATCGCCTCGTTCGCCGGCCCGGTCCACTTGCGGGTGTCGACCAGCCTGGGCTGGGCCTCGAGGGTGGCCCGGGCCTGGTCGGTGTAGACCTTGTTGAGGTGGGTGGACACGTTGATCTTGGTCATTCCGGCCCGGATGGCGGCGAGCATGGCCTCGTCGCTCACCCCCGAGGATCCGTGCAGCACCAGCGGCACCGGCACGGCGCCGGCCAGTCGGCTGATCAGCTCGAGGTCGAGCGTGGCGTCGCGGGTCGTCATGGCGTGGGAGCTGCCGACCGCCACCGCGAGGAGGTCCACGCCGGTGTCGGCGACGAAGCGGGCGGCATCGTCGGGATCGGTGCGGACGCCGGGTGCGTGGACGCCGTCCTTGCCGCCGACCTCGCCGAGTTCGGCCTCGATCGTGATGCCGGCGTCGTGACACCAGTGGGCGACCTGGGCGGTGGTGGCCCGGTTCTGGTCGTCCGGCAGGTGGGAGCCGTCGTACATGACCGAGGTGAAGCCGAGGTCGATCGCACGGCGGATGAGATCGAGGTCCTTGGCGTGATCGAGGTGGACGCCGACCCGGGCCGGGCTGTGCCTCGCGATCCAGAGAGTGGCCAGCGCAAGCGGCTCGAGCTGACCCCGGTGGAACGCGACGGCGTTCTGCGAGATCTGCAGGACCACCGGCAGCTCGGTCTGCTCCGCGGCGCGGACGATCGCCTCCGCGTTCTCGAGGTGGATGACGTTGAACGCACCGAGGCCCCGGTGCTGGGCGCGGCATTCGTGGGCGAGGGTTTTCAGTGGAGCGAGCATCACAGTTCCTTGGTGGTGACGTCGAGGACGAGGTGGTCGGCGACCTGGTGGTCGATCTCACCGGCCACCGGGGAGAGGACGGCCGCACCCGACCATGCGACCGCGCTGGGCAACGCCCGAGCCAGCCGATCGCTCAGATCGGCGGTACCGTCAGAGCCGGCCAGGCCGGCCGCCAGCGCGGCGACCAGTGCGTCCCCCGCGCCCGTCGGGTTGCCCGTGAGCGCCCGGCCCAGACCGGCCGTCAGGTGCCTGTCCGCGGTGCCGAGGACCAGCCCGTCGGCGCCCAGGGACGCCACGACCGCCTGGCAGCCCGCCCGTAGCAGCGACGAGATGCCGGCACGGATGTCGTCGGCACCGGTGACCTCGACGAGCTCGTGGTGATTCGGCTTCAGCACGTGCGCGCCCGCTTCGGCGGACGCGAGCAGCGCCGGCCCGGAGGTGTCCACGACCACGCTCGCACCCTGGCTCCTGGCACCGGCCACGAGCCGAGCCAGCTGCCGGGGGGCCGAGCCGGCGGGCAGAGAACCCGAGACCGTGACGACGTCACCCGGGCGGCACTGCGAGACGACCGCGGTGACCAGATGGTCCCAGTCCGTGGTCGTCACCGGCCGTCCAGGTTCGTTGAACATGGTGGTGTCCGTGTCGTCGACGACGGCGATGGTCAGCCTGGTCTCCGCGTCGCTCTCGGTCCAGCGTTGCTCGACAGCCGGCTGCAGATCGCTCAGCAGCTCCCGCAGCTGGCGGCCGGTCGAGCCGCCGAGGAAGCCGTAGGTCGCCACGTCGAGCCCGCGAGCGGCCAGCAGGCGAGCGACATTGACGCCCTTGCCCCCCGGCCTGCGGGTGACCCTGTCGACCCGGTTCACCCCGTGCAGGGCGACCGCGTCCAGCCGGTAGGTGACATCGACGGCCGGGTTCGGCGTGACGCAGTGGACGGTCACGTCGGCTCCCCCGCGACCCGGAACATCACCTTCAGTCGCCGCTGTTCGCCGGAGCGCATCACGGCGAACCCGTCGGCCACGCGATCGAGGGGGTACTCGTGGGTGATGAACTGGGCCGGATCGGACGCCGCGCCCGCGAGCAGCTGCCCGGCCTTCGTCCACTCGGCGCCGGGGAACGGCGCGGAGTACGACATCCAGGAGCCGCGCAGGGTGAGCTCCTTGCGCAGGATGTGCTCGAAGGTCTCCGGGTCGAGGACCAGGTCGGTCGTCGGAGTGCCCACGAAGACCACCGCGCCGTTCTTCGCCGCCACCTCCAGCGCGAGCCTGCGGGTGGCCGCGGCCGCGGCCGTCTCGACGGTCAGCGCCGGCTTCCCGATCCCGGTGAAGTGGGCCGCCACGTCGTCCACGCCGACCTCGACGGTATGAGTGGCGCCGAACCGCCGGGCCATGTCCAGCACCCACGGGTTGAGGTCGACCACGGTGATGTTGCGGGCGCCGAGGTCACGCAGGGCGATCACCGTCATCAGGCCGATCACCCCGCCGCCGAGCACCGCGGCGTCCGTGCCCGGCACGAACGCGACCCGCTCCACCGCGTGGATGGCCACCGTGAGCGGCTCGATGAGCGCGGCGACCCTCAGAGGGAGGTCGCCGACCGGGACCACGTTCACCGCGGGCACCCGCACGTACTCGGCGAGCGCCCCCTGCTGCCGCGACCCGACGAACGAGTACGCGGGGCACAGGGACGGACGCCCCGCCCGGCACTCGTCGCAGACGTGGCACGGCACGAGCGGGGCCACCGCCACCCGGTCGCCGGGACGGACGGAGGTCACCTGCTCCCCCACCGCCTCCACGATCCCGGAGAACTCGTGGCCGAGCACCTGTGGGTAGGCATGGACGGCACCGTCGAAGTAGCGGGGCACGTCGGAGCCACAGATGCCGCAGTACGCGACCCTGACCAGCGCGTCCGTCGGCCCGCAGTCGGGGACCGCGGTGGTGGTCACCGAGAGCTGCTGCTTCCCGGTGACCGCCACGGCCCTCATGGTCTCGATTGCCATGGAAGTGCTCATCCTCAGTGCTCCGCTGCCAGCGCCGGCTCGGGATCGTCCACCCACAGGGTGCGACGCCGGTACTTGATGTAGGTGTACACGAACGATGCGCCGTACAGGGCGAGGATCACGAACCAGCCGATCGAGATCTGGCCGGAGGCGCCCTTGGCGAGCAGGTAGGTGATCGGGCTGCCGGACTGGTCGAGCGACGACACCTGGGTGGCGTTGCCGAGCAGGTTGGTGTTGCGGGCCAGCTCGGTCTGCAGTTCCACCATCTGGTTGGCGATCCACACCGTCATCACCATGATCGCGGTGCCGGAGAACAGCGTCCGGAAGATGTTGCCCTTGTGCACGCCCACCGCGATCGCGACGAAGAAGCCGATCGTGGCCAGGTCGCCGAACGGCAGCACCCGGTTGCCCGGGATCAGCGCAGCGATCAGGACGGTCAGCGGCACGAAGATCAGGCTGGCCGAGATCACCTGCGGATGGCCCAGCAGCAGCGCCGGGTCGAGGCCGATCTTGTAGTCGGCGTCCTTGAACCGCTTCTGCAGGATCGTCCGGGCGGCCTCCGCGATCGGCAGCAGGCCCTGCATGATCAGCTTGACGACCATCGGCATCAGGATCATGACCGCGCCCATCTTGACGCCGAGCTGCAGCGCCTCACCGATCGGGTTGCCGGCCAGCAGGCCGATCACGATGCCCAGCACGGTGCCGACGATCAGCGGCTCGCCGGCGGCGCCCAGCTTCTCCTCGAGCTTCTCGGTGGTCAGCGTGATGTTGCGGACACCGGGGATCTTGTTGAACAGGTCGTCGATGGGGGACGCGAGCACGCCCATGTACGCCGACGTCCCGTGCGGGATCGCCACGCCCTCCAGGCCGAAGAAGTTGTCGGTGACCTGGCCGAACATGTCGCCGAGCTTGTAGGCGATGGCGGCGTGCACGACCACGCCCACGATGCCCCACCAGAAGCTGCCGGTGGCGACCTGGACGATGGCGCCGGTGAAGGCCATGTGCCAGATGTTCCAGATGTCCACGTTCAACACGTGGGTGCCCTTGAGCAGCAGCATCACGACGTTGACGAGGATCGCGATCGGGATGGCGACCAGGCCCATCGGCGAGGCCCACGCCATCGGCGAGGTGCCGGGCCAGCCGAGGTCGATCACGTTCATGCCGAGGCCGAACCGCTCCGCCATCGCCTGGGCTGCCGGGCCGAGCGCGTCCGTCAGCAGGCCGACGACCAGGCCGAGGCCGACGAAGCCGACGCCGATGGTGAGGCCCGCACGGACGGACTTGCCGATGCCCTGGCGCAGTGCCAGACCGATGACGGTGATGATCAGGGGCAGCATGACGCTGGGCCCGAGGTTGACGATGTATTGGATGACTGCCAGGAATGCGTCCATAATGGTCTTGTCCTTTCCGAGGATGACAAGGGGTGTTGCCTCCCTGCACGGAGGCGGCACCCCGCTTCGGGCGCTCAGCCCTTGAGGATGTCGAGGATCTTGGCCTCGGTCTGCTCGATGTTGATGCCGGACACGAACGCGATGCCGTGGATGACCGGCACGCCGTAGTCGCGGCTCACCTTCGCCGTGGTGATGATCAGGTCGACCTGGTCGGCGCGGCTGGCGAGCTCGCTGATCCGGCACTGCTGGACATCGACCTGGATGCCGTTCTTCTTGCACAGGTCGCGGACGCGGTCCGCGGCCACGGTGGATGTGGCGACGGCGCCGCCGCAGGCCACGAGGATTCGCTTCATTGTGATTCCTTCTCTACTCGTTCTTCTCGGGATTTCAGGTGGTCGGGTGGTCGGGAGGGAACGCCTCTGCGAGGACACGCACCATGGCGGCCGGGTCCTCGGCGTCCGTGATCGAACGGATGAAGTTCTCGTCCTGGATGCAGCTGACGATCCGGGAGAGCAGGGGGACGTGCTGTGCCGCGTCGGCGAACACCAGCAGGAGGACGGTGGAGACGACGACCTCGGAGTCCTCGTCACCACCCATCTCGAAGAAGGTGACCGGCCGTGCCAGCGACGCGGCAGCGATGGTGTTGCCGCTGACGTGGTCCGCGGACGTGTGCGGGATCGCCACCCCGCCGCAGATCGGGAGTCCGGTCGGGAACTCGAGTTCGCGCTCCTTCAGCGCGGTGGCGTAGCCGGGCTCGGCCAGGCCGAGCCCGGTGACCGCAGCGCCCAGCGTCTCCAGCAGCGCGTCGCGGTCGGTGACGTCCAGCTGGGGGAACATCAGTTCTTCATGAAAGTCCATCAGTCTGCTCCTCGGTGGTGACGACCGCGACCTCAGCCGCCTCCAGCGCCTCGTCGAGCTCCGGACTCGGCGTGGCATTGGTGAACAACATGTCGATCTGGTCGAGGTCGGCGATCTTGTTGGTGGCGATCACGTCGAGCTTGTCGCCGTCCGCGAGGACGATGACGTTGCGGCAGTGGGACATCGCCAGGCGCGAGGTGGCGCCTTCCATGCCGTGGTGGTTGGTCACCCCGGCACGGGCGTGGAGGCCGGCGCAGCCGAAGAAGCCGGCGTCGAGGTAGATCGATCCCAGAGCCTGCTCGGCAAGGGGGCCGTACAGCGAGCGCTCGTTGCGCCGCAGCAGCCCGCCCAGCACGACGGTCTCGATGGTCTCGCTCTGCGCGAGCAGGTTCGCGATCGGCAGGGCGTTGGTGAACACCGTCAGCCGGCGGTTGGCGGAGACGAGCGCCACCGCCAGCGCGTAGGTGGTGGTGCCGTAGTCGAGGTAGACGGTCGCGCCGTCCTCCAGCGTGTGCGCGGCGAGGGCGGCGATGGCCTCCTTGGCCGCCGTGTTCACCGAGCGGCGACGCTCGTACGCGCTCTCCTGGCCGCCGGGGCGCACCTGCGCACCGCCATGGACGCGGACCAGCACGCCGCGGTCCTGCAGGTCGAGCAGGTCCTTGCGGATGGTCTCCACGGACACATCGAACATCTCGCTCAGGGCGAGGGCCTTGACCTTCTTCCGCGTACGCACCAGTTGGGCGATCCGGTCCTGGCGTTCCTCGATGTCCATCCTCAACACCTCCCTGCGTTGGGCTGTGATCCTGCGGTACATCGGCAATCCTGCCGCACTTCCAAGTGATTTACAACCCTCAACTTGGAAATGACTTGGATTCAGCTTGTCGTTGAGGCAGGCCAGCAGATCGGTGGGACCTGCTCGTCCTCGCCGGGATGCGTGTGATCGCGGCCTCGTCGCCGCCTGACACCAGCCGTCCAGGCCGTCCCTACCCGGACGCGGCGTCCCGTCCCGGCTTCTCCTGAGGTGCCTCGTCGCCCTCGGGTCCGCCCGCGGTCGACTCGGCCGGGGACGGCACCGGTCCGGGCGCATCGCCGTCGCCGTGCGCCCGCTCCCAGGCTCGGGCGTACCGCGTGCCGACGAACAGCAGCAGCAGGCCGACGACGAGGAAGGCACCGACCCGGGCGATGGCGTTCAGCATGCCCAGGTCGAACAGGAACAGCTTGGCGACCGCCAGCGCCGCGGTGGCCAGCGCCAGATGGAGCCACACGTCCGCCTCGGCCCGGGCGGCCAGACCGCGCTGCAGGAAGAGGACGCACAGCGCCATCCACGCGATCGTGGTCGCGGCCTGTCCTGTCTGGAAGCCGGCAGTGGCGTTGCCCGCCAGTCGGCCGAGCCAGGTGCCGGAGTGGATCATGGCCACCGATCCCATCGCCACCGACGCCGCCCACGGCACGTACACCAGCCAGGACCGCATCTCCCCCAGCCACCGGACGGCAGCGAGGGTCGCCAGGACGACCACCGCGATGCCCGCCAACGACTGCGCCACCTGCTCGGGTCCGGCGGCGGACGCGGACTCCACGTCGAAGACGGTGAACAACCACGGCGACCAGTTCAGGATCCCGACCACGGCGAGGACGCCGCCCACCAGGAAGTTCACGGTCGACCTCGAGCGGGCGGCGACGGCCAGGTACCCACAGGCCAGGGCGAGCGTCAGCATGCCGAGGTAGCGCTGCTCGGTGAACGTCAGGACCGCCAGCATCGTGAACCCGGCTCCCAGCGGGACCGCGGCCCAGCGCACCCGCTCGGGCACCCTCGGCAGGAACCCGGCCGCGACGAAGACCACGGCCAACAGGCCGAGCACCCCGGCGCCGGACCTGGGGTCGTCGAGCAGGCGCGGCGCCATCGCCGCAGGTACGACCATCGGAACCAACAGACCCAGGGCGATACCCTGTCCAGCCGGTGGCTCGTCGGGAGCGACCACCGCCGAGAACAGCCCCAGGAGGGCGAATGCCGTTGCCAGGAGGACCAGCCACCACACCTCCGACTGGTCGAGAGAGCCGAGCGACCAGCTGAGGCCGACGAGCACCCACACGGTGGGCAGGACGCGGGCGAACGGGAACATCCGCCAGCCGGTCCCCCGTTCGAACCAGAGCGTGACGCCGGTCATCACCACCATCATCATCGCGGTGGGCAGCCGGTCCGCCTCACCGATGTAGGCAGCGAGGACCAGCCCGCCCAGGACGGAGACGAGGGCCACCCACTCGTTGTCCCAACGCCGGGCGAGCAGCATGCCGCCCAGCCCGATCAGGGCTGCCAGGCCTGCGCCGAGCAGCGACGGCAGCCAGCCGTAGATCACGGTGGCCGTGACGACGCTGAGGAACGCGGCCGCGACGCCGGTCGCCGCCAGGATCGGGGCGCCCACGTTGCGCGGGTCGCGCCTCCGCACCACGAAGGCCAACGCGATCAGGACCGCCGCCAGAAGGGCTGCGGAGATCGTCCGGGCCTCCGGACCGAACATGCCGTACTGCGCGGCAAGGACGAGCAGGAAGGCGACGCCGATCAACGTCACGCCAGCACCGACCAGGGCCAGCAGTTTCGCCATGAAGCCCGGGCGGCGCCAGGCCGGCGTCGCGACCCGCGGCGACGGCCTCCCGGTCGGCGGGGCCGCCGGCGGTGCGACCGGTCGGGCAGCGAGTGGGGCCGCCGGGACGGGTTGGGCCGGTGGCGCCGGCTGGGCCGGAGCAGCACTCGCCTGCCCGGACACCGGTGTCCTCGCCGCCTCAGACGCGGGCCGCGTCACAGCTGCGGCCGTCGGCGCTGCGGTCGGTACAGGGCCGAGCCAGGCCGGGTCAGCCCAGACGAGGGTGTTCTGGAAGACGATCTGCACGCGGTGCCCGGACGTCACTTCGGTCAGCAGCACCCGCGTCCCCGGGCGGACGGTGCCGACGGCGGGCGCGCCGGCGTCCGAGCCCGCCCAGAACGGCACCGCGTCCACGGTGACCCGCTCTCCGACGATCTTCGGGGAGGACCCAGCGGCCGCCGGGGCCGTTGCGGGAACCCGCACGGACACTGGTGGCGTCACCGCCGGTGCGGGCCGTAGCGGCTGCGCGGGCGGCGGGGAGTCCGGTACGGGAGGAGCGGGCGTTGCCGGAAGGCCTGCCCCGCGCGTCGCGACAGGGCCGTCGGACCCGGACGACGGTGTCGCGGACGGAGCGCCGCCGTACAGCCGCGCCACGGCTTCCTCCACTGCGGCCAGCCGGCGGGCGAGCTCATCCTGGCGGACCGATACGACCCTCTCGATCTGCAGGTCGAGAGCGGTCATGCGCCGGCGCAACGCCTCCCGTTCGCCGATCAGCCGCTCCAGCTCCGGCGCCGAATCGGGCTGCTGGTTCGTCCGCACGAAGTCCTCCTGGTCGGGTCGGCAACTCGGCGCCGTGACCGGGCCCCACGAACCGCCGGCCCCGACGCCGCCGAGAAGGATCTGCCCGGGGCACACCGTCGGGCAAGCCGGTCTGGTGGTCGGGGCGGACCAGCACCAATCCCACCACAGCGCCCCCGCAGACGTCAGTCCCCGGCAGGGTGACGTGGCGCGCGCGGGCGACCGCCCGGCCGTCGCCCGCTACTCGTGGAGGGAGTGCTCGTGTTCCAGATGGGCCTCGGGCTCCAGCTGCAGGGTGCAGTGGTCGAGGTCGAAGTGCTCGTCGAGGCAACTCGACAACCGGTCGAGCAGCTCGTCGGAGCGTCCGCCGCTCAGGCACTCCGCGGACACCACGACATGCGCGGACAGCACCGCCGAACCGCTCGTGATCGTCCAGGCGTGCAGGTCGTGCACCCCCATCACGTCGTCGACCTCCAGCAGGTGCGTGCGCACCTCGTCCAGGTCGATGCCGGGCGGGGTGGCCTCCAGCAGCACGTCGAGCGCCTCCCGCAGCAGGGACCACACCCGCGGCACGATCAGGACGAAGATCGCGATGCCGGCCACGGAGTCCAGCCACACCCAGCCCGTGAAGCCGATCAGCACCGCGGCCGCGATCACGGCGACCGAGCCGAGCAGGTCGGCGAGCACCTCCAGGAAGGCGCCACGCAGGTTCAGGCTCTCGCTGCGGCCACTCCACAGCACCGCCAGGCCGACGAGGTTGGCCAGCATGCCGACGACCGCGAACCAGAACATCGGACCGGCGGCCACCTCGGTGGGGTTGTTCCATCGCTGCACGGCCCCCACCAGCACGGAGATCCCGATCACGCACAGCACGACGGCGTTCGCGAGCGCGGCGAGGATCTCCGCCCGCTGCAGACCGAACGTGCGCCGCTTCGTGGCCGGGCGCAGCGCGAGGCCCGCCGCCACCAGGGCCAGCAGCAGCCCCATCGAGTCGGTGAGCATGTGGGCGGCGTCGGCCAGCAGTGCCAGTGAGTTCGACACGAGGGCACCGATCACCTCGGCGACGAACACCGTCGCCGTGATCGCCACCACCAGTTGCAGGCGCCAGCGATGGCGGCCCGTGGCCGTCACCGGGCTCGCGTGGTCGTGACCGTGGCTCACCGCATCACCTCACTCCGTCCCCGACAGTACCCATCCCGCGGCCTCCGTGCGTGCACGCCAGAACGCGGCGTACGGTCCGTCCGCCGCGAGCAGTCCGGCGTGGTCACCGATCTCGGCGATCCGGCCGTCCGCGGTCAGCACCACGATCTGGTCGGCGTGCACGACCGTGTCCAGCCGGTGCGCGATCACCAGCCTGGTCCGTCCCTCCAGGTGGTGCAGCGCACGCGAGATCGCCTGTTCGTTCACCGGGTCGAGCGCACTGGTCGCCTCGTCGAGCAGCAGGATCGGCGCGTCCTTCAGGATCGCCCTCGCGATCGACACCCGCTGCCGCTCCCCTCCGGACAGCAGGCTGCCGCCCTCCCCCACCTCGGAGTTCCAGCCCTTGCCGAGCCGGGCGGCGATCTCGTCGACCTCGGCGGCCCGCGCGGCGGCGAAGACCTCGTCGTCACCGGCGTCCGGCCGGCCCATCCGGATGTTCTCCAGCAGGGTGCCGGAGAACAGGTAGACGTCCTGGAACACCGGCGACACCACCGCCATGGTGTGCGCGGTGCCGAGCTCGCGGACGTCCACCCCGCCGATCAGCACCCGGCCTGCGTCGACGTCGTGGAACCGGGCGATCAGCTTGGTCAGCGTGCTCTTGCCCGAGCCCGACGGGCCGACCAGCGCGGTCGTGGTGCCCGGAGCGACGGTGAAGCTGACCTCGGACAGCACCGGGGTGCCGGGCACGTAGCCGAACCCGACGCCCTGCAGGCAGATCTCCGCGTCCACTGGCCACGGGGCGGCGTCCGGGTCGTCCGGTTCCGGCAGCTCCGCGGCGTCCAGCACCGCGCGCATCTCCGCCAGTGAGTTCGCCGAGACCCGCAACGACGAGCCCAGGTCGGCGACCTGCACCAGCGGCTCGGCGAACCGAAGGCTCAGCACGAGCAGCGCGACCAGCGGCGGCACGTCCAGCGAGCCGGCCAGCGCGAGCCAGGTGCCGACCACGACCAGCAGCGTCACCACAGCCTGCACCGACAGCGTGAAGAAGGACATGCCCAGCGCTCCGCCCAGCAGCAGCGACCGGTACGTGCGGTGCTGGGCGCCCAGTGCGCGCTCCAGCTCCTGGTTGGTCGCCCGGCTGCCCTGGAAGGCGCGCAGGGCCGGCTGCACCTGGGCGAACTCGACGATCCGGCCGGCCGCCTCCGCCGTGGCGCCTGCCCATGCCCGGTCGCGGCGGCTGACGATCCGTCCGGTGAGCCCATAGGTCAGCGCAAGGACGGGCAGGCACACCAGCGCGGTCAGGCCTATCCGCCAGTCGATCAGGGCCATGCCGATCACCACGGTGGCCGGGGTGCCGACCGAGGTCACGATCGGCCGGATCAGGTGCGCGGGCACGGTGGACACCTGCATCACACCCTTGCTGGTGAGCCGCGCCAGCCGTCCGGTCAGTTCGAGGTCGACCGCGCCCAGGGGCAGCCGGGCGATCTTGTCGCCCAGCCGTCCGTAGAGGCTCGTGCCGAGGTCGATGGCGAGGCGCTGACCGACGATCGAACTCGCCCACAGGGCGGCGCCGAAGCCCAGCGCGGCCAGGCACAGGACGCCGGCCCACCGCCAGGCGGCGGCCACCTCGCCGAGGACCGCCGCGCGCAGCAGCGGCACGAGCAGCACGAACGTCGCGCCCTGCAGCACCGACGTGACGACGGAGAGGCCGATCATCAGGTTCAGCCGGCGGCCGTCGCCGAGCAGCCAGCGCAGTTCGCGGATCATCGGCCGGCCCCCTTCGCCTCGGCGGCCCCGGTGGCCCGCCACAGCCGGGCGTACTCCCCGTCGCGGGCGAGCAGTTCGGCGTGCCTGCCGGTCTCGACGATCCGGCCGCCGGACAGCACCACGATGTTGTCGGCGTTGCGGATGGTGTGCAGCCGGTGGGCGATCACCAGCAGTGTCCGGCCGCGGACGAGCCGGCTGAGCGCGTGCTGGATGGCGACCTCGGAGTCGGGGTCGGCGAAGGCCGTGGCCTCGTCCAGGATCAGCAGCGGAGTGTCCGCGAGCAGGGCCCGGGCGATCGCCACCCGCTGCCGCTCGCCGCCGGAGAGCTCGGCGTCGGCACCCAGCACGGAGTCGTAGCCTCGCGGCAGGGCCAGGATCCGCTCGTCGATCTGCGCCGCCCGGGCGGCCTCGCGGACCTCCTCGTCCGTCGCGGCCGGCCGGCCCAGCGCGATGTTGTCGCGCAGCGAGCTGTGCAACAGGTAGTCGTCCTGGAAGACGAACCCGACATGGGAGTACAGCTCCGCACCGATCCGCCGCACCGGCGCCCCGCCGAGCTGTACCTCGCCCTGCTGCGGGTCGTAGAACCTCGGGATCAGCCGCGCCAACGACGACTTCCCCGACCCGGACGCGCCGACCAGCGCGGTCACAGTGCCGGGCGCCAGGTGCAGCGAGACACCGTCGAGCGCCACGGTGTCCTCGTCGTAGCTGAAGGTCACGTCGACGACGTCGACGGTGTTCCCCACCGGCGCCAGCGGCCGCTCCGGCTGCGGCATCGCCGGGACGGCGAGCAGCTCACCGACGTGCCCGGCGGCCTCCTGCGCCTCCCGCAACTCCTGGAAGCTGAACCCCAGCGCCAGCACCGGAGCGGACACGCCAAGGCCCAGCACGAGTCCGGGCAGGACGTTCTCGAAAGGCACTCCCGACGCCAGCAGGGCCACGGCGGTCACGGTCAGGGCCGCCAGGGCGACCGGTGGGGAGGACGCGATCTCCATCGCCGTCCCGGCTTTCGCGGCCTGACGCATCCAGCCTTCGAAGAACCTGATGAACTCCTCGCAGGTCTGGGTGAACCGCGAGTGCGCCCGTCCGGTCTGGCCGAAGGCCTTCACCACGGCGATGCCGCCGGCGTACTCGACGGTGGCGGCGTTGATCTCGGCCAGTGAGTCGTCGTAGCGCTGGTAGAGCTCGAGGCTGCCGCCCATCGCCAGCGCATACAGCGCGACCGACACCACCAGCGGCAGCAGCGCCACCGCGGCCATCCGCCACTCGATCGCCAGCAGGTAGGCCATCGTCACGAGCGGGACGAACACGGCCGCGGTCAGGTCGGTGATCGAGTGGGCGACCAGGTGGTGCATGGCGCCGACGTCGTCCTGGGTCGCCTTCTTGACCCGGCCGGACGCGTGTTCGCCGAACCAGCCCAGCGGCACGACCCGGAGGTGCTCGACGATCCGGGCGCGCAGCGAGGCACCCAGCGAGGCGTCCGCGAGGTGGGTGATCATCAGGGCGGCGAACTGGGTGACCACCCGGACGACCAGCGCTCCGACCACCAGCCAGGCGATCAGCCAGGCCCGGTCGGCGTCCACCGCGCCGCCGGTGGCGGCGGGCAGCAGGGTGCGGGCGAGTTCGACCACTCCGATGAACGGTGCGACCGCGGCCAGCGACGACACGATGTACAGCGCGATGGCGGCCAGCAGGGGGCCGCGGACGGGCGCGAGCAGCGCCAGGATCCCCGGGCCCTGGCGCGGCGCGGGTTCGACCTGTGTCCGGGCTGCCGCCAGGTCGGTCGGGGCCGGGACGGCCGGGTCCAGTGATGTCGTGGTCACGTTCGCTCCTTGCTGCACGGCTGGCGATGCCTGTAACAGCGTCACAGACATGAGACAGTCTGCACCGATCCTCAGAAGTGAGGTAAGCCTTACCTAATAATGAGACGGTATCGTCACGAAAACCTGGAGGAACTCATGTCCACGGCAGCAACGGCCACCCCGGCCACCACCCCTGATCGGAAGCTGACGGTGAAGGACCTGATCACCGTCGGAGTCTTCTCGGCCTTCTACATCGTGGTGTTCTACGCCACCGGGATGCTCGGGTTCATCCCGGTCTTCATGGTGTTGCTGGCCCTGCTCCTGCCGATCGTCGGCGGGATCCCCTTCATGCTGTACCTGACCAGGGTGCGGAAGTTCGGCATGGTCACCATCACCAGCATCCTGGTGACCCTCGTCATGTTCGCCGGCGGTCACAGCTGGCCCATGCTCGTGATCGGTCCGCTGTGCGGCGTGCTCGCCGACCTGGTCTTCAGGGCGGGCCGCTACGCCAGCTGGAAGCACACGCTGCTCGGCTACTGGGTGTTCAGCCTGTGGGTCTTCGGCCCGTACCTGCCGATGCTGATGGGGCTGGAGAGCTACCTGAAGAGCATCGAGCCCATGTACGGGGCGGAGTGGACCGGTGCGGTGGCCGCGCTCATGCCGCCGTGGTTCTGGCTGACGATTCCGGTCCAGGCCGCCGTCGGCGCGCTGATCGGCGCCTACCTGGGCCGCGCGACCCTGCGCAAGCACTTCGAGCGGGCCGGGATCGCGTGAGCCCCTCCCGCACCGGGTTGTCAGAGCCTCGCCCGGCTCTGATCGGCACAGACTCTGACAACTCGGCAGAGAGGGCGCCGGAGGTGGCCGCACGAGCGGTGGACGCGTGGCTGCAGGGCAGCCCGTGGTGGCTGGACCCCCGCACGAAGATCGCCGTACTGCTGGTGACGAACGCGGTCAGCATGAACATGGCCGGGTCCGCGCTGTCGTGGGTGGCGCGCGGCCTGGCGATGCTGCTCGCCGCGGGCCTGTGGCTGAGCGTGGGCCGCGTCCGGATCGCCGTGGTGTCCGTGGTCTCGTTCGGTGTTGCCGTCGCCCTGCTGCAGTGGGCGCGGCTGCTGCCCGGACAGTGGGCGCTGATCGGCGGGCTGGGGACGCTGGTCGTGATGTTCATGCCCATCGTGGCGATGGCCACCTACGCCGTCAGGACCACTCAGGTCAGCGAGCTGGTGGCGGCTCTGGAACGGCTGCGGTTGCCGGCGACGCTGGTGATCCCCCTGTCCGTGGTGCTGCGGTTCCTGCCGACGATCGGCGAGGAGTACGCCTCGATCGCGGACGCCATGCGGATGCGCGGCATCTCCCTCCGTGGCCGCGTCCGCAACCCGATCGCGCTGCTGGAGTACCGCATGGTGCCGCTGCTGATCTCCCTGGTGCGGATCGGGGACGAGTTGACCGCCGCCGCGCTCACCCGCGGACTCGGCGGCTCGCGGCGGCGCACCCACGTCTGCCGTTCCGGCTTCGGCCGGCGGGACCTGCTCGTGGCGCTGGCCGCCCTGGTGCCGCTCGGTGTGCTGCTGGCGGGCGCGGTCACGTCGTGATCGACCTGGCCGATGTGGGGTTCCGCTACGCACAGGGTGGGGCCGACGCCGGGATCGCCGGCATCAACCTGCGGGTCGGCGCCGGCGAGGTGGTGGTGCTCACCGGCGGTTCCGGCTGCGGCAAGACCACGCTGACCAAGGTGATCAACGGGCTGATCCCCCACGTCCACGAAGGCGGGGTGAGCGGGCACGCCATCGTGGCCGGACGGCAGGTGGCCGACGTGGCGCTCGCCGAGGCGGCCGACGTGGTCGGCTCGGTCTTCCAGAACCCGCGCAGCCAGTTCTTCACCGTCGACGTCGGCAGCGAGCTGGCCTTCGCTGCGGAGAACCTCGGCCATGACCGCGACCGGATCGTGCGCAGGGTGACCGAGACCGCCGGCCGGCTCGGGCTGGGCTCCCTGCTGGACCGCTCGATCTTCGAGCTCTCCGGCGGTCAGAAGCAGAAGGTGGCCTGCGGCTCGGTGTGGGTGTCCGGCCCGCGGGTGCTGGTGCTCGACGAGCCGTCCAGCAATCTCGACGCCGCGACCATCGACGAGCTGCGCACGCTGATCCTGTCCTGGAAGGCCGCCGGCTGCGCGGTGGTCGTCGCCGAGCACCGGCTGCACTACCTGCAGGGCGTCGCCGATCGCTGGGTGCTGATGGAGGCCGGCCGGATCGTCGAGGAGTTCGCCGCGGCGGACATGGCGGCCATGACGGCGGCGGAGGCCGCGGCCCGGGGCCTGCGCAGTCCGCACCGTCCCTCGCCCGCCACGCCGGCCGTCGCCCCCGATCCGGCCGACCAGGTGGTGCTGACCGGGGTCCGCCGGGACTATCCCGGCGCTCCGGCACCTGCCCTCGACATCGACCGGCTGGTGCTCCCCCGGCGCGGCGTGGTCGCCGTCACCGGGCCGAACGGCGCGGGCAAGTCCACGCTGATCCGCGCTCTGGTGGGGCTCGACCGCGGGGCCTCCGGAGTACTCGAGATCGACGGTCGCGTCCGGGACCGCCGGGCCAGGCTGGCCTCGTCCTACCTGGTGATGCAGGACGTGAACCACCAGCTGTTCGCGGAGTCGGTGGCGGAGGAGATCACACTCAGCGCTCCCGACGCGGACCCGGAGCGCGTCGCGGAGATCCTCGCCGGGCTGGACCTGGCCGATGTCGCGGAGCGGCACCCGATGAGCCTCTCCGGTGGCCAGAGGCAGCGGACGGCGATCGCCGCGGCCGTGGCCAGCGGGGCCGAGGTGGTGGTGTTCGACGAGCCCACCAGCGGCCTGGACCGCAGGCACATGGGCGAGGTGGCCGGCCGGATCGCCGACCTGGTGGACGACGGGCGCCTGGTCGTGGTCGTCACGCACGACGAGGAGCTGATCGAGGCGTGTGCCACCTATCTGGTGCGGCTCACGGACGGGCGCGTGGTCGCGTCCGGGCCGTTGGTCCGTTGACGTCAGCTGCCGAGGCCGGCCTCCGCGGCCAGGCCGCGCATGGTCGTGTGCAGCGCGCGCCGGAAGTAGGCCTCCTCCGCGTCCGGGCCGCTGAGCATCGGCCTGAGCACCGACTCCGTGAGCACCTCGAGGCCGGGACTGGTGACCGCGAGCCGGCGGAATCCGGGCAGCATCGAGGAGAAGGCGCGGTCGCCGTCCGCGGGATTGGGCGAGCGGCGGTCCTGGCTGATGGCGACGAGTCCGACCACCTGGTTGAAGAGCAGCGAATAGGCGTAACCGGCCTGGTCGCCGAAGCCGGCCCGTTCGAGCGTGGCGATGCCGGCGTCGACGATCCGGGCCGCCTCCTCGATGGTCGGGCCGTGCATCATGAACCAGTGCGCGACGCCTGGATAGTCGGCGGCCTTCGCCCGGATGGCCATCAGCACCTGCTCGAACCAGTCCTGCCAGTCGAGTTCGGCGTCGGGGAGCTCGACCTCCGCGACAAGGCGACGGGCGACCTGCCGGATCACCGTGGCGTGGTCGCCGACGTGGTGGTACACCGCAGAAGGGGCGACGCCCACCCGCTTGGCGAGTTCCCGGAAGGACCATCCGGTCAGGCCGCGCTCCCGCGTGAGCTGCGTCGCGACGTCCACCACCTTCTCCGCGGTGATGCCCTTGTGCCCCGAACCGCCGGCCACCTCAGTTCCCCCCTTCCCGCTCTGCCATCCCCAACCCGGGCTCACCACGGTCATCCCGCGCGCCCACCGTCATCCCGGCGCACCCACCGCCATCCCGGCGCACCCCACCGCCATCCCGCGCACCCACCGCCATCCGTCATCCCGGACTCGATCCGGGATCCCCGCAGGCGCCCCTGCCGATGGCCACGCGTAGTGACTCGACCTCGGGGTGGAGGTTGCTGCGGATGCCAAGGGTGACGCACGCGTGCGCCGTCGGCGTCAGGATGCCGCCCAGGAAGCCGGTGTAGGAGCCCTCGCACGACTCAAAGCGGGCGGTGGCTGCCTCATAGGTTCTTCCGGCGGAGCCTCTCGCCAATCCGGTCCAGACTCCGGCGGGCACCCACGCGAACGTGACGTCGCCACCCTCGATCGCCATGAGTTCGGCCCAGCTGACGTCGTCGTCGAGATAGATCGGCGACTTCGAGAAGTAGCCGCCGGACGCCTCCCACGGCAAGCTGGCTCGCTCAACCGGAACCGGGTCGAAGCCGGTCTCGTTCAGCGCCTCGAATCCGACGCCGGCGTCGGTGAACGCGATCGACTCCACGCCCAGCGGGTCTTCGGTGTAGGCGTCGGCGCAGGTCAGCTCACCCGGCTTGAAGGCCGGGGACGCACCTGTGCTCGCAGCTGGTGTGTCGGACCGGGCCGCGCTCGTGGCGGGCGCCGGGGACCCCGTCCCGCTGCAGGCGGCAAGCACCGCAAGCAGGGCCGAGGCCATGGACAGCAGCCCCAACCGCCGGCTGCGTGCGACGTCCACCCGCCCCACGAGCCTTCGGAGGCTTCCCGCGGGCCCGCCGTCTGTGCGCATCCCTCTCCGTTCGACCCCGTTTCGTTTCCATCGCGGCTCTCGAATGGTCACTGACCACGGCACGAGGGGTTCAGGGTAGCCCGCACATCGGGATCACCGGCAGGGTGGAGAGGGATCGTTCCGGCAGCCAACGGTGCCCGAGGGCGCGGACGACGACCGCACTCTCACCGCAAACGCCCCCGATGTTCACAGCCGCCCCTGAAATCTCGGGGGCGGCTGTGAACCTCGGGGGCGTTTGCGGGCTGGGACGGCAGCTGCGTGGGCAACCGACGCTCAGCATCAGGACGCACCCAAACAGTACAGCGATTGCTGTATCGTCGGTGCCGTGAGTGTCGTGGTGCTGAGTCACGCCGAGAGCCTTTCCCGCCTGGGGTACGCCTTGTCCGATCCCACCCGCGTGCAACTGCTCCTGGCGCTACGGGAGGCGCCGGCGGTGCCGTCCGACCTCGCCGACGCTCTGGGCGTGTCCCGGCAGGTGGTGTCGAACCAGCTGGCGTGTCTGCGGGGGTGCGGTCTGGTGGAGTCCGTTCGCGACGGTCGCCACGCCTGGTACCGGCTGGCTGATCCGCACCTGGCGCCGGCCCTCGACGAACTGCTGCGGGTGGTGCTCGTCGTCGACCCCGACTGCTGCGCGGGAGAGGAGTGCTCGTGCAGCCGCTCGTGATCGGCCGTGCCGGGCCGGGACCGGTCCGGCGGCGTGTGCTGCAGCGGCGGATCCGGCTGCTGGTCGGACTGACGATCGGCTACAACGTGCTCGAGGCCGTCGTGGCGCTGGTGGCCGGCGGCATCGCTTCGTCGGTGGCCCTGGTCGCGTTCGGCCTGGACTCGGTGGTCGAGGTGCTTTCGGCCGCCGCGGTGGCCTGGCAGTTCTCGATCGCCGGCCACGAGCGCCGCGAGCGTGCGGCTACCCGTCTGATCGCGGTGTCGTTCTTCGGGCTGGCCGCGTTCGTCGGCACGGACGCCGTCCTCAGCCTGGCGACCAGGGAGCCCGCCGAACACTCGACGGTCGGGATTGCGCTGGCCGCGATCAGCCTCGCGGTGATGCCACTGCTGTCGTGGGCCGAGCGGCGCACCGGCCGCGAACTCGGCTCGGCCTCGGCCGTGGCCGACTCGAAGCAGACGCTGCTGTGCAGCTACCTCTCCGCCGTCCTGCTGGTCGGGCTCGTGCTGAACAGCACGCTGGGCTGGTACTGGGCTGATCCGCTGGCCGCGCTGGTGATCGCCGGCGTCGCGATCCGCGAGGGACGGGAAGCCTGGCGCGGCGACAACTGCCGCGCGCCGCTGGTGTCGGCCGTCGACGCCGACGGGTGCGCAGAAGGTTGCTGCGACTGAGCTGGCCCCCACTCGCGCAGGGTTCAGCCGAAGGCCCCCTCTGGACGCGCACGTCTCCGGGTCGGCTCCCTCGTGACGCCGCCCCGGCCCGGCCACTCACCGGCACCCGTCTCTGGACTCACCGCAGACGCCCCCGAGGTTCACAGCCGCCCCTGAAATGTAGGGGGCGGCTGTGAACCGCGGGGGCGGCGGTGGGAAGGGACGGACGAGGTCGAGCGGGACGGCTGCGTCCCGGGCACATCATTGACAGCGCTCTCAGCGCGCTCCTAGAGTCGAAGGAATCGCTCGGGGGTGCGCGGCAACCGCATTCCCGGACGACACCCCAACCCCCTCCAGAAGGAGCTTCGATGAAGAAGCTGCGCATCCTCGTCACCACTCTGGTGGCGGCGCTCTCACTCCTGTCGCTCTCGACCGGCCCCGCCGACGCGCACAAGTCGCCGGCGAAACCGGTGAAGGCGACGTTCACCCTCAATGCCAAGGTGCTGGACGGCGGCCAGCAGATCGTGTCGCTGACCATCGACACCCGCCGGCTCGGCGTCAGGGCGTCGAGCCTGACAGCCGACACGTTCCGCGTGACGGCGACCGGCACCAATCCCTACACCTCACTCGACCCGGCGACCGTGTTCGGCACGTTCACCGACGTCGAACGCACGGTCACCGGCGTGCACCTCGACCGGTCCGGACGGATCGTGGTCGACCTGAAGTCCGGCTACGGCGTCGACGGCGCCTCCACGTTCGCGTGGGGGAACAGCGTGGGCCGCAACCTGGTGCTCGACCTGACCTACACGGTCACCCAGAACAAGCCGGTCACCCTGCGCAACGGCAAGGCGTTCACGTTCTCCGCGCTGCGTCAGGGCAAGGTCGTCGACCCTGAGGTGAACGCGTTCGGCTCGGGCAAGGCCGCGGGGCTGAAGTACCGGCTGTACACGCCGCACGCCAAGGGCAAGCGTCCGCTGATCGTGTGGCTGCACGGCGGCGGCGAGGGCGGCTGGGCGCAGGCCCAGAACAACGACCTGCCGCTGATCGCCAACCGTGGTGCCCTCGGCTTCATCACCCCGAAGGCACAGCGCATCTTCGGCGGCGCATACGTGCTCGCCCCGCAGGCCACCGACTACTGGCTGAACGACCCGGCGATGGGCTACTCCGCAAAGCTGAAGAAGCTCATCGACACGGTCGTGAAGCACAACCGGGTCGACCGTAACCGGATCTACGTGGTCGGCGCGTCCAACGGTGGCTACATGACCCCGCGGCTCGTCGTGGACAACCCGGGCTACTTCGCCGCGCAGGTCCCGATCTGCCCGGCCCTGCTGTTCGGCGACCCGGTCGTCAGGATGATCAGCGATGCGGGGCTCGCGTCCATCAAGACCCCGACCTGGGTCGTGCAGGCGAAGAGCGACGACGTCGTCCCGTTCGAGGCCAACGGCAAGCACATGGCCGAGACCATTCCGAACGCCCTGCTCAGCGCGTACGCCGACGTCACCTTCGGCGGGGTGACCTATCCCGGTCACTGGTCCTGGATCTACGTCGCCCAGAACGATCCGGTCAACGCCAAGGGCCAGCACATCTGGCAGTGGATGGCCAAGCAGTCCGTGAAGCACCACCACAGGTAACCCTGTCGAGGACGGGCGGGTCGGCGGCTGCCGGCCCGCCCCTTGCCTCCCCGCCGCACCAGACCACCCACGCCGAACGCCACCGTTCCGGTCAAACGCCACAGCCCGGGTGGGAGCGAATGACCGGAACGGTGGCGTTCGGCCGTGGTCACGAACGGTGCTCAGGCCGACGGGTCCGCGTCCGGCTCCATCATGAACTCCCAGGTCAGCCCATG
>NZ_JARKPQ010000104.1 GCF_029975155.1 Propionicimonas sp. | reverse complement strand
CGATTGGCACGAGGACTCCCGGGGAAGTAGGAGTGACTAGATACCAATCCGTCTACCCCGGGAGCCCTCCCACCGTCAGGACCGACACGCCAGCCGCCACACCCTCGTCGGACACCACTTTCGAAACACGACCTAGGTCGTAGTGCAGCCACCACGAGTCGAGTTCGGCCCAGGTCAGCACGAACGCCCGCACCGCATACCGTGCATCCGGCACCACCGGCGCAGCAGGGGTGGGCTTCTTCGCCCTCTTCTTCTTGCCCTTCTGCTCCTTCGTCTGGGCGTCCACGCGGGCGAGGGCTTGTTCGGCCAGGTCGTGCAGATGAGCGTCGTCGGCGGCTTGGTGGATGTCGCGGATGCGCTGATACACCGGATCGACCGGCCCGCCGGCCTCGATCTTCACCAACCCGGCCTGCGCCTCAGCCCGCAGCGGTTCAGGGGTGCCGGGATCGGTGGTGAGGTGTTGCAGGTAGCCGATCTTGTCCATCGTCTTGTAGGAGGGTGCGCCGGGGATCATCGCGGCGGCCTGCTCGCGGACCTTGCCCGGCGGGGTCAACGGGGGTGGAAAGTTTCCACCCCCGTTCCACCGGGGCTGATGCTCGGCCGAGAACTGCGTCGCGGCGTCCCGGCGGGCGGCGTCCTCGGCCATGAGTTCCTTGATTTCGCGGTAGAGGCCGGCGGCCTCCAGCGGGGAGAGGGTCTTGTGGAGCTGGTTGTCGTCCTGCTCCGCGAGCAGGTGTCCCAGCCTGTCCGAGATGGATGAGCGCACCCAGACGTTGACGGTGCGCCAGCCGAGCTGGCGGATCGCCGCGAGTCGACGCACCCCGCACACCAGCAGCCCGTCCGGGGTGATGGTGATGGGTTGCAGCAGCCCGTCCCGCTCGATCGACGCCGCGAGGGCGTCGAGGTCACCGAGGTCTCGGCGGTGGCGGCGGCCGACCTGGATCGACTCGACGGTCCGGTCGAGTTCGATGCGCCCCGTCGCGGCGGTCATCACGCACCCCGCCGTCGGGTGTGGGGTGCGGCGTGGCTGATGGTCGCCACGAGCCCGTCATCGCCCAGCAGCACGGGCAGGCCCTCGCCGATCAGCAGCCGCAGCAGGATGCCGCGTCCTTCTCCGGTCGCCCCGTAGCCGGGAGTGGTGCGGCCCAGCAGCACCCGCAGCAGCACCGCCCACGAGGCGGCGGGGACATCGAGCAGGGCGCGGGCGTGCCGGTCGCGGCGTAGCGCCTCATAGGTGCCGGTGCGTGACCCGATCCGGGCGAGGGCTTCGCAGACGTGCTCGATCGCCGGGCGGGCGGTGCCCTCGGGCCAGCCCAGCAGCATGAACAACAAGATCGCGTCCTCGACCGCGCCGGTCACCGACGCCGGCTCACCCACATCCGCATCCACCTCGTCGTTGTCGTGGTGGTGCGGGTCGGTGACGTGGAACGCCGGGTGGTAGTCCGACAGGGTGTTCTCGCGTTCGGAGAGCCGTTCGGGATCGTGGAAGCAGGAGACGTGCGGACGCCGCGCTTGATGCACCGAGCACAGCAGCCCTTGGCCGCGTTCTTCGGCGATGCAGGTGATCCGCACCGCATGCGTGACCACGGCCCAGGGGTCGTCGGCCTCGCGGGCGGCGCGAGTGCGCATCACGTCGAACGCCGCGCTGGCGGCCTCCCACGGGTCCAGTCCGTGCTTGCGCGCCAACGGCGTGTACTTCTCTGCCGCGTAGCCCATCAGCTCGGCGGCTACCGGGTCGTGCTCCCACGCTCCGGGGCCGGCGTCGTGGAGCCGGTTCAGGAGGGCGCGCAGGCCCTCGCCGCTGGTGTAGTCCTCACCCGCAGCATCGGTCGCCGTCGTTGTCGTGGTGGTCATGGTCGGGGCACCTCCTGGCAGGCAGGTGCGCCGGTCGCTCCTGGCGACCGTCACCCCGCCGTGCTGGGTGTCCATGACTCATCACCACCCCGTTACCTCATCCCGACCCCGGACCGTGCCGGACCCTCGACGTGCTGGCCGCGACGCCCGAACGCCGACAACGGCGGCAACCGCTTCGCCCGCTCCGACACCGACCGTGCCCCCGTGACGAGGGACGAGCGGAGACGGCGGCCCTGCTCGCTGTTGAACTCGATCCCGCGCCCCGCCAGCGTCCCGCTGGAACGCACGAGCAGATCGGTCGGGCGCACCCACTCCACGCCCCGGCCGCGCACCTGATCCATGCGCTCCCGCACCGCGTCGCGGCGGGCCGACGCCTGCTTGACCGCATCCGGCGTCCCCGCCACCTCGGCCGCCTCGGCGGCTTCGGGGTCGGGCTTCGGCGTCTGTTCGGGTTCGATGCGGCGGGGTGGCTGCTCGCGCATCAGGTCATCGGTGCTCATGGTGTCGCTCCCTCCAAGACAGCCCGCGGTTGCTCGGGCTCATCAACTTGGTGCGCGCCGGCGAACCAGCGGCCCACCGTCGAGGGATGCACATCGAGCGACCGGGCGATCTTCTTGTTCGACCACCCCGACTCCCGCAGCTCGACCGCCCGCGCCCGACGATCCGGCACCTCGACAGGGACGAGCCGCGCCGACTCCGGCGCCGGTGAAGCCACGGCAAGCAGTTCGGTCGGCGCGACTTCGAGCGCCACCGACTCACGAACCTCGTCCGCTGCCGTCGCGGGTTGGGTGGTGGTGCGGATGAGGACGACGGTCAGATGGGTCGAGGCGAGCAGCACCACGGGCGGGACGGCCGCGACCGCTGCCGCGAGCCCGGCCGGTACGTCGGCGTCAGCGGCGACGATCGCGTGCAGCGCGTTCGCGGTCACCGACACCGCCGAACCTCCGATCAGCAGCGTCCACGGATACCAAGCCGCCCGCTCGCCCGCGAGCGCGACCACTGCGACCGTGGAGACGACGATCACGCCATCGACGATCAACGGCCACGCCCACGCCTGGCCCTCCCCGATCCCGGCCCGGTGGGCGAGGTCAGCCAGCGCCGTGAAACTGAGCCAGAACGCACCGGCCGCGATGAACACGGTCCCGACGACCGAGGTGATGACCGCCCACCTGCGGCCCCGCCACCCGGTCACGACAACCCCCGGGATGCGGGTGCTGGCGCGGCTCGATCACAGCGAGCGAACCCATCGGAAGGCGAGCCAGGCGCGCCGGCGGGTTCGCGCTGGCGGGCTCCCGCGCCGACGCTTCGATAGGCGCTGTGGACGGTGCGGGTGATTTCCCGCTCGCCGAAGTCCGACTGCGCGGCGGTCACCATCGCGTCCACCGCATGGGAGACGGGGACGCCGCCTTCGGCGAGACGGCACGAGGCCCAGAACAGTTTCAGGTTCCGGTCGGTGGCCTGCCTGCCCAGCCACGCCGCCAACCTGTCCGTATCCGCGCCGACACGATCCCGAGCAAACGTGGCGGCCTGCTTGATCGGGTTGGGGCGTGGGTCGAGGAAGTCGCGCAGCCGGTCCGAGTCGACGGGCAACGGCTGCCCGAGGTGTTCGCCAGCGCCGACCTTGTAGCGGCTGGCGATGCCGTCGATGATGCGGATAGAGGGCGGGGCGATGATGTAGCCGCCGTCGCCGCGGAAGTCGATACCCGCACTCCCGGCCTGCCAGGGCCGCTGTTCCACGCCCGGGATCGCCGGGAAGTAGGCGTGCTGCCCGCCGGTCGGAGTGCTCACCAGCAGACCCCACCCCTTGACCAGACCCGCGTCGCCGGCACGGACGAAGGACCTCATGCCATCGACCGGGCCGTGCACATCGACGTCCACCACGACCAGGCCTGACGCGGCGCCGGTCGGGATGCCGATGTTCGCCCACGGGTGTAGGCGCCACCACGCCCGCACCTGCCGTCGGTCGGTCGTGGCATCCAAGTGGCCGTGGCGAGTGATCGGTGTCTTGCCGCCCGGCGCGCACGGGAACACCGGCACGCCGCCCTCAGCGAGCAGCATCGCCGCATGAGGCAGCCGCCAGCCACGGCCCGCCTTGGCGAGCACGTCCAGCGCATCCGGGCCAGCCATCACAGCCCCCGTCCGGCCAGGGCCGGCGCGCCCGCTGGCTGGCGCTCGGGCAACGGTGCCGCCGACCGAGCCGACACCTCCGGCGCCGGCGCATCGCGGGTGAGGCCGGGCGGGGTGCCGTTGGAGACTTGGAAGGTGTCGAGCTGGTCGAGGATGCCCAGCGCCGTCTTGCGCACCCGCTCGCCGGTAGCCTTGATGACCTCCGCTGGCTCGGTGTCCTTGACCGACGACGCCCACCCCGCGACATACGGGATCGTGTAGCCGCTGGTGTCCAGCCCGTGCGCGGCACCGATCATCAACGCCACGGACTCGGCTTCCACCTCGGAGATGCCACGATGCTGACGACCGTCCTCGTCCTTGGGGTCATGCATCAGCGCATGGGCCAGCTCGTGTACCAGCGTGGCCACCTGGTTCACCTCGGTCACATCGGTACGCACCGACACCTGCCGCGTCCTGAAATCGGTCAGGCCGTCCGCGCCGCCGATCTGCCCGGCATCCGACACCCGCACGACCTCGAACCCCAGCGCCTCGACCTGCGCCGTCAAGCCGTCCCACAGCCCCGCCGGGGCCTCGCCGTCCAGCAGCTTCGGCGAGGGCGTCTCCGGGATCGGATCGCCCTCGGTCTGCGTCACATCCCAAACGTAGGCGGGGCGAGCGCCGACCATTCGGGTACGCACGACCTCGTTGACCTTGTGCTTCTCCCGCAGCCCCAACCTGCGCCACGACGACGGATCAGCCGGGTTCGATGAGGCAAACCGGCCCGTGACCGGGGCGAAGATCATGTAGCCCTGCTGGCCCTTCTGCACCTGCCGGCCAAGCTGTTGCCACTGCCGATACCCGGCCACATGCGACGGCATCGGGTTCGGCACCTTGCCGGCCCCGAACGCGGCTTCGTGCTGGACCCAGATCAGCAGCGTGTTGTTGAACGAGCGCGACCGGAACCGGGCGGCGAACTCCAACGCTCGCACCCAGTCCTCACCGGACACCAGCGTCTCCACCGCGCCGGTCAGCCGCTCATGCAGCTCATCGAGCTTCGCGTCCCGCGCAGCCCGCGCTTCCTCCATCACAGCCATCGCCTGACCTCCCTTCGCTGGGGCCGCTCCGGGGGGCAGGAGCAGCCATGCGACCGTGAGGTACGCCGGGAACACCACGAAGGCGAAGGCACAGGTCAAGGAGGTGCTACCAAGACCGCCCAGGTTCGAGCCAAACCCGGCGAGTCCTTACCGGTCTACCTGCCCAATGACGGCGCGGATCGCGCTGACGTTGATGGTCGCGATATCGGGAGCGTGCATGAGTAGATCGGGAGCGTCACACCGCCTGAGCGTTCAACCGTCGGTACTCGACAGGAGTGATCCCCACATACTGGCGGAACAACTGCGCCGCATGGCCGCGACTGTGCCACCCGACTTGCCTCATCGCTGCCTCAATGGGCAAGTCCGTATTCCGCAGCAGCTGAGCCAGTTCCTCGGCGCGGATCATCGTCAAGAACGCCAACGGCGTCTTCCCATACGCTTCCGTGAACACCCGTACGAGTTGCGAGGTGGACATGTGAATATGGTCCGCCAGGGCCCGCAGGGTCCAGTGAGTTTCTGGCGAGGCGCGTAGCAGCTCAGCGATCTTCCGCGCTTCCTCACGCAGCGGGCAGAACTGACGGTGCCGCGGTGCTGTGGGTCGGGTCCGTGAACGCTGCGACGGTGAGAGGCGGACGGAAGAGACCTTCACGAACGGGGCGATCACGTCAGCGAGGGCAAACCAGAGCGCCTGAATCCGGTTGAACCTGCACCCGTAGTGGTCATCGAGAGTGAGGCGGACGAGCTCATCGAGCCAGGGCATGAGCATCCCTGCACGCTCCTCCCCGAGGCGGAGTACCTGAGCAGGTTCAAGGTACAACATCTCGGCAAGGTCGCGGGCGTCGAGTCGGTCGCAGAGAACTCCGACGTGCTGCCAGAACACCTGATCGATCAGATAGTCGGTGTCCATATAGACCGTGGTGACGGTGATGTGGCCCTCCGGTTCGCTTCCGCACAGGGTGTTCGCGCAGAGCAGGACGGCATCGCCGACGTTGACCGGTCGCTGCCCAAACTCGCTGAACAGGAACGCACTGCCGTCGCGGACGATGATGACTTTCACGCAGTCGTATGCGACCGGCCCAACTGGACGATGGAAGGTCTGCGTCTTCGCCTGGATCGGGATATGTAGATCGGTGTCGGACGGCACTTCCATCGTTAGAGCCTTGCTGATGCCTCGATCGCTCGAGCTACTCGCGCCGATCGACCCAAGGAACTCGCTGGACGCAGCGACGAAGCCCGCCTCTTCGACGGCAGGCCTGGTTCGGTGCTTCTTGGTGACTCCATTGATGTCCATTACTCGCCACGACCCTCGCGACTGTTAGCGGTCTTTCCCTTCAACCGTGGCTCAACCGAGCGTGGTATCGCGTCCCCCGAACGTGGACACTTCGTCAGTAAGCACCGCACTGTCTACCCAAACCCTGGACACTCCTGAGCGTTCGAGCCTGCGGGATTGGGCTGTGCGGCCCACCTGTGCGATCGCTGACCATCCGGTGCCGGGCGAGGACGGCGCAACGCCATGAGGGTAAGCGAGTGCTTCACCGGGGCCCGGATGTGGCGCCTTCTCAGCGGGCCTCGTGGAGCAGCCCAGCCTCGTGTGCGAGGACTGCGAGGCGGGTGCGGTCGCTGATATCGAGTTTGGCGAACAGACGTTTGAGATAGGTCCGCACCGTTTCCGGGCTCAGGAACAACGCCTCGGCGATCTCTTGGTTCGACATGCCTTGGGCGACGAGGCGCACCACTTGCAGTTCCCGCTCACTGAGGAGAGCGTCGGTGAACGCGTGCGGCGTCGGCCTCGGTCGCAGCGCGAACTGGTCCATCAACCGCGCGGTGACCTCTGGGGCCAGCGAGCTGTGCCCGGCATGTACCACGCGGACTGCGGCCACAACTTCGGAGGTTGAGGCATTCTTGAGCAGGAAACCTGCGGCGCCGTCACGGATCGCCTCGGCCACGTACTCATCGAGGTCGAAGGTCGTGAGCACGATGACCCTCGTGGCGTTCTCGGCGGTGGCGCGCACGACATCGAGGCCGCTGCCGCCGGGCATTTGCACGTCCACCAGTGCGACGTCGGGTTTGAGTGCGCGGATCATCCGGATGGCGTCTTCGCCGGTCCCGGCCTCTCCGGTCACGGTGAAGCCGTCGGTTCGGGTGAAGATGCGACGGTAGACCCCTCGGAACTCGGCATCGTCATCGGCTAGGAAAACGCGGATTACCTCACTCATGCCGCACGTCCTATCGGGAGGCGTGCGAGGAGTCGGGTGCCGCCTTCGAGCCTGGTGGAGATCGTCAGCTCGCCGCCGAGTTCTTCCACCCGCTCGCGCATTCCCGACAAACCGTTGCCGGGGCCGTCATCGGCATGGATCCCAGCGCCGTTGTCATCGACCCTGACCGCAATCCGGTCATCCTCACTCCATACGGCTACCTCGCACCGGTCGGCGCCGGAGTGGCGAACGATGTTGCTGAGCCCTTCCTGGACGATGCGCGTGACCGCCAGATCGAGTTCGGCGGGCAACTCTGGGGTGGTGATGCTCGCGTCGACCTGCAGCCCGCTGGCTCTGGCTGCGGCGAGGAGATCGGGCAACGACACCAGCGCCTGCCCGTCAGGCGCGATCTGGCCGGTTCTTAGTGACCGGACCAGAGCCTGCACCTCTTCGAGGGCTCCTCGTGCGCGCTGCTCGATGTTGGCCAGGCTTTCGCGGAGTTCGGTCTCGGTTGTGCCGGGCAGGGTTCGGGCGGCGTCGGCTTCGATGCTGATGAAGCTGAGTGCGTGTCCGACGACATCGTGGACCTCGCGCGCCATCACCGATTGCTGCCGGGCTCGCTCAGAGCGTTCCTGCTCGCGCACCATCGCCGCGACCGCTGCCTGGCGTCGTGCCTCGACATGCCCGAGCAGCCATGAGGCGCCCAGTGCACAGATGCCGTTCACGATCCGTTGCCCCAGCACGGGGTCATTGAGTGGCGGGGCCATTGTCGCCGCCAGTGCCACCAAGGCGGCTATCGCCACCAGCCCGAAGACTCGGCTGCGAGGTGCGCGCTGCAGCGCCATCGGGTACAAGCACCACGCCGCCGCGAGCAGAGGATCGGTGCCCAGTCCGCTCGTCCAGCCGACCGTCGTCGCACCGATGGCGACGACTGTTGAGATAGCAGGCAGCTTCCACCGGAGCATCACGGAGACGCAGACCAACCCGGCCAGCACACCCCACAGGGCGAGGTCTGCCTGGGTGCGTTCTCCGGTCAGCGCGGGTACCCAAAAGAAGCCGACAACCGCTACGGCCACAGCGGCATCGAGCCCCCAGGAGAGCGCCGACGATCTCAGCCCCAGCATCGATGTCGACTTGCTCTCCACAAGGCCCATTCTTCCACCCAGTCTGTAGCCGCTATTGGTGCCGCACCCGAGGGGCGAGGATTGTCGGCACGCCCGTTGACCGCTCTGTGAACGGCCGTCGTCGCTATGGCCACGCCAGTTGCCGTTAGCTGTCGCGCCGTGTCAGGGCGATCGCGTGGCCACCGACGGCAACGAGCGCCCAGAGGCCCACGGTGAGCGCGCCGATGGCAGGTGGGAGCACGGTGACCTCGCTGGAAGGTGTGCCGAGCATGTTCATCGCTGCTTGGTCCGGCAGGAAGCGGAGTCCTTCAGGCCAGGGTAGGAAGCCTGCGTTGACGAAGACGGCGAGGGCACCCAGTAGCGACAGGGGTGCGATAGCGCTCCGCAGCACGGTTGCGAGGCCGAACGCGACCAGTGACATCAGCAGGTACACGGCAGTCCATCGACCGATATCGGTCAGCAGTTCCGGAACGGTGAGCCTGTCGTGGAACCCGAGGATGAGGCGTGCCGGGATGAGCGTGAGCAGTGCTCCGGGCAGAACCACCAAGGTCAAGGCGGCGAGCTTGCAGATGACGAGCCGATTCCGGTCGGGTGTCGCGGTCAAGCTCATCCGAAGCTGCCCGCCCTGATATTCACTCGCCGCTGCGTAGACCGGCAGCACGAGGAAGGCGTAGATCGGTGCGAACATCACCGAGGGGAACTCCGCCAGCGATTGCGTGCCCGATGCCGTTCCGAACTGGATCGTGCTGGCGCCAACGATCCCGAACAGGGTGTTCGCCGCGAACGCCAGCGCGATGGCAAGGAGGGTCGCGGGGTGGGTGATGATCTTCGTGATCTCCGAGGCGATCACGTCTCGTGGCCGGATTGTCGGCATCTCGATGGTGGTGGTCATCGTGCGTCTCTGCGGTGGATGGCGAAGGCGGCACCGACGGGCGCCAGGATCGCCCATGCGGCGAGGACGGCCGCCCCCACCTCGGGGCTCGAACTGAACGCCGGTCCGCCACCTGGCCCCCATCCCTCACTTTGGAGTAGCCAGTTCCGCGCCGCGCTTACCGGGGTCAGTGCGTCCAGGACGGGTGAGATGCCGTAGAGAACCTGCGTCATGACAACGCCCGTGAACGCCATCATGATGAGAATGCCGAACATCGTGCGTCGAGTGATCAGTGTGGTGCCAAACGCGATGAGGGTGATGGCAACGACGAACAGGATCGAGCCCCCGAAGCCGATGAACGCTTCGGGTCGCCAGATGAGGTCTGGTTGCCAGTCCTTGACCGCGAGGTAGGTGGCCAAGAGAGTCATCGCCGAGACGATGATGCTGAACCCGAGGGCATAGATCGCGGTGGCGATGGTCTTGCCGAGTACCAAACGCATCCGGTTGGGTACGGCCAGCACACTGACGCCGAGTTGCCCGGTGCGGAACTCCGCGCCGGCGATGACTGCGCCGAGGACGGGGAAGAAGATGCCAGGGTTGAAGACCTGTGCTGCCATGTCGGAGAGGATTTCGAGGTCGGCCGGAACCGGTCCGGAGTTGTACCACCAGAGCATCCCGTTGGCGTCGAGTGTCTCCAGCTTCAAACCGATGCCCTGGTAGCCCTGGACCTGCAGGAGGAGGGTGAGCCCCAGAAGAATGCCGGTGACGATCCAGACGCTGGGAAGCGTGCTGATCTTGGTCAGTTCGGAACGAATCGTGGCGATCATGATCATCACCAGCTCTCGCCCGGCTCGCTGCCGGTGAGCGCGAAGAACGCTTCTTCGAGCGAGGCATGTCCGTCGGTGATCTCAGCCAACGTTCCGGTGGCGATAATGCGTGCCTTGTTGATGATCACGATGTCGTCCACCGTCTCGGCCGTCTCACCCATCAGATGACTGGACAGCAAGACGGTGTTGCCCGCATCGGCGTAGCGACGCAGGAAGGTCCGCACCGTCCGGATACCCTCGGGGTCGAGGCCGTTGACCGGCTCATCGAGCACCAGAATGCGCGGCTCGCCCAGCAAGGCGGCAGCCAAGCCGAGGCGCTGCTTCATCCCCAGTGAGTACTTCTTTACCCTGACCGTGGCCGCATCGGTGAGCCCCACCGTCTCCAACACCTCACCGATCCTCCGGGTGGGGATTCGGTTGGACTGGGCGATCCAGCGCAGATGGTCCACGCCGCGCCGCTCAGGCACTGCCGACGCACCGTCGAGCATCGCTCCCACCGTCCGCAACGGCTGGGCGAGCGTCGCATACGGCGCGCCGTCGATCAGCGCCGTCCCGGCAGTGGCCCGGTCCAGGCCGAGCAGGATACGCAGCGTGCTCGACTTACCCGCACCGTTCGGGCCGAGGAACCCGGTCACCCGCCCAGGTGCCGCGGTGAAGCTCACGTCCTCGACGGCCGTCTTGGCTCCATACTTCTTGGTGACTCCATTGATCTCGATCACACGCGTCACGATCCTCACGACTGCTAGGGGCTTTGTCTGTCCCTCAACAGTGACTCACCAGAGCCACGTGCCGCGTCCCCCGAATGTGGACACTTGACGCCCCCACCGCTCAGCAGACCGTCTCGGTATAGCTAGCGTTGCTCGTGCAGCCTGGGTCACAACAGGGATAGCGGGGGATCGCGATCGGTCGTCCCACAAGACGCTGGACAGCGACGATAGCCTGCAGGGGTAGGACTCCGTTCCCGAGTGCGGTGATCTGCTGGTTTGGGGTGAGTCCGTGTGCGGATTCGGTGACCCAGCCGGGCGGAAGCCCCATCAGCCACTCGACAAAGGTGGGTGCTGGTCGTGGTCCCTCCCCTTGGTCTAGCAGTGCGGGGGCTGGTGCTTCTCGTCCGGTGATGTGTTCCCATCGGGCGATGGCGTGGGCGTAGCGTCCCCAGCGGTGATGATGCCGTCGATCAGGCTCCACAGGGTCTCCGGCTCGGTGTTCCTGTTGGGCGAGCCATGCGGTCCGTGGAGGGCGAGGTCGATGATCTGGTGAGAGAGTGCGATCGTGCCTCGACGCGCTCGTACTTGTTCCAGGCTCTCCCCGCCCCGGGTCGAGTCGGTCGCAAGCGGAGTCCTGAACATCACTGTGGGGCTGGGCGAGGATGAAGACGCGAAACCGTGTGTGAGGAGCGCCGACGAGGGATGCCGGTAGGCCGAGCCATTGCGCATCCATCCCGAGGTCGGCCAGATCACCGAGCACAGCGCCGGCTGCCCGCAGAGGTCGAGTTGCGCTGTCTCCCAGACCCCACGGGTCGGGTTCCAGCTTGCGAAGGGTTGCAGGGTTGGGGGTTGCATCGTTGGGGTTGCGATGGGCATCGTCGTCTCCTTCGGCTTGGGCGCGGATCGCGGGTGAGGACAGCAGCCCGCGCACGTTCTCGATCACCACGAGCCGGGGCCGCAACGCCTCGACCGCGGCGGCCATGTACGACCACAAGCCCGACCGGGTGCCCGGCGCGAGGCCGGCCCGCTTGCCGACCGTGGACACGTCCTGACAGGGGAACCCGCCGCAGAGCACATCGACGGGCTCGATATCGCGCCAGTCGATGGTGGCGATGTCGCCCAGGTTCGGGGCGTCGGGCCAGTGGTGGGCGAAGATGCGGGCGACGGGTTTGTTGATTTCTGAGAACCAAATCGTCTCTGCGCCGAGCGCGTGTTCGATGGCGAGGTCGAGGCCTCCGTACCCGGAGAAGAGCGATCCGACTCTGAGCGGGCGGTCGTGCTGGGCGGGGTCGTGCATGAGGTCTCCGGCCGATGGGTGATCCCCGGCCGAACGCCGCTGATGGTGTCGTTGCCGGGTTGGTCACCGGGCAGGTGCACGACCGCCCCAAGCCGTCATCCGTCGATCACTGGCGAACCGATGCCATCACCGTACCGCGCACCTTCGAGCACCGCGACGTTGACCCGCGCTGGCCCGCCGTCCGGAGTCGCCCCGGCCCCCGCATCTGAGGCACCACACGTCTTTCTGTAGAGGCGCGCCGCGCGTTGTCGCGGCCGAAGAGCGGCGGCTTCCGGCTCACCTTGCGGGCACGGAAGGGAGGCCGTGGTGACGGTTTCGATGCGCGTGATGACCGCTGGCGATGGTTACAAGTACCTGCTCCGCTCAGTCGCGGCCGGCGACGGTGACCGCTCCCTCTCGACCCCGTTGACGCGCTACTACGCCGAAGCGGGAAACCCGCCCGGCTTCTGGATCGGCCAAGGTCTCGCCGCGCTCGGGCACGGCGAGCTGACGACCGGCTCGCAGGTGTCGGAGGCACAACTCGAGCTGCTGATCGGGGCTGGTCGTGATCCGATCACCGGCGACCCGCTCGGCAAGGCGTACCCGACGTTCGCGCCGGTGGCCGAGCGGATCGAACGCCGCACCAAAGCCCTCGACACCGATCTGGGGCCCGCGGCGCGGGCCGTCGAGACGGCACGGATCGAGGCCGAGGAAACCGAGCGCGGAACCCGCCGCGCGGTGGCGGGGTTCGACTTCACCTTCTCAGTCCCCAAGAGCGTGTCGGCGTTGTGGGCGGTCGCCGACGCCGGCACGCAAGCGTTGATAGCGGACGCCCATCATGCGGCGGTTGCAGAGCTGGTTGCGTTCCTCGAACGCGAGGTTGCAGTCACCCGCACCGGAGCGGACGGCCCCGAGGGCACGGTTGCACACGTCGATGTCCTCGGCGTCGCCGCAACCGCGTTCGACCACTACGACTCCCGGGCGGGTGATCCGCAGTTGCACACCCATGTCGTCATCAGCAACAAGGTCAAGACCGCCCAGGATGGCAAGTGGCGCGCCCTGGCCGGCCGTCCGATGCACGCCGCAGTTGTCGCGATCTCCGAGCTCTACAACGCCGCTCTGGCCGACCAGCTCACCCGCACTCTTGGCATCGAGTGGGAGAGCCGCGACCGGGGCCGGGACCGCAACCCCGCCTGGGAACTCGTCGGGGTCACCGAAGAACTGATCGGTGAGTTCTCCACCCGGTCACGACACATCAAGGCCGAGAAAGACCGCCTCATCGCCGAGTACGTCGCCACGCACGGCAGGCAGCCCTCCGCCCGAATCGTGTTGAAGCTGCGCGCCCAAGCCACCCTGGCAACGAGGCCCGAGAAGCACATCCACTCACTCGCGGAGTTGACCAGCCAATGGCGGGAGCGCGCTGACCGGGTGCTCGGGCGGGACGCGACCGGCTGGGCACGCACCCTCACCCACCACGCAGCGGACGCGCCGGCGAGGGTGTTGCGGGCCGACGATGTGCCGCTGGATGTCGTGCGCGAGGTTGGCCTGTCGGTGATGGCGGTCGTGAGTGAGAAGCGGTCGACGTGGATGCGCTGGAACCTCCATGCCGAAGCCTCCCGGCAGTTGATGGGCTGGCGGTTCGCCTCGATGCTGGATCGGGAGGCGATCACCGGGCTCGTGGTCGATGCCGCCGA
>NZ_JARKPQ010000102.1 GCF_029975155.1 Propionicimonas sp. | reverse complement strand
ACCCTCGCGGAGGTCAAGGACAAGGTGTTCGCCTCCGGTGCGCTCGGCAACGGCGTCGGCATCGTCCCGTCCAGCGGGCAGGTGTACGCCCCGTTCGCCGGCACCGTCGTCACCGCGTTCCCGACCGGCCACGCGTTCGGCATCAAGTCGCCGGACGGGGTGGAGGCCCTGATTCACATCGGCATCGACACTGTCCAGCTGGACGGCAAGGGCTTCACCGCCGCGGTCTCGCAGGGCCAGACCGTGCAGGCCGGCGACCTGATCGCCACGATCGACCTGGAACAGATCACGGCGGCCGGCTACGACCCCACGACCGTCGTGGTGGTCACCAACTCCGCCCAGTTCGCCGCGGTCCTGCCCGCCGAGGGCCACCAGGTCGCCCACGGCGACACGGCGATCGTGATCGAGCGCTGACCGCTACCGACGTCATACAGAAGGAGCACATCATGACTTCATCCACGACCCCCTTCCCCGACGGCTTCCTGTGGGGAGGGGCCACCGCGGCCAACCAGATCGAGGGCGCCTACGACGAGGGCGGCAAGGGACTGTCCATCCAAGACGTCATGCCGCACGGGATCGCGTCCCCGCGCACCGACCGTCCCACCCCGGACAACCTCAAGCTCGAGGCCATCGACTTCTATCACCGCTACGCCGAGGACATCGCGCTGTTCGCCGAGATGGGCTTCTCGGTGTTCCGGTTGTCGATCGCCTGGAGCCGGATCTTCCCCAACGGTGACGACGCCGAGCCCAACGAGGAGGGGCTGGCGTTCTACGACCGGGTGTTCGACGAGTGCGCGAAGCACGGCATCGAGCCGCTGGTGACGCTGTCGCACTATGAGACCCCGCTGCACCTCGCCGAGAAGTACGACGGGTGGGTGAGCCGGGAGCTGATCGGGCTGTACGAGCGCTACGTCCGGACGGTCTTCGACCGCTACCGCGGCAAGGTCACCTACTGGCTGACCTTCAACGAGATCAACTCGGTGCTGCACGAGCCGCTGCTGTCGGGGGGCATCAACACGCCGAAGGACCAGCTCAGCGAGCGTGACATGTTCCAGGCCGCCCACCACGAGTTGGTGGCCAGCGCCCTGGCGACCCGGATCGCCCACGAGATGCTTCCCGGGTCCCAGGTGGGCTGCATGGTGATCGCGATGCCGGTCTACCCGCTCACCCCGGACCCGGCCGACGCCCTCGCGGTGATGGCGGCCGACCACGCGAACCTGATGTTCTCGGACGTGCACACCCGGGGTGCCTACCCCGGCTACGCCCTGCGCTACTTCCGCGAGCACGGGATCGAGCTCGACATCACCGACGAGGATCGGGAGATCCTCACGAACACGGTCGACTTCGTCTCGTTCAGCTACTACATGAGCGTGTGCGAGACCGCGGACCCGGCGAAGAAGGTGGCGGGCGAGGGCAACATCATGGGCGGTGTGCGCAACCCGACGTTGCCGGCGTCCGAGTGGGGCTGGCAGATCGACCCGGTCGGCCTGCGGGTCGTGCTCAACCAGTTCTGGGACCGGTGGCAGAAGCCGCTGTTCATCGTCGAGAACGGCCTGGGGGCGAAGGACGAGCTGGTCGAGGTGGACGGGGTGAAGACCGTCCTGGACGACTACCGGATCGGCTACATGAACGATCACCTGGTCCAGGTCGGCGAGGCCATCGCCGATGGCGTGCAGGTGATGGGCTACACGTCCTGGGCGCCGATCGACCTGGTCTCGGCCAGCACCGCGCAGATGAGCAAGCGGTACGGCTTCATCTACGTCGACCGCAACGATGACGGTTCCGGCACCCTGGAGCGGTACCGCAAGAAGTCGTTCGGCTGGTACGCCGACGTCATCCGCACCAACGGAGCGAGCCTGTCCTGACGCTGGTGGCTGAGCCCGACGATCCCTGAGCTTGACGAGGGGCACGGGCTTCGTCAGGCTCAGCCACCGTTGGGCGGCTTCGTCAGGCTCAGCCACCAAGATGTTGGCGCGAATCCCCGGGTCGGGCAATGATCGGCCGAGAGGCGAAAGGAAGGCCGCACATGGAGGTGCTCAAGGTCTTCAACAACAACGTCGTGCTCGCGCAGGGCAACGACGGACGGGAGGTCGTGCTCACCGGCCGCGGGCTGGGCTACCAGGCGAAGCGGGGCGACCCGGTGGACGAGGACCGCGTCGCGCAGCGGTTCACACCGGACGCCGAGCACGACGTCCAGCAGCTGACGGCATTCCTCACCGAGATCCCGCCGGAGCACCTGGCGCTCGCTGCTGAGATCCTGCAGAGGGCGCAGGCCCACCTGGAGACGACCTTCACGCAGGGCATGGTGATCCCGCTGGCCGATCACATCAGCTTCGCGATCAAGCGGGTGCGCCAGCACATCGTGGTGGAGTATCCACTGCGCTCGGAGGTCGCCCACCTGTATCCGAAGGAGCTGCGGGTGGCCCGGGACGCCGTCGCCCTGGTCTCGGCGCGGACCGGGGTGCAACTGCCGACGGACGAAGCCGTACCGATCGCCCTGCACTTCGTGAACGCGCTGTTCGCCACCGAGGACCTGTCCAAGACCTTCCGGATGACCGAGCTGTTCCGGCAGGTGTTCGCGATCCTCGACTCCGCCTACGACCGTCATTTCGACGCCGAGAGCATCAACGCCGCCCGGTTCGTCACCCACCTGCGTTACTTCTTCGTCCGGCTGGAGAGCGACAAGCAACTGGTCGAGAACCCCGAGACGTTCACCGCGACCATCCGGCAGTCCTTTCCCGAGGCGTACCTGTGCGCCGAGCGGGTCAAGGCGCTGCTCGAACTGCGCCTGGAGAAGCCGATCACCACCGATGAGGTGGTGTACCTCACCCTGCACGTCGCCCGGCTGGCCACCGAGCAGCCGGACTGAGCGCCGGCCGGGCCGGCGACGCTCGGTGGAGGATTTTCCACCGTTGTCGGTGGGCAATCCTCCACCCAAGCTGACCGTGGCGCGCCGTGAGGCGGTGGGGTCAGCAGGCCTGAGACGATGGCTGAGCGGCGAGAGAAGGTGCGGGCGAACTCGACGGCACGAAGCTGGCTCGTCGGGCGGAACGGCGCAGCAGGCGCAGCAACGGGACGCCGAGCAGCACGATCATCACCGCGTTGGTCAGCGCGCGACCGAGGTTCCAGCCCATCGAGGTTGCGATGTTGTACAGCACGAACCGGTGCAGGTTCGCCAGCGGGCCGAGGTGCGGATCGAACGAGATCTGGGTCTCGTTGCCGATGCCGAACGGCCAGAACGAGAAGTCCATCACCCAGCCGTAGGCGAACGCCGACACCATGCCGTAGCCGGCCAGGAGCAGGACCTCCCACCGTCCCTGCGCGCGGGGGAGCAGCCCGGCGAACAGTCCGACGAAGCCGGCGGAGAGCATCTGGTAGGGCAGCCACGGCCCCACCCCGGACGTGATCAGGGCCGAGGTGAACAGCGTGATCGCGCCCAGTGCGAAGCCGAAGCCCGCGCCGAACACCCGCCCGGCGAGGATGATCAGGAAGAAGACCAGCTCGAAGCCCGCCGTGCCCGCACTCAGCGGACGCAGGATCGTGCCGACGGCCGCCAGCACGCCGAGCATCGCCAGCACCTTGGCGTCCATACGGCCGCCGGCGACCTCGGAAAGCACGATGGCCAGCACCATGGGCAGCACGGTCGCGAACAGGATCGGCGCCTGGGTCGCGGACATCCCCGACTCCGGGCGCAGGAACAGCGGCCAGCTGAAGGCGATCGCGCCGATGAGGACCGCCGCCACGACGGCCGCCGATAGCCGGGAGTCGGCGGAGGGGTCTCGACAAGCTCGACCAGCGGTTGGTGGGGGCGACCAGCGGTTGGCGGGGCCTGGCCGGTGGTTGGCGGGGCCTGGCCGGTGGTTGGCGGGGCCTGGCCGGTGGTTGGTGGGGGGCGACCGGTGGTTGGTGGGGGGCGACCGGTGGTCTGTGGGGGGCGACCAGCGGTGGTCGGGGGCTGGCCGGTGGTTGGGGGTGGGCCAGTGGTTGGGGTCGGTCATCGCAGCCCCCTGGCGACGTCCTCGGGGGTCAGCACCGGGACCGGGGCGAAGACCTTCGCCATCTGCGGCGCGTAGGCCGGCGAAGAGGTGAGCAGGTCAGCGGTGGTGCCGTCGGCGATCAGCTCTCCGTCCGCCATCAGCAGCGTCCGCCGGCTGGCCGCCGCGGCGAACTCCACGTCGTGGGTGCTGATCACCACGGCCACCCCGGTCGCGGCCAGTGCCCGGATGATCCCCCGCAGGTCGGCCTTGGCGCGGTAGTCGAGGCCGCGGGTGGGCTCGTCCAGCAGCAGGACGGGCGGACGTGCGGCCAGCTGGATCGCCAGCACCAGAGCGAGCCGCTGCCCCTCGGACAGATCGCGCGGGTCGCGCTCCGCCGGAACGTCCACTCCCAGCGCCCTCACCAGGCCCGCGGTGGTGCCGGGCTCGGCGGCACTCTCCGCGTCCGCCTGCGCGCACTCGGCGCCGACCGTCGGCAGGTAGAGCAGGTCGGCGGCGGTCTGCGGCACGAGCGTGACCAGGCGGCGGGCCTCCGCCGCCCCGAGGCGGCGCGGATCCTGCTCGCCGACGGAGATGTCGCCGGCACAGGTGAGCGCACCCTGCAGCGCCCACAGCAGCGACGACTTGCCAGCGCCGTTGCGACCGAGCAACGCGGTCACCGAGCCGCCGTGGACGTCGAGGCTCACCCCGGCCACAGCGGTCAGGTCGCCGTAGCGCACCTCCACCTCGCGGGCGGAGAGCACCACGGGGCCGGCGGCGTCGCCGTCCGGTTCCGGGGACGCCGGCACCTGGTCCTCCGCCAGGGCGCGACGCCGGGCCTCACGGACGCTGAGCGGCACCTCGGCCCAGCCCATGACCCGGGCGAGCTCGGCCAGCGGGGGAGTGATCGTCGCCCTGCCCAACACCTCGGCCGGCGCTCCGTGGACGGCTGTGCCGTCACCGGGCAGCCAGATGATCGAGTCCGCGGCCTGCATCACCCGCTCGAGCCGGTGCTCGGCGAGGACGACGGTCAGGCCCACGTCGTGCACGAGGGTGGAGATGGCGGCCAGCACGTCCTGGGCCGCGGTCGGGTCGAGGGCCGACGTCGGCTCGTCCAGCACGAGCACGCGCGGCTGGGCAGCCAGCACGGCGGCGATGGCGACCCGCTGCTGCTGGCCGCCGGACAGCTCGATCAGCGGACGCCGGCGCAGGTCGGCGATGCCCATCAGGTCGAGGGTCTCCTCGACCCGCTTCCGCATGGCCACCGGGTCGATGCCGAGTTGTTCCATGCCGTAGGCGATCTCGTCCTCGACGGTGTCGGTGACGAAGCCCCGCAACGGGTCCTGGCCGACGTACCCGACGACGTCGGCCAGGTCGCGTGGCCGGTGGTGTGCGGTGTCCCTGCCGTCGACCAGGACGCGGCCGCGCAGCACACCGCCGGTGAAGTGCGGGACGAGGCCGTTGATCGCGCCGAGCAGCGTGGACTTGCCGGAGCCCGTGGAACCGATCACCAGGCACAGATCGCCCTCCGGCAGCTCCAGCGACACCCGGTCGAGGGTGGGCCGATCGGCCTCCGGGTAGGTGACCGACACATCGTCGAACGTGATCACCGCCATGCCGGCTCCCGATCGAGAACCGCCCGGGGCCGCAGCGATCGCACCCGGGTGTCGTTGCGGGCGGAGGCGACCTGGGCCCTGCGCTGCGGGCGGGTCAGCGGGACGGGCGCCAGCACCAGCGCGAGCACCACGAGCATCGGCAGGCTGAGTTCCGGCCAGACGAGGGGGTAGGTCGTCGGCGCGAGCGCCGCGGGGGAGAGCAGTGAGGCCAGCAGGGGACTGAGCGCGTCCGGGTCGACCCAGCCGAGGCCGAGCACCAGGACGGCGGCCAGCACTCCGGTCGCCGCGACGAGCGTCTCCCGCGTCCGCCACGGATCGGGACGGTAGGACGTGACCCGCAGCCGCCGTCCGGCCGCCCGCAGGCCGACGCCGGCGGTGACGAGCCCGGCGACGAGCAGCGTGCTGCCGACCTGCCAGAAATCGGTGCTGAGCAGCAGGAACACCCCGGCGGTCGCGACCATCGATGCGACCAGCATCAGCGGCAGCGTGCCCTTCCTGGGCAGCCCTCGGGTCCGGGCGAAGCCGCGGGACTCCATTCCGGCCGCCAGCGACATCGACCGTTCGATCGCGTCCGCGAGCACCGGCATCGCGATCGTGCCCAGCGCCCGCAGGCTCGTGGAGGTGTCGCCGCGCAGCCGGCGGGCCCGGCGCACCCGCTGGATGCTCTCGATCAGCTGCGGCGCGACGCTGAGCGCGATCACCACCGCGACCGACGCCTCGTACAGGGCCGCCGGCACCGACCGCAGCGCCCGGCGTGGGTTGGCGAGGGCGTTGGCCGCGCCGATGCACAACAGCATCACGGCGAGCCGCAGGGCGTCGTACAGCGAGCTGGCGAGCGCCTCGGCCGTGACCACGCCACCGAGCTGGATCCCGGCGGCCCAGTCGGGCAGCGGTACGGACGGAAGGGTGAACAGCACGGTCTCACCCCTGCCCCCGCCGAGCAGGATCTGGAAGAACAGCCGCATGCCGATCACGAACAGGCTGAGCAGCAGGTAGACCCGCACCGACCGCGCCCAGGGCGCGGCACTGCGGCGCAGCATCACCACCGTGACCACCGCGGTGGCGATCAGCGCGAGCAGCAACGGGTTGGTGGTGCCGCTGACGGCGATCCCGATGCCGATCGCCCAGCACCACCAGGCCCACGGGTGCAGTGAGGTCAGGGCTTCCGTCCTTTCAGCCACCACCAGCCGCCCAGGCCGGCCCCGGCGGCGACGACGACCACTCCGGCGGCGATCGCCCCGACCGGGCTGCCGCCCGCGTCAGGCGCGGGCTCCGCAGTGGCGGTCGCCTCCTCCGCCGAGGGAGTGACCACGTCGGTCGGGGTCGCGTCGACGCTGGGCGTGGCGGACGGTGTCGGGGTGGCGGACGCCGACGCGGTCGCGGACGGGGACGCCGTCGCGGATGCCGACACCGACGCCGTGGCGGACGCGCTCGGCGACGTCGTCGCGCTCTTGGTCGCGGTCGGCTTGGGGGTCGGCTTGGCCGAGGGTTTCGCCGTGGGCTTGGGCTTGGTCGCCGTCGGCTTCGGAGTGGGGCTCGCGGTGTCGGCCTTCGGCGGGCGAGCCGCGGGCGGTACCTTGCCTTCGCTCAGCGACTGGTAGCGCCACCCCTCCGCGTTCCCCCTGGTGGGGTGGTAGCCGTTGGCGCCGACGTTGGAGTAACTCCAGTCGGAGTAGCTGCCGTCGTCCTGCTTCGTGGCGTGCCAGTACGACCAGTAGGCCTTGTTGATGTCCGGCTTGCTCGGCTTGCCGGCGATCTTGTAGACGAAGCCGTCGTCGATGGTCACGCTGAAGCCGGCGCTCTTCAACGCCTTCGTGCCGGTGTCGAAACTGGTCGCGCACTTCGTGCTCGTTCCGCCCAGCGACCCGAAGTCCACCACCACCCAGACCCCGGTGCAGGTGGCGGCCTGGGGAAGGGGCGCCGCGGCCGTCGGGGTGGCTGCGGCTGCGCCGACGGCGAAGGTCGCCGTCAGCGCAGCCGCGAGGAGGAACCTCCTCACTTGGTGACCTTCGCCGTGGCCGCTGAGGTCTTCGACACGGTCTGGTACCCGGTGCCGCTGGCGGTCACCTTCACCGTGATCGCCTTCTTGGCGTCCGACGTGGTGACCACATAGGTCGCCTTCGCCGCCTTCGAGATCGCCTTGCCGGAGCGGTACCACTGGATCGTCAGCGTGCCCGGCGTGGGCTTCCACGTGCCGGTGGTGACGGTCAGCGTGTCGCCCACCTTCGGGGTGTTGTTGTCGATCGTGGGGACAGGGGCGTCCTCGTAGCCCTCGGGCGGCTGGAGGAACGACGCGGTCTCGGAGTAGGGCCCGTAGTACCAGCCTTCCGCATCGCCCTGCTTCGGTGCCGATCCACCGGCACCGACCATGTAGGACTCCCACTCACCCCAGGTGCCGTCGGCCTTGGGGGATGCGTGCCAGTAGCCCCAGTACTTCGAGAACGTGGTGTCGATCACCAGCGGGAATCCCTGGATCCGGCTCACGAAGCCGGTCTTGTCCGCGCCCACGGTGAGGCCGGCGCTCTTGAGTGCCGCCAGGCCGGTGGAGTGCTTCGTGGCGCAGCGCACGGTCTCCTGGCCGTTGCCGCGGTCCACGACCACCCACACGCCCGTGCAGGACGTGACCGACGCCGGCAGCTTCGGCGGGCTCTTCGGGCACTTGGAGAGATTGAGCGAGACGTCGAGCAGCGACTTGCCGTTGATCAGGTAGAGCGCGTTGGCGGTCGCCGTCACATCGGACGGGGTGCCGTCGTCGAGCGAGTTCGGGAAGCCGCCGTCGGAGTGCTGCACGGTACCCAGCCACGTCTTCGCTGCGGTGGAGTCCTTCCCCACTGCCTTGAGCGCCGAACCGACGAGCCCGGTGGAGTCCACGGGGGAGTAGTTCTCCCAGTAGCCGTCCGCCGTCTGGTTGTCCTGCGCCCAGGTCACCGCCTTGTCGAGCTGGGGATCCAGCTGGCCGAGAGCGTGCAGCGCCAGGATCCCCACCGCCGTGGTGTCGGGATCGCCGTTGAAGGTGCCGGCCGGGTACTCGTAGCCGAACGCGCCCGAGGCGCCGTCCTGCAGGCTCAGCAGCTTGGTGAGCAGGGTGACCGGGATGGTCGCGTCCGCACGATCGAGGGCGATGATGCCGAGGCTCTGGCTGAAGGCCGAGTCGGAGGAGCCGATCCGGCCGTCGCTCGGCAAGCTCTTCGTGACCAGCGAGACCAGATTGCGGCCGGCGAACTTCTTCGGGTTGAGGCCGAGCGCCTTGACGACGATGGCCAGGTTGGCGGCGCGCGCCTGGTTCAGCTTCTTGCTGGGGTAGAGGTAGGCCTTGGCGTTCTTCTCGATCTGGCTCACCAGCGTGCGGAGCGAGGGAGCGTACGTGCAGTCACCGGTCGTCGCCAGCCCGAGCGCCGCGGTCATCGAGGCGCTGGCCCCGTCCTTCGTCGACGGCAGGTTCTTGACGATGTAGTTGGCGGCCTTGGCGGCATTGACCTCGGTGGCTGCGGATGCGGTGGTGGTCGGCGTGAAGCCGATGAATGCGACGGCTGCTGCAGTCCCGACAGCTAGCAGTCGCTTGAGGGATGAGTACATGTGGGTCCTTTCGCGCGAGGCACCTGGTGATCCGGCCCTCAAGCGCGTCCGGCTCCGCCCGCGTGCCACGACGGGTTGGTTACTGAGCCAGAACCTGGTGCAGGCATTCCGACTTGGCCGGCTTGCGCCGTCGTCACGGTTGCGGGTCAGTCCCGGACTTGCACCGGGTTCCCCTGCAAAGGTTCAGGTGGGCTCAGGCTAGCCCAGCCCGGGACCGGTGGGGTACCCCGGTCCGAACCTGACCGATATGTGCTGCCGCGTGCGCGGATTCGGCTAGTCGTGGCCGATGGACGCTCAGCCGCGGCGGCGGCGGACGATCCACCAGCCGCCCAGTCCGATCAGGGCGAGCACGACCACCGTGCCGGCGACGATGGCGCCGATCGGGGACCCCTGGTCGGACGGCGGCGCCGCGGGCGGAGTGGGCGCCGCGGCCTCCGGCACCGCCTTCACCGCCGGGCCGGTCGCGTTCTGTTCGTTGGTCAGCAACCAGCCTTCGGCCTTGCCCGCCTCGGGCTTCGAGACGTCCGGACCGACCTGGTAGTACTCCCAGGTGCCGATGCTGCCGTCGGCGGCCACCGGTGCACTCCAGTAGGACCAGTAGTAGCCACCGTTGGCGTTGAAGTCCGCGTCCTTCGGCAGGCCGTCGATGCGGGCGAGCATCGTGCCGGACACCTCGGCGGAGAACCCCGCGCTCTTCAGTGCCGCCAGGCCGGTGGAGTGCTCGGTGGCGCACGTGGCCGTCGCCGTGGCCGCGTCCTTCTGGTCGGGCTGCACCACCACCCAGACGCCGTCGCAGGGTGCGGGGGCCGCGCTCGCCGGCGTCACCGTCCCCAGCAGGACCAGGGTCGCCGCGGCGATGGTGACGAGCAGGCGGGTCAGGCGCGGGCGCATGGCGGTCCTCCGGTCGGCTGGCGGGGCTGTGAGGCCTCAGGTTAACCCAGCCCCGGGTGATCGAGCAGCGCCACCGACGACGACAGCGGGGCGCCCGGCGGGCACCCCGCTGTTCGCGGGACGGTGGGTCAGGCGGTCGGAGCCGGCGGATCGGTCGGCTCGTCGCGGTCGAAGAGGTCCTTGGCCTTGGCGGTCGCCTCGTCGGCGAACCTCTTGGCGTTCTCCGGGAGATCCTCGGCGAAGTCCTTCACGGCTGCGCCGGCGTCGGTGGCGAACTTCTGCGCGTTCTCGGGCAGGTCCTCGGCGAAGTCCTTCACCGCGTCCACGGCGTCCTCTGCCATGTCCATGGCCTTCTCGCCGAACTCCTTGGCCTTGTCCAGCAGACCTCCGAGGAAGCCTTCGGCCTCGTCCTTGATGTCGTCACTCATGCGTGCCCTCTTCTGTGGTGGTTCGGTCGGACGTGCAAAGCCTAGGACCGATTGGCCGCCGGCGTCCGGGTTTACTGGCCGGAATTCCTGGTGACCGCGAACACCCGGAATCCCTTGGCGCTCGCCGTGCGCTCGCACCGGTACCCGGACGCGGTGAGCCACGCCTGCAGCGAGTCTGCTCCGAGGTTCTTCCCGACCACCAGCCGCGCGGTGCCACCGGGTGCCAGCCGGGGCAGCCAGGTGAGCAGCAGGTCGTGCAGCGCGGCCTTCCCGATCCGAATCGGCGGATTCGACCAGATCTCGTCGTAGCGAACCTCAGGGTCGGCCTGTTCGGGGAGCATCGGGTGCACCCGTCCGGCGAGCCCGTGAGCCCTGGCGTTGGCGGCGCACAGATCGAGCGCGCGCTCGTTGGTGTCGACGGCGTCGACCTCGGCGTCCGGACAGGCGGACGCGAGCGCCACGGCCAGTACCCCGTAGCCGCAGCCCAGGTCGAGCAGGCGGGGCGCCCCGGCCGGCGGCGTGGACTCGCGCAGCAGTACCGACGTGCCGAGATCGAGGCCGTCGGCGGAGAACACCCCGTCCGCTGTGGTGAACGACCAGTCGGTGTCCCAGAACCGCATGGTCACCTGGCGGCGGTGCTCAGCCCCCGACGGGGTGTGGAAGTAGTGGCTCACGGCTCCTCCAGCGTCCGGCGGGCCCTGGCCTCGCGCGCCCGGGCGGCGAGTTGATCGTCCGGCGGGTAGCCGACCTCCTCCAGCACGAGGCCGCGGGCCGGCAGCACCGGTACCTCCGTCGCGCGGACGGTGGCGTCCAGCAGGCCGGCGAGCCAGGCCGCGTCCCGCCGTCCGGTGCCGACCTCGACCAGTGCGCCGACCACCGAGCGGACCATGGAGTGGCAGAAGGCGTCCGCCCGGATCCCGACCTCCACCCGGCTGTCGGGGAGGCGCTCGGCGTGCAGCCACTGCACCTGGCGGATCGACGTCGCGCCCTCCCGGGCCCGGCAGAACGCCACGAAGTCGTGCAGGCCGAGCAGTGCGGTGCCCGCGGCGGCCAGCCGCTCGACGTCGAGTTCGCCGCGGATCGTCGTGGTGGTGTGGCGCAGCAGCGGGTCGGACGCGCGGTCGGCCAGCCGGTAGGCGTACCGCCGCCAGATCGCGGAGAACCGGGCGTCGAACCCCTCGGGAGCGACTGTGACCCGCTGCACGACGACGTCGTCGGGCAGCGCCCGGCGCAGCCGGCGGGCCAGCGTGGCGGCGGCCGCGTCCGGTTCGGGCAGGGCGAGGTCGACGTGGGCCACCTGGCCGCGCGCGTGCACGCCGGCGTCCGTCCGTCCGGCACAGACCAGGACCGGCGGCTCGGGCAGCCGCAGCACCCGGCCGACCCACATCTCGAGTTCGCCCTGGACCGTGCGCAGACCGGTCTGGGCCGCCCAGCCGTGGAACGCCGTCCCGTCGTAGCCGATGTCGAGGCGGTATCTGGTGGTCTGCTCCCGCTCTTCCCCGTCGTCGCGCGCCACTCCGCCATCCCGCGCCATTCCGTCATCCCGGCGAACGCCTTCGTCATCCCGGCGAACGCCGGGATCCCCGAGCCCCTCCGGCGTCCTCATGCGCGGCGATACGCGAGATCGTGGATGGTGCGGCCCGCCTCGATGCCGCGCCGCTCGTACCTGGTCACCGGGCGCAGGTCGTAGCGGGGCGCCCGGCCGTCGTGGCAGTTCACCAGGCCGGGCTCGGCGTCCAGCACGTCGCGCATGGCCTCGGCGTAGTCGTCCCAGTCGGTGGCGAGCCGCCACACCCCGTCCGGGGTGAGCCGGGACGCGACGAGCGCGGCGAACGCGGGGCTGACCAGCCGCCGCTTGTGGTGGCGGGCCTTGTGCCAGGGGTCGGGGAAGAACGTCCACAGCTCGCTGACGCTGCGCTCGCCGAACACCGTCGCGAGGGCCTGGGCGCCGTCGGCGACGACCAGCCGGACGTTGCCCACACCGTGGCGGGCGAGCCGGCCGAGCGTGGACGCCACCGCCGGCGTGAACACCTCGAACGCGATCAGGTTCGCCTCCGGCATGGCCTCGGCGAGGGCGGTGATCGCGTGCCCGGTGCCGGAGCCGATCTCGACCTTCAGCGGAGCCTCGCGCCCGAACGTCGCCGTCCAGTCGATGGCTGCCTCGGGCGACACGGACGTCCGCCGCTCGCCGGGGGGCAGGTCGACCACCCAGGCCGCGCGGTGGGCGTCCCAGGCGCGCTGCTGGGACTCGTTCATCCGCCCGCTGCGCCGGACGTAGGAGACCACGTCGCGGTGGATCCGGGTGGCGGTGGGCATGGCGGCAACTCTAGTGCGACTGCGGGAGCGATCAGGGACGGATCAGGGTGCCCGGCGGCCCGTCCGAGCGCCCGGATCGGGTTACATGGGGGGCGACGACAAGGAGAACGATGCGCACCCTGCTCAACCTGATCTGGCTGGTCTTCGGCGGCTTCTGGCTGGCGATCGGCTACTTCTTCGCGGGCATCCTCGCCTGCATCCTGATCATCACGATCCCGTTCGGCATCGCATCGTTCCGGATGGCGGGCTACGCGCTGTGGCCGTTCGGCCGCGCGGTCGTCGCCAAGCCGTCCGCGGGCGTGGGTTCGGCGCTCGGCAACGTGATCTGGTTCGTCATCGCCGGGCTCTGGCTGGCGATCGGCCACGTCACCACCGCGGTCGCGCAGGCGGTGACGATCGTCGGGATTCCGCTGGCGATCGCGAACCTGAAGATGATCCCGGTCACGTGTTTCCCGTTCGGCAAGGACGTCGTCGACGCCCGCTTCCTGCCGCCGGGCTCCCGTCCGCTGCACAGCATCTGATCGCCGAGGTGGGCCCGACCGGACGACGAGCAGCCGGGAGGACCCGTAGCGTCGACGCCCGCAACCGCAGGCGCCCGTCAGGAAGATGTGTCGAGACCGCAGGTCCCCCCACGGTGGTGTCGGCTGCGCTCCTCAACGAGCGGTTGGTGCTTGGCGTCATCCCGGCGAACGCCGGGATCCCTGCACCCGACTGGCGACGCAACCCGAAGAGATCCCGGATCAAGCCCGGGATGACGAGGATCAAGCCCGGGATGACGAGGATCAAGCCGGGGATGACGAGGATCAGGTGCTACCTCGGCTCGAGGCGGCGATTCTGCGGCGGGAGCCGCTCGGCCATAGGCTGGACCGGTGGGCCAGTTCTTCGACGCAGAGCTCTTCCTGACCACAGCCGTCACCCTCTGGGTGATCGTCGACCCGCCCGGTCTGCTGCCGGTGTTCCTGGGCCTCACCAACTCGCTGGACGCCCGCCAGCGCCGCCGCGCGGGCGACCGGGCATCGCTCGTCGCGTTCGGGGTGATCGCGGTGTTCGCCCTGTTCGGTCGGCAGATCCTCGACTACCTGCAGGTGTCCGTGCCCGCCATGCAGGTCTCGGGTGGGCTGCTGCTGCTCCTGATCGCGCTCGACCTGCTGATGGGCGGCGGCTCCGATCCGGTCAGTCATGACGGGGTCAACGTCGCGATCGTGCCGCTGGGGACGCCGCTGATGGCGGGTCCCGGTGCGATCGTCGCCACGATGCTCGCCGTCCAGCGCGCGCCCGGGTTCACCGGCTACCTCACCGTCGGCGCGGCGCTGATCGCGGTGATGGTGCTGGTCTGGCTGTTCCTGCGCTACGCCGGGCTGATCCGCGCGGTGCTGCGGGAGTCGGGGACGGTGCTCGCGTCCCGGATCGCCGGTCTGCTGCTGTCGGCGATCGCCGTCCAGATGGTCGCGGACGGGGTCTTCGGCTTCATCGCCGCCCACTGAGCTGGACTGGGGACGGTTCCTCACTCGGTCCACACCTCTCCCAGAATGCCCGGCGAGCGCTCTCAAGAGCCGAAGCCACGGCTCGCCGGGTGACTGCCACCTTTCCCGGCCTTCCCAGGAGATCGGCGCGGCCGGCCACGGCAGCTGCCAGGTTCCCCGGCATATCAGGCGTCAGAACCCCGGCATATGCCGGGAAAGGTGGTGGTCAGCCGCGACCGCGGTCAGAACGGCCGCGACAACCCGGGAAAACTGGCACATCACGGCCAACTCACACGGCCAACTCGCGTCCGCCGCGTGGCGGAAAAGGGGTCTGTCCCTGTTTTCCGCCACTGCCGTTAGGGGGCTGCGGGTTCCTGATCCTCCTGCCAGACCTGGTGCAGCGCTTGGTCGAACACCTCGGCGGGTTGGGCGCCGGAGACGCCGTACTTGCCGGCGAGGACAAAGAACGGCACTCCGCGGATGCCCAGCCGGGCGGCGGCCTCCACGTCTGCGGTCACCGCGGCGTCCAGGGTGGGGGAGTCGAGAGCCGACCGGGCGCCGCCGGCGTCCAAGCCTGCGGCGACGGCGAGACCGACGAGGGTGTCCGGGTCGCTCACGCTCAGGCCCTCGACGAAGTGCGCGCGGAACAGCGCGAGTTCGAGATCCCACGTGGCGTGCGCGGAGACCGTCTTGGCGTGCTGGAGCAGCCGGTGGGCGCGCCGGGAGTTCGTGACCACCAGCGCATCGAAGTCGAGCGTGAGCCCGTCCTGCGCTGCGGCTGCAGCGACCTGCCCGGTCATCTGCTGGACGCTCGCCAGGTCGATGCCCTTGCTCGCCGCCAGGTACTCGGCCTCTGAGCCGGCGAACGACTCGGGCAGCGTCGGGTCGAGCTGGAAGGAGTGCAGCTCGACCTCGACCTGATCGGCGTGCTCGAACCGCTCCAGCGCCCGTCCCAACCTGGTGAGGCCGAGGTAGCACCACGGGCAGGCGATGTCGGACCAGACGTCAATGCGCATGTCATCGGGAACGGCAGCCCGTCCCCGGGCATTCCCGCAGGTGAACGGTAATGGGACCTGTCCCCAGGCTTAGGGCCGGGGACAGGTCCCATTACCGTTCAGTTCGGCTCAGTTCGTCTTGGCGTACTTCTCGACCAGGTTCTGCGGCAGCAGTTCGTAGCCGTGGAACTCGCGGGTGAACGTGCCGGTGCCGTGGGCGATGCCGCGCAGGTCGATCGCGTAGCGCGACAGCTCGGTCTGCGGCACGAGGGCCCGGATGATCGCCTTGTGGTTCTCGGAGTCCGAGCCGAGCAGCTGTCCGCGACGGCCGGTCAGGTCGGTCATGGCTGCGCCCAGGTACTCCTCGCCCACGGTGACCGTCACCTGATCGATCGGCTCGAGCAGCGCGACGGTCTTGGGGTTGGCCGCCTCCTTGATCGCCAGCGATCCGGCCAGCTGGAACGCCATGTCGGACGAGTCGACCGAGTGGGCCTTGCCGTCGAAGAGGGTGACGCGGACGTCCACCATCGGGTAGCCCGCGAACACGCCCTTCTCCAGCTGGTTGCGGACACCCTTCTCCACGCTCGGGATGAACTGCCGCGGCACCGCGCCACCCACCACCTTGTCGACGAACTCGAAGCCGGAGCCGCGGGGGAGCGGCTCGACCTCGATGTTGCAGACCGCGTACTGGCCGTGGCCGCCCGACTGCTTCACGTGCCGGCCGAGCGCCGTCGCCTTGGCGACGAAGGTCTCCCGCAGCGGAATCTTCAGCTCCTCCTGCTCGACCTTCACCCCGTACCGATCGACCAGCCGTGCGATCAACAGGTCGGCGTGCGCCTGACCGGTCGTCCACAGCACCAGCTGGTCGTTGCCGCCACGGTCGAGCCGGACGGTGGTGTCCTCCACTGCCAGCCGCTGCAGGGCGCCGGCGAGCTTGTCCTCGTCGTTGCGCGTGGCCGCCCGGATCGCCAGCGGCAGCAGCGGCTCCGGCAGGTTCCACGGGGCGACCAGGGCCGGGCGGTCCTTCGCGGAGAGGGTGTCGCCGGTCTCGGCCGTGGTCAGCTTGGGCACCATCACGATCTCGCCGGCGATCGCGGACGGCCGCGGCTTCAGCTCGGTGCCGACCGCGGCCTGGATCATGCCCACGCGCTCGTCGTTGTCGTGGTCGGGGTGCGCGTCGTCCGCCTTCGGCCGGTGGCCGGAGACGTGGACGAGGTCCTCGGCCTTCAGCGTGCCGGAGAAGATCCGGACCATCGACAGCCGCCCGGCGAACGGATCGGTGGTGGTGCGGATCACCTGCGCCACCAGCGGCGCGGACGGGTCGGTCGGCGGGCTGGGCAGGTCCTTGCCGTCGGGGGTGGTGATCCGGGGGTTCGGGTGCAGGGACGGGGTGGGGAAGCCGTGCTCGATCAGCCGCAGCAGTTCCTCCACGCCGACGCCCGTGTTCGACGACACCGGCACCACGGGGTACAGGTTCGCGGTGGCGGTCGCCTTGCGCAGGTCGTCCAGCAGGTAGTCGGTGTCGAGATCCTCGCCGCCGAGGTAGCGGTCCATCAGCGAGTCGTCCTCCGCCTCCTGGATGATCGCCTCGATCAGCGGACCTCGCCAGGTCTCGACGTGCGAGTCGTCGGCGGTGAGCTTGCGGTTGACCACCTCGCCGCCGGAGTAGTCGTGCTCCTCCAGGCTCAGCAGGCCGATGTTGCCGATGATCCCGTCCGGGCCGAGCGTGGGCACGTGCGTGGGCAGGACGCCCTCGCCGAACTTGTCCTGCGCCTCGGCGACGCTGCCGTCGAAGTCGGCGTGGCCGGCGTCCAGCTTGGTCAGCGCGATGATCCGGGGCAGGTTGGCCGCGGTGCACTCGTCCCACAGCGTCTGGGCCGCGCCGTCGATGCCGTCGGCGGCCGAGATGACGAAGATGGCGGCGTCCGCGGCCCGGATGCCCGCCCTGAGCTCGCCGACGAAATCGGGGTGCCCCGGCGCGTCGAGCAGGTTGACCAGCACGTCGCCGGTGACCAGGGAGGCCAGGTACAGCTGGGCGGCGCGCTCGGCGTCCTCCTTCTCGCCGCGGTAGCCGGCGAGCCGGGCCCTGAGCAGCTGCTCGAACAGCGACGTCTTCCCGGATCCGGCGTTTCCGATCAGCACAACGTTGCGGACATCATCGGGACGGGTCACCTGCATCGTGGCAGCGCTCAACTTTGAACTCATGGGGACTACCTAACTACGCAGGTGTGACCCCTGCAACCGAGTTTGCCCGATTGGTCGGACATCCTTCGGGCGGCCCGTGACAAGGGGACGCGCAAAGACCGCGCCCCGTCCGAGCCGCGCTCGGTCGACAACGGTGCGCGTGGCGGGCCGCCGGCTCAGCCGCGCTCCTCCATGGGCACGTAGCCGCGGGTGCGGTGGCCGGTGTAGATCTGCTTGGGCCGGGCGATCTTGTTGTCCGGGTCGGTGATGAACTCCTGGTACTGCGCGCACCAGCCGGACGTCCGGGGCACGGCGAACAGCACGGTGAACATCTCCGGCGGGAAGCCGAGGGCCTCGTAGATCAGTCCGGAGTAGAAGTCGACGTTCGGGTACAGCCGGCGCTTGACGAAGTACTCGTCCTCGAGGCCGTACTTCTCCAGTTCCTTGGCCACCTCGAGCAGCGGGTTCACCCCGGTGACCTCGAAGACGTCCTCCACCGAGCGCTTGATGATCTTGGCGCGCGGATCGTAGTTCTTGTAGACGCGGTGGCCGAAGCCCATCATCCGGGTCCTGCCGGACTTCACGCCTTCGATGAACTCCGGCACCCGGTCGACGGTGCCGATCTCGCGGAGCATCTTCAGCACGGCCTCGTTCGCGCCGCCGTGCAGGGGCCCGTGCAGGGCCCCGATGCCCGCGGACGCGCACGTGTACAGGTCGTTGCCGGAGCTCGCGACCGACCGGACGGCGTTCGTCGAGCAGTTCTGCTCGTGGTCGGCGTGCAGGATGAACAGGACCTCCATCGCCCGGATCAGCCGCGGATCGGCGGAGTAGCGGCGTTCGGCCTGCTTGAACAGCATGGCCAGGAAGTTGTGGCAGTAGCCGTAGTTGTCGTCGGGGTTGATGTACGGCTTCGCCTTTCCCTTGCGGTAGGCGAACGCGGCCAGCGTGGGCATCTTGGCGATCAGCCGGGCGATGTTCAGCGCCCTGGCCTCCGGGTCGGTGAAGTTCCGCGCGTCCGGGTAGAACGAGAAGAAGGCCGCCGTCGAGGCCATCAGGATCGTCATCGGGTGTGCGTCGTAGGGGAACCCGGCCAGCACGGTCTTGAGCTTGTCGGGGATCATCCGGTGGGTGGTGATCAGGCTCTCCCACTCGGCGAGCTGGGTGGGGTTTGGCAGTTCGCCGTTCAGCAGCAGGTACGCCACTTCGAGGTAGGTGGAGTGCTCGGCGAGCTCGTCGATCGGATAGCCGCGGTACTCCAGAACCCCCGCCTCGCCATCGATGTAGGTGATCGAGGAGTGGCACACCGCGGTGTTCATGAACCCTGGGTCGTACGTGGCCAGCGGCTCGCCGTCGATGTCGAACTGGCGTAGTTCCGTGGCCCGGATCGTGGCTTCCGTGATCGCCAGGTCAGCTGCTGCGCCTGTCGCCGGGCGCTGGATCTGGAGGATGTCTGCCATGCACGCACCCTAGAGACAACAGCGCTGTCCTCGGCCCTTGTCTCGACAAGCCATTGCCGGGCGGGACCAGGAGCGGACGTGCTAGGTCATCGGTCGATAACGATCCGGTTGCACTTGTTGCGCCCAGTCACCAGGCGGTTCCTGTGTTCCTACTGTGGTCACATGTTGGGGGGTCGGGCCGCTTGGTTGGGGCGGCCATGGTTCTTTGCCGCGGTCGTCGTGCTGGCGTTGAACGACCACGTGATGAAGGCGGCATGGCCGGGATGGGTGACCGGAAAGCTGAGTGATGTCGCGGGGCTGGTCGTCGTGGCGACGCTGGTGTCGGTTGTGTGCGGGCCCACGCTCGGGACGACGCTGGCGGGCGTCGGGTTCGTGGCGCTGAAGACCGTCCCCGGGGTGGCGGAGTCTGTGGCTCCAGTGCTCGGCGGTGTGACGCTGCGGGACATGTCCGACCTCGTGGCACTCCTCGCGCTCCCCGTGCTGTGGTGGATGTCGCGTCGGCAGCGTTCCGACCAACGGCGGCGGACGCGTCGGGGCTGGCAGGCGCTGGGACTGGTAGGTGCGGTGCTGGTCACGACGGCCACCAGCCAGTCACCAGGAGATCGGATCGAGTTCCTGTGGTTCGAGCAGGATGCTTTCTACGCGTCGCTCCAGCTGGCCCGCGGGGAAGTGTTCCTCCGCAGCGCGGACGGAGGCGCCACGTGGATCCGGATGGATGAGCTTCCAGACGGTGTGAGCGAACCCAAGAGGCGCGCCGACGATGTGGTGTGCGCACCTCGGCGCACGTGTTACCGGATCGGCTGGGACTTCGAGCATGTCGCCGGACAGTCAACAGCGCACGGATACACCACCATCGAGCGTCGGGTGCGCGACGGCGAGTGGACGCAGGACTACCGATTCGCGGGCGAGACCGCGCTCTTCGGTCCTGCGATCAACCCCGAGCATCCCGATCAGGCGGTGATCGGGCAGTACGACTCAAGCGGCGTAACGACTGCCCTGCGCCGGGTCGGATCCGGTGAGTGGGTCTCGGTCGATCTGGTCACACTGGCCGGCGGACGTCTGCAGGATGCCGCTGCCCGACAGCGGGAGGGATCGGCGGGGCTCGTCGTGATGGCGGTTATTGTCGTCCTTCCCTGGCTCGTCGTTGGGGCCGCGGTGCTCACCGTGCTGGTGCTCGTCCTCTCCGCGCTGGCTCGCCGCTCAAGAGGCCGCGGTTTTGACCCTCCCACCGGCGCACGGTAACCTAAGGCGCTGTTGCGCTGCGGTCTGCCCCGAGGCTGACCCCGCACGAAACACAGAGCACAAACTCATGGAAGCAGGTCACAGACCCGTGTCTACGTACAGCCCCAAGCCTGGCGAGATCACCAGGGACTGGCTCGTGATCGATGCCGAGGACGTCGTCCTCGGGCGGCTGGCCGTCACCGCGGCGACCCTGCTGCGTGGCAAGCACAAGCCCCAGTTCGCCCCGCACGTGGACACCGGCGACTTCGTGGTCGTGGTGAACGCGTCCAAGATCGCCCTGACCGGCAACAAGGGCACCGACAAGCTCGCGTACCGCCACTCCGGCCGTCCGGGTGGCCTGAAGGCCGTGCCGTACGGTGAGCTGCTCGCTTCCGATCCCCGTAAGGCCGTGGAGCGCGCGGTCTGGGGCATGCTGCCCAAGAACAAGCTGAGCCGTCAGCTGATCAAGAAGCTCAAGGTCTACAGCGGCCCCGAGCATCCCCACAGCGCGCAGAAGCCGCAGCCCTACCAGATCACCCAGATCGCTCAGTGAGCCGAGGAAGCACCGTGACCGAGACCGTCGAAGAGACCGTGACCGACGAGGTCGTCCCCTTCGTTGAGGACGATCGGGAGATCGCCTACCGCGCCGAGGCTCAGGCGAGCGCCCCGCTGCCGGGCGGACGTCCCGCCGTCGTGGCACCCGCCGGCGCCACCGGCCGCCGCAAGGAGGCCATCGCCCGCGTCCGGATCGTGCCGGGCACCGGCCAGTTCTCGATCAACGGCCGCACGCTGGAGGACTACTTCCCGAACAAGCTGCACCAGCAGACGGTCAACGAGCCCTTCGTCACCGCGGCCGTGGTCGACGCCTACGACGTGATCGCCACGATCACCGGTGGCGGCGTGACCGGCCAGGCCGGCGCCCTGCGCCTGGGCATCGCCCGCGCGCTGAACGCCGTGGACGCCGAGGCCAGCCGTCCGGCCCTGAAGAAGGCCGGCCTGCTCACCCGCGACGCCCGGGTCAAGGAGCGCAAGAAGGCCGGCCTCAAGAAGGCCCGCAAGGCTCCGCAGTACAGCAAGCGCTGATCCGCGTCGGGCGATGGCTCGACTGTTCGGCACGGACGGGGTGCGCGGCACCGCGAACCTGGAGCTGACCGCGGAGATCGCGCTCGAACTGTCGGTCGCTGCCGCCCACGTGCTGGGCGAGGCTGGCGCTTTCGGTGCGCGGCGACCGGTTGCCCTGGTGGGACGCGACACCCGTGCCAGCGGTGAGTTCCTCGAAGCGGCCGTGGTCGCCGGGCTGGCCTCCGCGGGGGTGGACGTGGTGCGCCTCGGCGTGATCCCGACGCCCGGCGTGGCGCACCTGGTCGGCCAACGGGACGCCGATCTCGGGGTGATGCTCTCGGCCAGCCACAACCCGATGCCCGACAACGGCATCAAGTTCTTCGCCCGCGGCGGCGTGAAGCTCGACGACGACATCGAGGACGCCATCGAGGAGCGGATGAGCGAGGTGTGGCTGCGGCCCACCGGCGCGGGAGTGGGCCGGGTCACCGACGATCGCGGCGCGATCGAGGCCTACGTGGCCCACCTCGTGGCGAGCCTCGGCTCCGACGCGAGCCTCGACGGCCTCACAGTCGTCATCGACTGCGCCAACGGTGCGGCCCACGTCACCGCGCTCGCCGCCTTCGAGGCGCAGGGCGCGAAGGTCGTCCCGCTGCACGCCAACCCCGACGGGCTGAACATCAACGACGCCTGCGGCTCCACCCACCTGGCCTCGCTGCAGGCCGCGGTCGTCGAGCACGGCGCCGATCTCGGCATCGGGCTCGACGGGGACGCCGACCGCTGCCTGGCCGTCGACCACACCGGCGAAATCGTGGACGGCGACCAGATCCTCGCGATCCTGGCCCTGGCGATGCGCGAGGAGCAGACGCTGCACAGCGACACCGTCGTGGCCACGGTGATGAGCAACTTGGGCTTCCTGAACGCGATGCGGGACGCCGGCATCCGGGTCGACCAGACGAAGGTGGGCGACCGCTACGTGCTGGAGGCGATGGGTGCGAACGGCTTCACCCTCGGTGGTGAGCAGTCCGGGCACGTGATCATGAGCGAGTTCGCGACCACGGGCGACGGGGTGCTGACGGCGCTCCACGTCGCGGCCCGGATGGCGCGCACCGGGAAGCCGCTGCGCGAGCTGGCGGCCGTGATGACCCGGCTGCCGCAGGTGCTGCTGAACGTGCCGAACGTGAACAAGGCAAGGGCCGGCCTCGACCCCGTCGTCAACGCCGCGGTGTCGGCGGAGGCGAAGGAACTCGGACGCAACGGCCGGGTGCTGCTCCGTCCGTCCGGCACCGAGCCACTGGTGCGGGTGATGGTCGAGGCGGAGACCGCGGAGCGTGCGCAGGAGGTGGCCGAGCGCCTCGCGGGAGTCGTCCGCGACCGGCTCAGCCTGGACGGCGCGGGGCGCTGA
>NZ_JARKPQ010000097.1 GCF_029975155.1 Propionicimonas sp. | reverse complement strand
CGCGATGCGGGTGATCGAGGACATCCGATTCCCGTGGAACGACCCGGTCAGGTTGCCGATGGTGGACGATCCACTCGGCGGGGTGGTCAATCATGCCCCGGACGCGGCCTGGCTGGTGGCGATGCAGGACCGGGCCCGGATGGCCGCCGAGGCCAGGCGGATGGCCGACGACGACGATCCCGATTCGGCGCAGGACACGTCGGACGAGATCGAAGCGATCGTCCGGTGACGCGGACCCACCACCGGGGTATGCGTCTGGTCATCATCACCTGGCTCGCGACCCGGACGCTGCTACTGGCCGTCGCGGCCTACATCATGACCAGCACCGGCGCCTCGCTCGATCAGGTGCTGACCCGATGGGACGTCGAGCACTACGTGGCCATCGCGAGCAACGGCTACCAGGACCCGCTCGATGTCGCGTTCTTTCCTGGCCTACCGCTGCTGATGGCGGGCTTCGGGGCGCTCGGGTTACCCATGGTGGTATCGACCGCGGTTGCCGCGCAGGCCGCGTCCGGGCTTGCTGCCTGGGCATTGCACCGCGTCGGCGGGGTCTGGATGGCCTGCCTGTGGCTGCTGGCCCCGATGACGGTCTTCACCGCCGTGCCCTACACCGAACCGTTCTTCTGTGCTGCCGCGTTCTGGGCCTGGGACCGTGGGCTCAAGGGCCGCTGGGGGCAGGTGGCGGTGCTGGCCTCCATCGCCTGCGCGCTGCGGATCTCCGGGCTCTTCCTCATCGCTGCGCTGGGCATCATGGTGGCGACCCAGGCCTCCACGCCGTTCGTGAAGAGGCTGCGGGATTGCGCGTGGCTGCTGGTGCCGGCCGGGGTGCTCGGGGGCTATGTGGTTTTCCTGCATCAGCACACCGGTTCCTGGACGGCCTGGTATTCGGCCCAGGGGGCGGGCTGGCAGCGCAACCTGTCCTGGCCTTGGGACGCGCTGAAGGCGACGTGGCCGCTGACCGCCGAATCGTACTGGCCCGATCGTCCCGAGGTGCCGGTGATGTTCCGTTTCGAGATCGTCTCGGTGGCGCTCGGGTACGCGACCGCGCTGTGGTGCCTGCTGAAACGCCGGTGGGCCGAATTCACCTGGGTGGCAGTCAATGTCATCGTTCTGAGCAGTTCCGGCTGGTTCATGTCGGTCAACCGGGCCGTGCTGTTGTGGTTCCCGCTGTTCGGGCTGCTCGCACTGGCACTGAGCTGGCGTCCGAAGTCATCCGGGGCGCGGTCGGTCTGGAACGTGCTGCGCCTGTTGCTGCTGGTCGCTGATCTGGCGCTGATCTGCTGGTGGGCTTACTTGTTCGGCACCGGCGCCTGGGCG
>NZ_JARKPQ010000092.1 GCF_029975155.1 Propionicimonas sp. | reverse complement strand
AGGGCATCGTCCAGGATCGTGCCCATCACCGTCAGCGCCTGCTGGTTGTAGAGCAGATTCGCGTACTGGTAGGGCGCCCGATTCAGCGCGGCGGCGCCCACCACGGCGTCCGCGGCGCTGGGTGCCCGAGGTGAGCTCGTCGATCTTCCTGGCGTCCTCGGTGATCTTGGACGACAGCTCGTCGACGGTCCCGCTGTACTCCTCGACCGAGACCGACCCGTCCTTCGCGGTCTGGCGCAACTGGGTGAACATCGACTCCAGTTCGCTAACCCGGGCCTGGCCGAGGTACGAGATCGTCGCCTTCTCCAGGCCGTCGGCCTCGTAGTGGGCCAGATAGGCGTCTCTCGCGGCGTCCGCCGCGGCATCGTTGTTCCCCGCCCGGTAGGCCTGTTCGGCCTCGGCGAGCTTGTCGGTGATGCGGACACCGACGCGCGACCACTGATCGCTCAACTCGGGGGTACTGGCCAGCTCTGCGATGTCATCGCGCAGCATCTGGGTGGTCGCCGTGACGGCGGCCTCGACCTCGGCCTGCGGCGCGCCGCCTCTGGTCAGGTCACGCACCGACAGCAGCTGGGCGACGAAGGCGTCGGCGCGCTCGTCACCGAGGCGGTGATCGATCTGCGCCTCGAGACCGCTGACCTGGTAGATCTCGTAGTAGGCCTGCCGGATGGAGTGTTCGACCCCTTCTTGATCCTGCGCCTGGTACTGGCCCGGGATCTGGTCGATGACGGCGACCATCTGGTCGCCGACCGCGCTCCAGTCCTTGTCGTCGGCATGTGCGGGCGCACTGAGCAGCGGGCCGATGATGCCCAGGCAGAACACCACCAGCAGCACCCGGATCCAGGATGAAGACAGCCGAGGAGAAATCACTAGCTCAGGATAGCCTTGGCTACCTTTCCCCGGACACCGCCCCCGCTGTGGACTATCGGCTCACAGCCGCACGACTTCTCCCTGCTCGGGGACGACACCCAAAATGCCCAGTTCGGTGTGGATGCGCCGAGCCAGCGCCTTGGCCGAGTCCGGTTCGCCGTGCACGCAATAGACGGTCGTCGGACGCGGATTCATCTCGGCCAGCCAGTCGATGAGATCGGACGCATCGGCGTGCACGCTGAACTCGTCGTCCTGCAGGATCTCGGCATTGACCGGAACGTAGCGTCC
>NZ_JARKPQ010000040.1 GCF_029975155.1 Propionicimonas sp. | reverse complement strand
GCGAGCGCTTCGGCCGCGGTCGCGACCACCGCGACCCCGGTCGGCTCCGGCGGCCGGCGCACGATCACGACCGGTACTCCGAGTGAGGCCGCGGCGTCCAGCTTGGCGTCGGTGGGACCGCCGGAGTCCTTGGTGACCAGGACGTCGATGGCGTGCTCGCGCAGCAGGTCGAGCTCGTCCTCGAGACTGAACGGCCCACGGGCACGCAGCACCTCCCAGCCAGCCGGGACCGGCATGTCGGGTGGGTCCACGACGCGCGCCAGGACGTACCGGTCGGCCCAGTCGGCGAACTCCGGCAGCGACTGGCGTCCGATCGCGAGGAAGACCCGTGCACCCAGGCCGGCGGCGGTCTCGCGGGCGGCGGTCACCGAGTCCACCCAGTGCCAGGCGGCGGCGTCGGGCCGATCCGCCCAGCTCGGACGCGCCAGCCGCAGCAACGGGACGCCAGTGGCCGCGCAGGCCACGGCGGCGTGCGCCGAGATCCGCTCGGCGAACGGGTGCGTCGCGTCCACCACGGCCGTCGTCCCGTGCGCGCGCAGGTAGGCCGCGAGCCCGTCCGCGCCGCCGAAGCCGCCGACCCTCGTCTCCCCCACCGGCAGCCGCAGCTCCGCGACGTCGCCGGCCAGGGAGGTGACCACGGGCACGCCCTCGGCAACCAGGAGTCCGGCGAGTCGGCGCGCCTCCGCCGTGCCGCCGAGCAGCAGCACGTTCATCGTGGGGACGATCCGTTGGCGGACGTGCGCGCCCTTCGTGACGGTCGCAGAGCGACCTCCTCAGGGAGCGGTACCCGTGATCGCGGAGCGACCTCCTCAGGGAGCGGTACCCGTGATCGCGGAGCGACCTCCTCAGGGACCGGTGTCAGTGGTCGCAGCACCTCACTGATCCCTGAGCAGCCCGTGAGGGACGAGCGGGCGTCACGAAGGGCAACCGCAACGACCGCCACGCCCAGCGCCCCGGCCGACACGGCGAAGGCCAGGCGGTTGGCCCGCACGAGATCGGACGGGCCGGGCTTCGGACCGAAACCGAGCTCGCCGCGGTCCTCCTCGACGCCGTCGTAGGAGTTGCGGCCACCGACGGTGACGCCGAGCGCACCGGCGAAGGCCGCCTCCACCACTCCGCCGTTGGGGCTCGGGTGCTTGCCGGACTGCTCACGAATGGCGCGGACGGCGTCCGCCGGACGACCACCCACCAGGGGTGCGGCGACCGCGGCGAGAGCACCGGCGATCCGGGCGGGAATCCCGTTGGCCAGGTCGTCCAGCTTCGCGGCCGCCCAACCGAAGTGGCGGTAGCGGTCGTTGCGATAGCCCACCATTGCGTCGAGGGTGTTGATCGCCCGGTAGCCCAGCAACCCGGGCACGCCAGCGACCGCCCCCCAGAACAGCGGCGCCACCACGGCGTCGGACGAGTTCTCCGCCACCGACTCCAGGGCGGCGCGGGCGACCCCGTCCGCGTCCAGCGACTCCGGATCGCGGCTGACCAGGTTCCGCACCCGGTCCCGCGCGGCAGGCAGGTCGTCGGCGACCAGGTGTGCGGCGATCGCCTCCGACTCCCTGGCCAGCGACCGGCCGCCGAGCACGGCCCACGTGGCCGCCGCCGTGGTCAGGACGCCGAGCGCGGGATGGTGCCGGACCACCCGTTGGGCGAGCACGCCGACGCCGGCCGCACCCCCGACCGCGACCGTCCAGAAGGCGGCGCCACGGACCCGGCTGTCCGCGTAGCAGCGCTTCTCCAGTGCCGCCGCGAGTCGGCCGAACCCGGCCACGGGGTGCCCGTGGCGCGGGTCGCCCAGCAGCTGGTCGGCCAGCCAGCCCAGCGCCAGCCCGCAGGCAAGGACGCGTCCCCGCTCAGCCATGGCCAACCTTTCCCCGGTGGTCAATCCCCGCCGCCGAGTGTGCCAGACTGAACCCGCAGCGACGTGCAGAGGAACTCCGGTGAGCCCGAGGGCGATTCCGGGGCGGTCCCGCCACTGTGACCGGCACTGCCGGGAGCCAGGAACTCGACTCGCTGCCGAGCAACGACATCGGGCGAGGACACCTGAGGAGGCTCCATGGACGCGGCTGCCACCGGCACCCCCACCCTGGTCGGGGTCGGGGTCGGACCCGGCGACCCCGAACTGGTCACCCGCAAGGCCGTCGCCGTGTTCGAGCGGGCGGACGTGATCCTCGTCCCCACCACCGAGACCAGCGGCGACGACGCAGGCCGGGCCGAGCAGATCGTCCTGGCCGTCTGCCCCGACTCGGCAGCGAAGCTGCGCCGGGTGCCGTTCAGCATGGCGCAACGCCGCGGCGTCGGCACCAGACGGCGGCAGTCCTGGGAGGCGTCCGCGCAGGCTGCGGTGGAAGCGTTTCACGCGGGGGCGACAACGGTCGCCTTCGCCACGGTCGGCGACCCGAGCGTCTACTCGACGTTCTCCTACCTCGCCGCCCAGGTACAGGCGGTGGTGCCCGATGTTGACGTGTCGGTCGTGCCGGGCATCACCGCCATGCAGGCGCTGGCCGCCGCCAGCCTGACTCCGCTGGTCGAGGGCCGCGAAAGCCTCACCCTCGTGTCGGTGACGGCCGGGCTGGCGGCGGTCGGCGCGGCGCTCGACACCTCGGACACGGTCGTCGCCTACAAAGGCGGACGGCAGCTCGCCGACCTGCTGCGGCTGGTCCGTGACCGCGGCCGGGACGGGGTGCTGGGGGTCGATCTCGGCCTTCCCGGCGAAACCGTGATCCCGCTCGCCGAGGTGGTCGCCGACGAGGCCCCGTACTTCTCCACGGTGCTGGTCGCGCCCGTCCGCACCGAGACGGGCGGCCGGCTGTGACCCCCACCCCATTGCCGCTCGACCCCACCCCACCGCCGGCCGACCCCGCCCCACCGCCGGTCCAACCCACCCCACCGCTGGTCGAGCCTGTCGAGACCCCTGCGACCGCCCCGCCGATCAGCCCCCGCGGCGAGGTGGTCTTCGTCGGCGCCGGCCCCGGCGCGGCGGACCTGATCACGCTGCGCGGGGCCGCGGTGATCGCGCGGGCCGACATCGTGATCTGGGCATCGAGCCTTGTCGACGCGGCGATCGTGGCGAACGCCAAGCCGGGTGCGCTGGTGATCGACTCGGCCAGCGAGTCGCTGGAGGACATCACTCCGCTCTACCAGCGCGCCCACGACGAGGGACTGCTGGTCGCACGCGTGCACACCGGCGACCCGTCCATCTACGGCGCGACCGCCGAGCAGCGCCGGATCTGCGAGCGGATCGGCCTCCCGCACCGGACGATCCCCGGGGTCTCCGCATTCTCCGCGGCCGCTGCGCGGATGGACGCCGAGATCACGATCCCCGAGGTCTCCCAGAGCCTGATCCTCACCCGGCTCGAAGGCGGCCGGACGCCCATGCCCGACCGGGAGACCGTCCGTGGTTTCGCCGCGCACGGCACCACGATGGCGCTCTACCTCTCCGCCGCCCGCAACAAGGTGCTGCAGGACGAGCTGCTGGCTGGCGGCTATCCACCCGACACGCCGTGCATCGTCGGCTACCGGGTGAGCTGGCCGGACGAGCTGATGCTGCGCTGCCGGCTGGACGAGCTGTCCGCTTCCATGAAGGAGCACAAGCTCTGGAAGCACACCGTCGTGCTGGTCGGACCGGCGCTCGCCGAGCAGTCGACCACCCGCAGCCATCTCTACCATCCGGGGTTCCGGCACGAGTTCCGGGCGGCGGACGGGTCGCCGCTGGTCACCCGGGAGCCGTCGTGATCACCGTCCACGGGCTGCTCGGCGCTCCGAGCGCACAGCTCCGGGCGGCTGCCGGAGCAGCTGACTGGGTGGTGGGTGGCCGCCGCCACCTGGACGCGCTGGAGGTCGACGAGGATCGGCGGATCGTCCTCGGCGCGCTGCGACCGGCGATCGAGCGGGTCGCAGCGCTGCCGGCGGGCCAACGGATTGTCGTGGTTGCCAGCGGCGATCCTCTGTACTTCGGCGTCGTACGCGCGCTGCGCAGCCACGGCCTGCAGCCGGCGGTGGTCACCGCCCCGTCCTCGATCGCCACCGCCTTCGCCGCGGTCGGCCTGCCCTGGGACGACGCCCTTGTCGTCAGCGTGCACGGCCGGCCCCTGGCACCGGCGGTGAACCTCTCCCGCGCACACCCGAAGGTCGCGGTGTTCACCTCCGCCGAGCACGGCATCCGCGAGCTCGCGGCGGCGCTGACCGACCTCGACCGCACCTTCGTTCTCGCCGAGCGGCTGGGCGAGCCCGACGAGCGGGTGCGGGTGCTCGACCCGGCCGCCGCGCGCGCGGTCGAACCACAGCAGCCGAACGTCGTGCTGATCCTCGATCGCCCGCCCACCGAGCCGGACGCCGACTGGCCCGGTTGGCTGGCCGCTCCCGTCCGTCCGCCGCGGCCGGAGGTTTCCGCCGCGGCCGCCGTTGCCTTCGCCCGGCTGCTGCCCGAGCCCGGAGAGCTGCTGTGGGCGTCCGGCCCGCTCGCCGACGAGGTCGCCGCCCTCGCCCGCTGGGCCGGGGCCGCGGTGGTGAGCCCCGCGACCTCGTTCCTCGGTCGCTCCTCTGGGCGCGGGGACGTGCAGTCGGCCGATGTCGTCCTGACCGACGCGATGGAGCACGTCACCGGATCTCCGCGGGCCGTGGTCCTCACCAGCCCCACGCTTCCTGAGGAGACGCGCGAGGAACGAGCGCGGCGTCACGAAGGGCCGCTCCACCTTCCCGCCGGCTACCGCTGGAGCAGCGAGGAAGTCGGCGGCCACCAGCTCACGACAGGAGTCGCCGAATGATCGGACAAGTCACCAGCGGGCCGGCCAGCCGCTCCCGCGCCGACCAGATCGACGCGATCCTCGGCGAGGCCACCCGGCGCTACTCCGACGGTGCCGTCGACGGACTGCCCCGGGCCTGGACGGAGTGCGACCTGATCGTCAGCCACCTCGCCCTCGGTGCGACGACGCGGATCATCGCGCCGCTGCTGCAGTCGAAGCAGACCGATCCCGGCGTGGTCGTGATCGACGACGCCGGTCGGTTCGTGATTCCCCTGGTCGGCGGGCACGGCGGCGGCGCCAACGACCTGGCTCGCCGGATCGCGGACGGCCTCGGTGCGACAGCCGTGCTCACCACCGCCACGGACTCCCTCGGCCTGCCTGCCCTGGACACCCTCGGCTGGCCCTGGTCCGGCGATGTCGCCGCGGTCACGCGAGCGATCCTGGACGGCGAGCCGGTCGCCGTGGTGCGGACCCAGCGCTGGCCGCTGCCGCCGCTGCCCGCCAATGTGAGCGTGCTCGACGGCGGGGAGGACGTTCCCGCCGAGACCGTCGCTCGAGTTGTCGTCACCGATGGCGCGGCGGCTGGCACTTCGAGCGCGGACGCCCTTCCCACCGTCGTACTCAACCCGCCGAGTCTCGTGGCCGGCATGGGCTGCAACCGGGGCACGTCCGCCGAGGCTCTGATGGCGCTGCTCAGCCGGACCCTCGCCGACGCCGGTCTCGCGATCGAGTCGCTGGCCGCGGTCACCTCCGTCGATGCGAAAGCGGACGAGCCGGGGCTGATCGAACTGGCTGCCGAACTGGGCGTGCCGTTGGTGACCTACCCGGCCGAGACGCTGGCCGCCCAGGACGTCCCCAACCCCAGCGCCGCCCCACAGGCGGCCGTGGGCACACCGAGCGTCGCGGAGGCGGCCGTCCTCGCGCACGGGGCCGTGCTGGTCGTGGAGAAGCAGCGCACCCCGGAGGCCACCTGCGCGATCGGACGCATCCCCGCCCGCGGCAAGCTCACCGTGATCGGGCTCGGCCCGGGCTCGCGCGACCTCACCACCCCGCGGGCGCAGCAGGCCATTCGCGAGGCGTCCGTCGTGGTCGGCTACCGGCCCTACGTCGCACAGGTGAAGGACCTGCTGCGGCCCGGCACGACCATCGCCAGCACGCCGATGGGCAAGGAGGAGGAGCGGACGGCGACCGCCATCGCCTTCGCGCGCGAGGGCAACAACGTCGCGCTGGTCTGCTCCGGCGACCCGGCGATCTACGCGATGGCCTCCCCCACCCTCGAACAGGGCACGGACGGCATCGACGTCGAGATCATCCCCGGGGTGACGGCCAGCCTGGCCGCGTCCGCGATCCTGGGCGCCCCGCTGGGCCACGACCACGCCACGATCTCGCTGTCCGACCTGCACACCGACTGGGACACGATCCTCCGGCGGGTCCGGGCTGCGGCGGAGGCCGACCTGGTCACCGTGCTGTACAACCCCCGCAGTCGCACCCGGCTGCACCACCTTCCCGACGCCCTCGCGATCTTCGCCGAGCACCGTCCGCCGTCCACGCCGGTCGCCGTCGTCGAGGAGGCCGACCGGCCCGACCAGCGGGTCACCCTCGCCACCCTCGCGGACTTCGACCCGGAGGTGGTCAACATGAATTCGCTTGTCGTGGTGGGTTCCTCCACCACCTGCTACCTGCCCGCCGGAACCGGGCGGACCGTCATGGTCACGCCCCGCGACTACCACTGGATGGAACGATGAGTCACCCCGAGCCTCCCCTGCCCCAGCCCGCCGCCGTGCCGGCCGTGCCGCCGCCGCTCGTCATCGCCGGCCACGGCACCCGGGTTAACGCCGGCGCGGAGGCGTGCGCCGTGCTGGTCGAGAAAGTGCGGACGCTGCTGCCCGGCGTCCGCGTGGAGGCCGGCTTCGTCGAGCTCACGCCACCGACCATCGACGTGGCGCTCGACGCCGTCCTCGCCGACTCCCCGGCCGCGGTCGTGGTGCCGCTGATGATCGGCACCGGCGGCCACGTGCGGGAGGACATCCCCGAGGCCATCGACACCTCGAAGGCCCGCCACACCGATGCGACCGTCGTCTACACCCGCCACCTCGGCTCGCCCGCTCCCCTGCTGGCGGCCGTCCACGAGCGCATCGCCGCGGCCCGCGGCGACTGGGCGGCCGAGGAGACCGATGTCCTGATGGTGGGTCGTGGCTGCAGCGTCACCGAGGCCAACGCCGACCACGTCCGGCTGTCCCGGGTGGTGTTCGAGACCGGCGGCTACCACCAGGTGCTGTCGGCCTTCATCCAGGTGGCGCGGCCGTCGCTGCCGGAGATCCTGCGCCAGTACTACGCGTCCGGCAGTCGCCGGGTCGTGGTGATGCCGCACTTCCTGTTCACGGGTCGGCTCGACGAATGGGTGCACGAACAGGTCGATGCCTTCCGCGCCGGGCACCCGGACGCCGAGATCCGGGTGGCGAGCGTGATCGGCCCCTGCGACGAACTCGCCCAGGTGGTGGCGCAGCGGTACAAGGAGGGTGCGCTGCGGGCGCGGACCACCGCCGGCTCGCCCGCCTACCTCGCCGGTCTCCTGCTGAGCGGACGCAGGGTGGTCGTGGTCGGTGGCGGCTGCGTGGCGCGGCGCCGGGTGCCGAAGCTGGTCGAGGCCGGTGCCCGCGTGGAGGTCATCTCCCCCGAGGTGCACCGCTCCCTCGCCACCCTCGCCGAGGCCGGCGCGATCACCTGGCACGCGCGCGACTACCGTCCCGAGGACCTGGACGGCGCGTGGTACGTCATGGCGACCACCGATTCGGCGGACGTGAACGCCGCGGTCGTCGCGGAGGCGGAGGGACGGCACACGTTCTGCGTGCGCGCGGACCGCGCCGGTGAGGGCTCGGCGTGGACGCCGGCGACCGGGGAGGCGGCCGGCGTGACCGTGGCGGCGATCACCAGCCACGACCCGCTGCGGGCCCGGCGCATTCGTGATCGCTTCGTCGAGGTGATCAACGAGGAGTCGTTGTGAGATACGACTACGTGAAGGACGCCGCCGAGATCTATCGGCAGTCCTTCGCGACGATCGAGGCGGAGGCCGACCTCGCCCGCGTCCCTCCGGAGCTGCATCCGGTGGCCACCCGGATGATCCACGCCAGCGGCCAGATCGACCTGGTCGACGACCTGGCCTGGTCGGACGGGCTGTGGGCCGCCGCGAACGGCGCGCTCCGTGCGGGAGCGCCGATCCTCTGCGACGCGCAGATGGTGGCCAGTGGGATCATCCGCTCGCGGCTGCCGAAGGCGAACGAGATCCGCTGCCACCTCGGCGATCCGCGGCTGGCCGACCTCGCGGCCGCGCTGGGGACGACGAAGACCGCTGCCGCGATCGAACTGTGGCGTCCGGTGCTGGCCGGGAGCGTGGTCGCGATCGGGAACGCGCCGACCGCGCTGTTCCGGCTGCTCGAGGTCGTCGCCGAGGACCCGTCGCTGAAACCGGCGGCCGTGGTCGGCATCCCCGTGGGCTTCGTCGGTGCGGCCGAATCGAAACAGGCGCTCGCCGACAACGATCTGGGCTTGGATTACCTCGTGGTGCACGGCCGCCGCGGCGGCAGCGCGGTGACCGTGGCCGCGGTGAACGCACTGTGCGGCCCCGACGGCCGCACCGGCTGACCCCGGTTCACCGCTGGTTGAGCCCGTTCAACCGGCACACCGACTGACCGCTGGTTGAGCCTGTCGAAACCGGCGCAGACCACGCAGGAACGTCAAGGAGACGAAAGAGGAGCCATGAGCGATGCGCCGAGCCTCGGCGAAGTGATCCTGGTCGGCGGCGGCCCGGGCGATCCCGACCTGCTGACCATCGGCGGGCTGCGGGCGCTGCGCGAGGCCGACGTGGTGCTCTACGACCACCTGGCCCCGCTGGCCTGCCTGGCCGAGACGAAGCCGGGCGCCGTCCTGGTCGACGTCGGCAAGATCCCCCGCGGCCGCCAGACCGCGCAGGCCGACATCAACGCCCAGTTGGTCGCGTACGCCCGCACGGGCGCGACCGTCGTCCGCTTCAAGGGTGGCGACCCGTTCGTGCTCGGCCGGGGCAGCGAGGAGTGGCTGGCGTGCGCGGAGGCGGGCGTTCCCGTCCGTGTGATCCCGGGCGTCTCCTCGGCCATCGCCGGACCCGAGCTTGCCGGCATCCCGCTCACGCACCGCGGGCTCACCCAGCACTTCTCCGTGGTGTCGGGGCACGTCGGTCCCGACCACCCCGCGTCCACGGTGAACTGGGACGCGCTCGCCCAGGGATCGGGCACGATCGTGGTCCTGATGGGCGTGAGCCACCTCGCCGAGATCTGTGCCGGTCTGGTGGCCCGCGGGCTCGCCGCGGACACCCCCGCGGCGATCGTGGCCAGAGCCGCCACACCCGAACAGCGGACGCTGCGCGGCACCGTCACCAGCCTGCCGGAACTCGCCGCGGCGGCCGGGGTCGAACCGCCCGCGCTCACCGTGATCGGCGCTGTCGTGGGGCTGCGCCTCGGCCAGGCCTGAGCCGGCGCCGGCGCCGCTGGTCGTCCCGGTGGGGCCGGTCGCCGGAATCTCCCGTCTCAGCATTCGTCCCGACCCCCTGCCGCGCTCCCGCGCGGGCTAGGTTCGGCGCACCCGTCATACCAGAACGCGGCGGACGCGTGGCAGCGCGAGCCTTCCGTTCGAGATCGAGAACCCACCTGGTTCCCCTGCAGAGGAGCGCAGCGAGAATGAAGCGAATCACCCTGGGAGTGCTGGCGGCCGCCGCTGGCATGTCCCTCCTTGCCGGCTGTTCGGGCAGCCCGAACTCGGCGGGCGCCGCCGATCCCGCCACCATCAAGATCGGCGTCAACTACGAGTTGTCCGGCGCCGTGGCCACCTACGGGCAGGCCAGCGTCCGCGGCATCGAGATGGCCGTTGACGAGATCAACAAGGCCGGCGGAGTCAAGGGCAAGCAGATCGAGCTCGTCCAGTACGACAACAAGTCGGAGCCCGCCGAGGCCACCACGCTCGCGACCAAGCTGATGACCCAGGACAAGGTCCTCGCGGTCATCGGCCCGGCCACGTCCGGCGGCTTCAAGGCCACCGTCCCGGTCGCGCTCAAGAACAAGGTGCCCGTGGTCTCGGGCTCGGCGACCGCCGACGATGTCACCGTCGACGCCTCCGGGGTCAAGGAGTACGCGTTCCGCACCTGCTTCAACGACTCCTTCCAGGGCACCGCGATGGCCAACTACGCGGCGAAGACCCTCGCGGCCAAGTCGGTGATGATCATCAAGGACAGCTCCAGCGACTACGCCAAGGGTCTGGCCGAGAACTTCAAGAAGACCTTCACCGAGGCCGGCGGCACCATCGTCGGCGAGGAGGCCTACGTCGCCGGTGACACCGACTTCAACGCCGTGCTCACCCGGGTCAAGGGCCAGCAGTTCGACGCGATCTACCTTCCCGGCTACTACCAGGAGGCCGGCCTGATCATCAAGGCGGCCCGCGGCCTGGGCATCACCGCGCCGGTGCTGGGCGGCGACGGCTTCGACTCCCCCGACCTGCTGAAGCTCGGCGGTGCCGCCGCGCTCAACGACGTCTACTTCACCAACCACTACTCGTCGCTGGACAAGGACCCGAAGGTGGTCACCTTCATGTCCGACTTCAAGGCGAAGTACAACGAGGAGCCGAACGCGTTCCACGCGCTGGGCTACGACACGGCGAAGTTCGTCGCCGACGCCATCGGCCGCGCCAGCGCGTTCTCCGGCGAGGCCGTCAAGGACGCCCTGGCCCAGACCAAGGACTTCCAGGCCGTCACCGGCACGCTGAGCGTCGACGCCAACCACAACCCGGTCAAGGCCATCGTGGTGGTCGGGCTCAAGGACGGCGTCCAGGCGACGAGCGAGAAGGTCTCGTCCTGACGCACCGCGGGGCGCACCCCGCGGACGGGCACCGGAACGCACGCCGCGCGCGTCGTTCCGGTGCTCCCGGTTCCCCCAGCGTTCGCCGGAAAGGGCGGTAAGTGGAAGCGTTCCTGCAGCAGCTCATCAACGGGCTTTCGCTGGGCAGCATCTATGCGCTGATCGCGCTCGGCTACACGATGGTCTACGGGATCATCCAGCTGATCAACTTCGCCCACGGCGACGTGTACATGGTGGGTGCCTTCGTCGGCTACTTCTGCATGACCACCCTGCGGCTCGGATTCTTCGAGTCGCTGGTGATCGCGATGGCGGCCTGCACCCTGCTGGGGGTGCTGATCGAACGGGTGGCCTACAAGCCACTGCGGAACTCCACCCGAATAGCCGTGCTGATCACGGCGATCGGCGTCTCGCTGATCCTCGAGTACGGGATGATGTACTTCGTCGGCGCCGGCGTCCGCTCCTATCCCGCGCTGCCGCCCTTCCTCGAGGGTTCGTTCACCCTCGGCGGTGTCGTGGTGAAGAACCTGCAGCTGGTGATCATCGGCATCTCGGTGACGCTGATGCTGATCCTGCAGTTCATCGTCCGCAGGACGAGAGTCGGGAAGGCCATGCGCGCGGTGTCCCAGGACGCGGAGGCCGCGCGGCTGATGGGCATCAACGTGGACAACACGATCTCGCTCACCTTCGCGCTCGGCTCCGCCCTGGCCGGCGCGGCCGGTGTGCTCGTCGGGGTCTACTACAACTCGATCAACCCGCTGATGGGCATCATGCCCGGGCTGAAGGCGTTCGTCGCCGCCGTGTTCGGCGGCATCGGCCTGATCCCCGGCGCACTGCTCGGCGCCTACGTGATCGGCTCCCTGGAGACCTTCGTCGCCGGAGCCGGCTACTCCATGTTCCGTGACGCGGTGGTGTTCGCGGTGCTGATCGCCATCCTGATCGTGAAGCCGACCGGGTTGCTGGGCAAGAACGTGAAGGAGAAGGTCTGATGACCACACGGGTGCCCCCGCTCCTGATCAGGGCGGCCGTGCTCCTGCTCGGCTACCTGCTGGTCCTCGGCCTGATCGCCGCCGGCATCATCGACGACTACCTCCAGGCGACGATGGCGACGATCTGCATCAACATCATCCTTGCCGTCAGCCTGAACCTGATCACCGGTTTCACCGGGCAGTTCTCCCTCGGCCACGCCGGCTTCATGGCCATCGGCGCCTACAGCACCGGGCTGCTCAGCATGCGCTACCCCACGGTCTGGGGCTTCCTGGGCGGCTTGCTGCTGGGCGCGCTGATCGCCGCGGCGGTCGGGTTCGTGATCGGCCTGCCCACCCTGCGGCTGCGCGGGGACTACCTCGCCATCGCGACGCTCGGCATGGCCGAGATCATCCGCGTCCTGCTGCTCAACTTCGACTTCACCAACGGCGCGGCCGGGCTCTCGGGCATTCCCCAGTTCGTGGACTGGACCTGGCTGTTCGTGTTCACCGCCGGCAGCGTGATCCTGATCGCCAACTTCATCCGCTCCGTGCACGGCCGGGACTCGATCGCCGTCCGGGAGGACGAGATCGCGGCCGCGTCGATCGGGGTGAACCCGGCGCGGGCCAAGACGCTGGCGTTCGTGGTCGGGGCGTTCTTCGGAGCCATCGCGGGCGGGCTGTACTCGTCCTACTTCTACTTCATCAAGCCCGACCTGTTCGGCTTCCTGAAGTCGATCGACATCCTGATCATCGTCGTGCTGGGCGGTCTGGGCAGCCTTTCCGGATCGGTCATCGCCGCGATCCTGCTCGCCCTGGTGTCCACCGCGCTGCAGCCGTTCCCCGAGCTGCGGATGGTGATCTACGGCCTGATCCTGGTGGTGATCATGGTCTTCCGGCCGCAGGGCCTGATGGGCGACCGCGAACTGACCCTCGCGGCGCTGCGCCGGCTCGTGCCGCGCCGCGCCCGCCGTGAGGAGGCCCAGCCGTGAGCGACATCCTCACCCTGACCGGCCTCACCCGGAACTTCGGCGGCCTGACCGCGGTCGCGAACGTCGACCTCACCCTCGGCGAGGGCGAGCTGGTCGGGCTGATCGGCCCGAACGGCGCGGGCAAGACGACGGTCTTCAACCTGCTGACCGGCGTGTATCCGCCGTCCGAGGGCACCATCGAGTTCGTCTCCGGCGGCACCACGCGCCAGCTGGGCGGCATGAAGCCGCACGCCATCTGCGCCGCGGGCGTGGGCCGGACGTTCCAGAACATCCGCCTGTTCCGCAACCTGAGCGTGCTGGACAACGTGATGATCGCGTTGCAGCAGGGGCTCCGCTACGGGCTGCTCGCGTCCTTCCTGCACACGCCAGGGCAGCACCGGCTCGAACGCCAGATCCGCGCCGAGAGCCACGAACTGCTCGAGATCATGAAGCTCGAGGCGAAGGCGGACGAGCTGGCCCAGAACCTGTCCTACGGCGAGCAGCGGCGGCTGGAGATCGCCCGGGCGATGGCCACCCGGCCGACCCTGCTGCTGCTGGACGAGCCGGCGGCCGGCATGAACCCGGCCGAGACCGCCCAGCTGACCGAGCTGATCTTCTGGCTGCGCCGGAACTTCAACCTGACCATCCTCCTGATCGAGCACGACATGTCGCTGGTGATGAGCATCTGCGAGCGGATCTACGTGCTCGACCACGGACTGGTGATCGCCTCCGGCACCCCGGACGAGGTGCGCAGCGATCCGCGGGTGATCGAGGCCTACCTCGGCGAGGAGGGTGACGATGTTTGAGATCCGGGACCTGAACGTCCACTTCGGCGGCATCCACGCGCTCAAGGGGGTGTCGCTGCGCGTCGAGGCGGGCGAGATCGTCACGCTGATCGGCGGCAACGGCGCCGGCAAGTCCACCACGCTGCGTACCGCGTCCGGGCTGAAGAAGCCGACGTCCGGGCAGGTCCTGGTCGACGGGGCGGACATCACCGGCACCTCCGCCCAGGAGCGGGTGCGGCTCGGGCTCAGCCAGGTGCCCGAGGGGCGCCGGGTGTTCGCGCAGATGACCGTGCTGGAGAACCTCGAGCTGGGCAGCTACCTGCGGCGCGACCGGCCTGCGATGGCCGAGGACCTCGACGCGGTGTTCCAGCGCTTCCCCGTGCTCGAGACCCGGCGCAAGCAGGCCGCCGGCACCCTGTCGGGCGGAGAGCAGCAGATGCTGGCGATGGGCAGGGCGATGATGGCGCGGCCCCGGATCCTGCTGCTCGACGAGCCCTCAATGGGTCTGGCACCCCTGTTGGTGAACGAGATCTTCGACATCATCACGAAGATCAACGAGTCGGGCACGACGATCCTGCTGGTGGAGCAGAATGCCAACAAGGCGTTGCAGGTGGCCGACCGTGCCTACGTGATGGAGACCGGGCGGATCGTCCTCTCCGGCGACGCCACGGAGTTGTCCAAGACCGAGGACATCAAACGGGTCTACCTGGGAGGCTAGCGACATGTTCGTGAGGAATCGGATGACGGCCAATCCGTTCACGGTCACGCCCGAGAACACCGTCCCGGAGGCCGTCGAGATCATGCGGAAGCGATCCGTGCGCCACCTGCCCGTGGTCAGGGACGGGCACGTCGTGGGCGTGCTCTCGCACAGCGACATCGCTGCGGCCTCGCCGTCCCAGGCCACCTCCTTCAGCGCCGGCGAGATCACCTACCTGCTCGGCAAGCTGAAGGTGGGCAAGGTGATGACCCGCGACCCGATCACGATCAGCCCCGATGCGCTGCTGGAAGAGGCGGCCACCGCCATGCGGGACAACCGGATCGAGATGCTGCCGGTGGTCGAGGACGGCGAGCTGGTCGGCGTGATCACCGAGAGCGCCATCCTGGACGCCTTCATCGAACTGCTCGGCTTCCGCGACCACGGCACCCGGCTGACCGTGGACGCCACCGACGCCCCGGGTGTGCTGGCACGGCTGGCGCAGGCGACCGCCCGGCACCACGCGAACATCCAGCACGTGGCGGTCTACCGCGGTTCGGACCACTCCACCGTGGTGGTGGGCGTGAACACCACGAACACCGACGCGCTGGAAGCCGACCTCGCCGCGGACGGCTTCGCCGTCCTGGCCAGGCTGGTCAATCCCTGACCTCCGCCCCGACTCGGCCGTCCGTGCGAGGACGGGCAGGGGCTCCTTCCACGAGACAGGCATCCTCCTGACCTGGTGGTCTCGACAAGCTCGACCAGCGGTTTGTCGTCCACCGCTCCCTCCTCCCGCTCACCGGCCCCTGAGGAGCGAGCGCCAGCGAGCGTCACGAAGGGCCGTACGGAGTGCGTCTCGGCACTCACCAGCGGTTGTGGACGTCCTCGGCCCAGCCGAACACGTCGGCGATCCGGGTCCACTCCCCGCCGGTGCCGCGCATACGGCCGGACCAGAAGCCGAAGCACTGGTGGGTGTTCGAGGAGAGCACCTTCAGGTCGGTGACCGCGCGCTTGAGGTGGACGGGAGTGAACTCCAGCTCGACATCGCTCCCCCGCACGTGCCAGGGCTTCATCCAGTCGCCGGGTTCGTACGTCCAGACCAGTTCCTCGCTGATCTTGGCCAGCCGGCCGTCCACGACCAGGGCGTTCTCCACCGATCCGGTGCCGTCGGTCCACCTCCCGCCGACCTGGACGCCGATGACCCGTCCGTCGACCACGCCCGATCCCGCGCCCCAGTTCCAGTGCACGGAAGAGGGCCAGCGACCACGGCCGTGGTCGAGCACCGCCCACGACTCCCCCGCCGGCACCGCGTGCGCGACGCCGTCGATCCAGACGGTGCCGGTGGCCGGGCGGGCCACGTCCTTGACGGTGTACTGGAACAGCCGGTCCGTCCAGGGCACCACGACGCCGAGACACTCGTGGCCCTCGGGACGCGCGGCGAGGACATCAACCCGGACGCGCGGGCTCGTCGCGCGCAGCCGGTTGCCGCCGGGCACCTCCTCGATGTCGATCGTGAGCCCGCGGGTGCGAGCCCTCGCCGGTCCGGCGCCGAGGGTGCCCGGCAGCGTGGCGCTGCCGCCGAGCAGCCCGATCGCGTTGTTCGGAATCGCCTCGCCGGTGGCCCGGTCGAGCACCCACAACTCGTGGACGGCGGCGTAGTCGATCGAGGACACCGTCAGCGCGACCACATGGGTCGGCGTGGTGACCGCCCAGTACTCCCAGCGCTTGTTGCGGCCACGTCCGGCGCCCAGACCGTCGGTGGAGACCAGCGGCGCCCGGGTCCAGCCGACGGCCTCGGGATTGAGCCGGCCGTCGCCGCGGGTGAGCGGCACCGGGCCGGTGAGCTCGCTCTCGACGACCGGGACGGGCTGGAGGGGCTCGCCGCTCGCCGCCCGTAGCCGGTTGCGCAGGCGCTGGTTGCTGCCCGCGACGGCACGGGCGTCGACCTTCAGCACGCGCCGGTCGTAGGTGAGCAGCCCGTTGGTCTCCTGTTCGACGTCCGCCAGCTGGGTGTACACGAAGCCGGCCAGACCGTTCTCGATCGCGGGCGCGACCTGCTCGTGCTGGAGCCGCAGGAAGTCCCGCTCGAAGGTGGCCCGGTCGGAGTACTTGCGGTAGCCGAACTCGGCCTCGCTCCACGTGTGCCCGGGCTCGCGGTAGCTGTAGCCGCCGTATTCCGACAGCACTGCGGCGCGGGGCTCGGCGGCGTCGTGCCTGCTGAGCCGGTAGGGACGGAAGTAGACGTGCCGGCTGACCACGTCACCGGCGCCCTGATCGTGCCAGCCGCTGGCATGGTCGATGATCCGGGTGGGGTCGAGTGCCCGGACGCGCTCCGCCACGCTCGCCGCGTCGAACTGCCCCCAGCCCTCGTTGAACGGCACCCAGGCCACCACGCTCGGCGCGGAGCGCAGCAGCTCCACGGTGGCCTCGGCCTCGGCGAGGAACTCCGCCCGCCCTTCCGCGTCCTGGCGCCCAAACCGCTGGTGGCGGGAGTCGTCCAGGCGCACCGGCAGCGCGACGGGCGCCTGGACCACGGCGGGACGGTAGGGCCGGCCGCCGCTGACGAAGTCCTGCCAGACCAGCATGCCGAGCCGGTCGCAGTGGTGGTACCAGCGCAGCGGCTCGATCTTGATGTGCTTGCGCAGCATCGTGAAGCCCAGGTCCCTGGCGGTCCGGATGTCGTGGACCATCGCCTCGTCCGAGGGGGCGGTGTAGAGCCCGTCCGGCCAGTAGCCCTGGTCGAGCAGACCGGCGTGCAGGTACGGCTCGCCGTTGAGCAGCAGGCGGGTGCGGCCGCGGGCGTCCGGCCCGAGACCGACGGACCGCAGGCCTGCGTAGCTGCGCACCCGATCGGCACCCATCACGACGTCGACGTCGTAGAGGAACGGGTCCTCGGGGGTCCACAGCCGCAGGTCGCCGCCGAGGGACAGCCGGGTGGGCTCGCCGACCGGCACCCCGACCGTGGTCAGCCGCTGACCGGAGGCCAGCACCGTCACCTCGGCGCGGTCGGGGACGTGAGCGCCGGCCGCGACCACCCGCACCTCGAGCTCGCCGCTCGCCGGGTGTGGGACGAGGTCGAGCCGCTCGATCCGGTGCTCTGGGACGGCTTCCAGCCAGACGGTCTGCCAGATGCCCGACTGCGGGGTGTACCAGATGCCGCCGGGCTTGAGCGTCTGCTTGCCGCGGCTGCGCCACGAGGTGTCGGTCACATCGCGGACACGGACGACGAGTTCGAACCGCGACCGGCCATCCACGGCATCGGTGATGTCCAGGGTGAAGGGCAGATAGCCGCCGCGGTGCCCACCGACGGCGATGCCGTCCACCCAGACCTCGCAGTCCTGGTCGACCGCACCGAAGTGGAGCAGGAGGCGTTCGCCCCGCACGGTCACCGCGACCTGGCGGCGGTACCAGAGGGCCTCGTCGGGTCGCAGGGTGCGTTCGACCCCGGACAGCGGCGCCTCCGGCGAGAACGGGACGAGGATGCGCCCCGTCCAGCGTTCCGGTGGCACCGTGCGGGTCGCCGGGGTGACGGCGTGGTCCCACCACCCGTTGAGGTTGAGGTAGGAGTCGCGTACGAGCTGTGGCCGCGGGTACTCCGGCAGTACCCGCTCGGGGTCGAGCCGTTCACCCCAGGTGGTGAGCATCCAGGTCCTCCGTCCGCTGTGCTGGGTTGGGTGTCGCGACGGCGCGCAGCCGGCGTGCGGGCCAGACGATCAGCAGCACGACCGCGGCGGCCGCGGGAAAGATCCACGGTGTCGGGACCTGCTTGACCACGCCGAGCTCGACGAAGGTCTCGTCCGCCCCCGTGATCACCGAGGCACCGATGAAGGGCCCGATGACCATGGGGACCAGCACCATCGCGACCATCCGCAGGCCCTGGACCTGGCCGGCCCGCTCGTGCGGGGTGAGGTTGCGGACGGTGGCGGAGATCGCCGCCACGCCCAGCATGAAGCCCGACATCATCACCGTCCCGGCGAGGATCACCGGCAGCATGCCGCGCGCGAAGAACATCGCGACCAGACCGAGCACGTACACCGCGACCACGGGCAGGATGCCGCGGGCCGGCCCGACGCGGTCCAGCACCCGGCCGCCCAGGACGCTCACCAGCGAGGCGCCCAGCAGCACGCTGGCCAGCACGATCGGGTACCCGTCGATGTCGAGGTAGCGCTGCACGTAGATGATCAGGTAGGGCATGAAGACCTGGGTGCTGGTGCCGAGCACCGCCCACGCCGCGAGGGCGAGGTACAGCCCCGGATTGCCTCGCACCGTGGCCGGACGCAGCCCGTGCAGCACGGTGGACAGGTAGCTGTCGCCGGGCCGCGGCGTCCCTGGTTCGCGCAGGCCCAGCCAGGCGATCAGGCCGACCACCATCGTGACGCCGCCGACGAGGCCGAAGAAGGCCTGCCACTGTCCGGTGCGCGTGAGTGGGTCGAGCGCGCCGAAGACCAGCAGCATCGCGAGCAGCGGCATCGTGGCGAGCACGCCGTCGACGCGGCCGCGATTGCCGCCGCTGGTCGAGTCGGTGACCCAGGCGTTGAACGCCGCGTCGTTCGCCGTGGCGCCGAAGACGCTCATCACGCAGTCGAGGACGATGATCGCCACGACCGCGGCGGCGACCGCGTTCACGGTGGGCGCAAGGGTGGCCGCGGCCGAGACGCTGACCAGGCCGAAGCCGGCGGTCGCCAGACCCCACAGCAGGTAGCCGCCGATGATGAACGGCCGGCGCCTGCCCGTCCGGTCCGATGCGGCGCCGGCGAACAGGGTGGCGACCGTCGCGGCGACGGCGCTGGCGGCCACCAGGGTGGCCAGGGCGGTCGGTGAGTCGGTGATCGTGTCGTAGACGAACACGTTGAGGTACATGTTCTCCACCGTCCAGGCCAGTTGGCCGGTCAGCCCGAGCAGCACCGCCCAGAACCACAGCCGACCCGGCACCCGAGCCTCACCCATGGTCGGACGATATCGCTCCGGGACCTGCCCTCGCCGAGGTCTGAAGGGCCCTCCGTGCGTTCGCCGAGACCCTCTCCCCCACTGTCACTCCTCCGCGAGCAGGCGCGCGGTGGGAATGCGGCGCAGTGCGGCGGCCGGGGCCAGGACCACCACCTGCGTGGCGAGGAGCGTCGCCGCGACGACGGTTGCCGCGATCCCGGCGACCTCGCCGGCGACGGACTCGGTGAGCCACACCATGATCCAGAGTCCGGCGGCCAGTCCGAGCGCCGAGCCCACCGCGCCGATCACCAGCGCCTGCACGCTGAGCGAGCGGGCCAGCCACGACCGACGCCAGCCGATGGCCTGCAGAGAGGCGTACATGCGGGCGTCCTGGGTGAGGTTGAGGAACAGCACCAGACCCACCGTCACCAGGCCGAGCAGGGCGAGGAAGCCGGCCGCGACCAGGTCCTGGGGACGGACGAGGACCGCCACCGCGTCGCCGAGCAGGGTGCCCACGACGCGCCCCCGGAACACCCGGGCGAGGCTGACGAGCACGAGCAGCGAGGCCACGGCCAGCGCGATGGCGATCGAGCCCAGGAGCAGGCGGCCGGGCCGCCGGAGGATCCGGGACAGGCCCAGCGAACCGCCGCCCCACAGGGGCACCGTGCGCCGGCCGCCGGCAAGCTCCGGCGGACGCAGCGCGTCGATCGGGCGAACCCGCCCCGCGCGCCACGTCGCGGCCAGGCCGGCGGCGGTGGTGAGCACGACCGCCGCAGGGACGGCGAGCGCGGCCCGCAACACGTCGAACCTCGCCTGGGCGACCAGGGACAGCGGCCACGACGCGAGGGCGCCGAGGATGCCGGCGGCACCGCCGATCATGGCGAGCTCGGTGAGCACGGCGAGTCGGCGTCGTCCCCGCGTCCAGCCGATGGCCGCGAGGATGCCCAGTTCCTGCCGTCTGGTCTGGACGGCGGCACCGGCGGAGATCGCGACCGTCAGGGCCGAGGAGACGAGGATCAGGCCGAACAGAAGGAGGGACTTGGCGTCCACCGCGTCCACGATCCGCAGCGTCACTCCCTTGCGACTCCACGGCTCGGAAAGGCTCAGGGCGGGACTGCCGAGTTCGGTCGCGGGCAAGGCGACCTGGAGCAACTCGGGAGAGGAGCCGATGGTGATGTCCACGTCGGCATCGACGGCGGCGGAGATCGATGCCGCCACGGACGCGATCCGCTCGCGGCTGGCGGTGTCCATGCCGGTGACGCCGGCGACCCGGACCCGCACGGCACTGACCGGCGCGCTGTCGTCGAAGTCCGCCACCTGCACGTAGGTGTCCGGATCGAACACCCCGAGTCCGTCGGAGGTGAACGCTCCGAGCCCCTTGAGAGGCATCAGAAGCGCGGGCGACTGCTGCAGGTAGCCGCCGGTGTTCAGATCGCTGAGCATCGGTCGATCGCCGAGCGCGCGCCGGGACGCCTCGTCGGCACCGGCCAACTGCGGGGTGATGTAGGTCTCCAGTGGGACCGCCGACAGGCCCGAGAACTCGGTGATCCTCGTCGGGTCGAACTTGCCGACCAGCTGGAAGTTGACGGACATGCCGGACGTGTTGCCTGCGGAGCTCTGGTGGAGGGTGTAGGCGGTCGTCGAGCGGTAGCTGGTGTCCTGGGCGGTCATCGGCACCTCTTCGAAGCCGTCGTTGGTCGACTCGAAGGTGGCGCGCCAGAGCTGCGGGTCGACCTCGCTCAGGACCGGCCGCAACGGGGAACCCGGCTCATAGGTCACATCCGCCGGCCGCCACACCTTGGTGGTGTACAGCACGACGCCGTCGCGGTCGGAGATCCCCTCGCGTGAGGGCGGGAGATCGGTCGGCAGTGCGGCGACCTTCTCCGCGTAGAGAGCGGCGGCATCGAAGACGGCCTCCTTCACCGTTCGGATCGAGGGCGCGCGCTCGATCAGCGCCTGGTTGCCGTCCGGCGCGATCGTGCCGAGCTTGTCCGCGGTGGACTGCGACAACTCGTCCACGGCGAGTCGCAGCTGGTAGTCGGCGAACTGGGTGCCCGCCATCACGACCGGGATGCTGCTGGGGTAGACATTGTCGGACTCGGGTACCTCGCCGCCCTCCTGGAACGCGTCCTCGCTGCTCAGGTACCGGCCCTCGTAGACGGCACGGTCCAGACCCACCAGCGCCGCCTCCGCCTCCGGATCGATGGCAGCGATCAGCATCGGATAGGTGATCGACACCCGCACGGTGGCGAGCCCGCGCTGCCGGTCCTCGGCATGCCCGCTGGAGAGGCACACCCCGCCGTCCCACAGCGCCGCGGGCTCGAACGGTGTCTCGGCGGGCTCCCGCAGCGACGGGCAGGGGTAGCTCTTGTGCCCGTCGACAACCTCCCACAGACCGCCGTCCAGCCAGGCGGGAGGCTTCTCGTCGCCCTTGGCGGTCCAGGACGCGTCCCTGCCGAACAGGTCACGGTCGGTCTGGTAGCGGTAGCCGGAGGGGCCCCGGGCGGTGGCGGTCCGGTTGCGTGCGGTCACGCTCGAGGTCCAGCGCAGCAGGGTTCGGCCGCTGGACGACAGCCAGGGCGAGGTGTCCACGCTGACCGAGATCCGCTGGTAGGTGTAGCCGACCATGGCGATCGGCGCGGCGACCTCGACGCCGGGTATCGCCGTGATGGCGGCGACCTGGTCGAGGGTGAGCCCCCCGAACGACCCGGAGAGGTAGTTGGAGCGGACGAGGCCCTCGACGCGCTCCTTCTCCAGGGCGCTGCCCCGGGGACGAACGAGGATGTCGTAGGCGGTGCGATAGTTCGCCTGGGCGGTCTCGGTGACCAGCGCCTGCTGAGTGGCGGTGCTGGCGGCGAGGACCAGGAAGCTGGCCACCGCGATGGTCACGGCGCCGACGGTGGCGAACGAGCGGCGTCCGTCCCCGCGGATCCGCGACCAGGCGAGCCGGATCAGTTCCATGACGCGGCCTCGACGGCGCGTCTCGGCCGGGCGTCCGCCATGGAGTCGAAGGCTTCGACCTCCGTCACGGCGCCGTCCGAGATCCGGTAGACCACCTCGCAACTGGCGGCGGCGATGCGATCGTGAGTGGCGATCAGGACGGTGGTGTCGTAGTCCGCCTGGAGGCGGGTGAGCAGGTCCATGATCTGGGCCGCCGTCGCCGAGTCGAGGTTCCCGGTCGGCTCGTCCGCGAGCAGCAGGCCGGGGTGGGCGACCATGGCGCGGGCGATGGCCACGCGCTGTTGCTGGCCACCGGAGAGCTGGGACGGCAGCGCGCGTTCGCGATCGCCCAGACCGACGGCGTCGAGGAGCTCACGGGCACGTGCGCGACGGTCACCGGCGAACGGCCGTCCGACGAGGGGCGCATGGACGTTGTCGAGCAGCGAGAGCCCGGGCACGAGGTGGAACTGCTGGAAGACGAAGCCGATGCCGGAGCGGTAGTCGGCGAGGCGGCGCTCGGTCAGCCCGGTGATGGTGAGATCCCCGACGCGGATACTGCCGGCGTCGGGGGCGTCGATGGCGCCGATCAGGTGCAGCAGCGTCGACTTCCCCGAGCCGGACGCGCCCAGCAGCGCGACGCGCGTCCCGGGTGCGACGGAGAGCGAGACGTCATCGACGGCGGTGAGCGTGGAGCCGTCGCCGAGCCGATACCGCTTGCTCACCGACTCGAGGACGACCGCCGATCCTGTCATGGAGAGATTGTGTCGCCGATCCGGCCTGCCGGGGCGGATCAGGGGCCTCTTTCGGGCGCCCGCGAGTCCCGGCGCACCTGGCTGATGACCTCAGTCGCCCCCGAGTGGCGACGAGCAGAACACCGGCCGCCCGGTGGCGCAGCCGATGTCCTTCTCGTAGTAGGCGCGGGAATCGCTGACCACCAGGTACTGCGTGGCGGGGTCCAGCTGGAATCGCCCGGTCTCGCTCAGCAGCTCGCGGTTCGCGAAGGCGTCGGCGGCGGCGTAGGCGACGACGTCGGAGCCGGTGAGCATCCACTCATCGACCGCCGCGCGTGCGTCCGATGTGCCCGGAAGGGTCGCCGAGATCGTGAACGGCATGTCGGCGGGCACCCGATCTGTCCGCCGGCCGGCCGCCTTGAGATAGTCGTCGACGTACACCGCGGCACTGGTCTGCGGTCCGGACGCGGACGACGTCGCCTCGTGGACCGCCGCGTCGACGGCGGCGTTCGACGCGGGCAGTTCGAAGAAGTCGACGTAGGAGAGCTGGCACTTCTGGTTGTACGACAGGGCCACCCAGCCCCCGTCGTTGTGATCGACGTAGCAGATGTCGTAGGTCGCCGTGTAGGCGGCCTTCGGGTCGAGACCGAGCGCGGGTGACACGGCCTCCAGCCACTCGGCATGGGCCGCGTCCGCGGTGGGGCGCGCGGTCTGCAGAGCCGCGGCGGTCTCCGTGGCCAGTTGCGCGCGCAGGATCACCGGCTGCAGGAGAGGAGCGGCCAGGAAGTACCCCAGGATCCCCACGCCCAGCAGCGCGAGAGCGATCCACAACGGCCGACGCCGTGGCCGTCGTGGATCGAGGTGGGGGGCGTGGGCCATGATGCACATGTTAGGGCTGGGCAGGTCGCGACCGGTCACGACCGCCGGACATTACGATGCCGAGATGACTGTCACGTTCCGCTTCTCCGCCGCAGACGAGGACATCGATCGGACGCTGGTGCACGGCTGGCTCAGTGAGTTGTCCTACTGGGCCGGAGGCCGGACGCGCGAGGTGCACGACCGGGCGATGGACGGTTCGCGCAACTACGCCGTGATCCGCACCGACAGCGAGCGACAGGTCGCCTACGCCAGGGTGATCACGGACGGCGTCACGTTCGCCTGGCTGTGTGACGTGTTCGTCGACCCGGACTGGCGAGGCGAAGGTGTCGGCACGCTGCTCATCGAGGGGGTCCTGGCCGATCTGGAACCGCTCGGCCTCAAGCGCGTCCTGTTGGCGACCGCCGATGCGCACGGCCTGTACGAGCGGTTCGGCTTCCGTCCGCTGGCCGATCCGACGATGTGGATGGCGCGGGGTTCCGTGGACGTGCCTCTGCCCGGCCGGGACGCGTCGACGGCTCGGCTCCGGGACCGGTGAGAGATGGGAACGTCAACGATGACCGTCGCGTTCGTCGGTACGGGAGCGATGGGCGAGGCCCTCCTGAAGGGGTCGCTGGACGGAGGCCTTGCCGCTCAGGACGTGTGGGCCACTGCGCGGAGCCGGCGTCGTGTCGATGACCTGGTGGCCAGCTACGGGGTGAGCGGTACGACGGACAACGCACGGGCGGCGGCAGGTGCCCGGATCGTCGTCCTCGCCGTCCCACCGGCGGCCGTGACCGGCGTTCTCGCCGAGATCGCCGGTCATCTCCGCGACGACGTCGTCGTGGTCTTGCTCGCCGACGGCATCAGCCTCGCCGACATCGAAGGCCAGCTCCACAAGGACGTGGCGGCCGCCCGTGCCATGCCGAGCCTGACGGCGCAGGTCGGCCACGGACTGACGCTGCTCACGACGAATGACGCGTGCAGTGCCGCGCAGGCCCAGGCGCTGGCGGAGCTCTTCGGACGGTCCGGCGAAGTCCTCTTCGTCGAGGAGGAGCAGCAGGAGGTGCTCAGCCCGCTGAGCAGTGGCGGGCCGGCCTACTTCTTCTACGTCGCCGACGCGATGATCGAGGCCGGCGTGGCCCGGGGTATGTCCCACGACCTGGCCCGCCGGCTTGTCGCGCAGGCGCTCGCGGGCAGCGCTGCCTGGCTGCGGGACGGCTCGGCCGATGCGGCCGCGCTCTGCGCAGAGGTCAGCCCGCCCGGTGGAGCGGGGAGCCGGCGGATCGCCGAACTGGACCGGCACGCCGTCCGCGCAGCCTTCGTCGAGGCTCTCACGCGGGAGGTGTGAGCCCGCTGCGTCGGCGGATAGCCCGAGGTCCCCGCCGCCGCTGATGGTGGTGCGATGGGAGAGCCCACCAGCTACCTCTCCAACGGACGCACCCGGAGATCGGCGAAGAAGGCTTCGGTTCCGATGTCCGTGAACAAGCCGACCGCGCCGGGTTGTGCACTGGCCCTGCTCTCCACCCGCAGCACGAGTTCGTCGTCGACGCGGACCTCACAGCGAGAGCCGTCCACGTCAAGACGAAGACCTGTCCATTCGTCCGGAGCGATGTCGGCAGGGCCCTCGAACGAGGCGATCCCCCGCCTGGTCGACACAGCCCTCCGGGCCTGCATCCCCCTCGAGGCGCCGGACGACGGCATCCGTGAACCCGACCTGCTGCGTCGCGCCGACGGCACCTCCGTGTACCGGGTGGCCGGCGCCACTCGCTACACCTCACAGCGGATCCTCTTCGCCGAACTCCGGATCATCGCCGCCGCCGGGCAGCGTGGCGGACGAGCCGCCGATCACAACTCCGTCGACGCCGCTCTGCTCACCGAGCAGGCCCACGGCACCGAGCTGAACCGCGGACAGGTCCAGCTCGTCCGAGACCTCGCCACCTCCGGCCGTCGCGTCCAGCTCGCGTTGGCGCCCGCAGGGACCGGCAAAACCACCGCCATGCGCGCCCTGGCGACCGCCTGGGGCTACAGCGGCGGTAACGTGCTCGCCCTCGCCCCGTCCGCTGCCGCCGCGTCCCAGCTCGGCGGGGAACTCGGCCCGGGCATCCACGCCGACACCCTGCACAAGCTGACCTACGAGATCGCCCAACCCCGACCCGCCTATTGGGTGCACGAGGTTGATGCGAACGCGCTGCTCATCATCGACGAGGCCGGCATGGCCGACACCCTGCGCCTGGACTACCTGATCAGTTGGGCGCTCGATCGCGGCGCCAGCATCCGGCTCATCGGCGACGACCAGCAGCTCGGCGCGATCTCGGCCGGCGGCATCCTCCACGACGTCACCACCACCCACGGCGCCGCCCGACTCGACGAAGTCATGCGATTCACCGACCCCGCCGAAGCACACGCCTCCCTCGCCCTCCGTGACGGTGACCCCGCCGCGCTCGGCTACTACCTCGACCACGACCGCGTCCATGTCGGCGACCCCGCCACCGCATCAAGCCAGCTGTTCGACGCCTGGCTCGCCGACACACGCGCCGGCCTGGATGCGATCATGCTCGCCCCCACCCGAGAGCACGTCGCCGTCCTCAACCAGGCGGCCCGCCGGCATCGCCTGGCAGGTCACCAACCCCGCCGTGAAGCAGACCTTGCCGACGGCAACCGAGCCTCCATCGGCGACACGATCCTCACCCGCCGCAACGACCGCCGGCTCCGCGCCGGCAGCGGCTGGGTCAAGAACGGCGACCGCTGGCAAGTCCACGACGTGCACCGCGACGGCAGCCTCGACGTCCACGACCCGAAAACCCGTCGCCGGATCACCCTCCCCGCCGACTACGTCGGCACCCACGTCGAACTCGGCTACGCCGCTACCATCCACGGCGCCCAAGGCACGACCGCCGACACCTGCCACGGACTCCTCACCGGCCAGGAAAGCAGGCAGCAGCTCTACACGATGCTCAGCCGCGGCCGACACGCCAACCACGCCTACCTACAGATCACCGGCGACGGCGACCCGCACAACCGGCTCAGCCCAGGAAGCGTGGCACCGGCCACCCCTACCGAGCAGCTTGAGGCCGTCCTCGCCCGCTCCGACGTACCCACCTCGGCCACCACCCAGCTCAGCGAACTTCGCGACCCACGCACACTGCTCGCCGCCGCCGTCGCCTGCTACCACGACGCCATCGTCACCGCCGCCGAACAGCTGGCCGGCGCGGACCTGATCGCCCTGCTCGACCGCAGGGCCGACACCCTCGGCCTCACCGACGCCGACGCCTGGCCCGTCGCCCGCTCGCACCTGCTCGTCCTGAACGCCCAAGGCGTCTCCCCGATCAGCGCACTCCAGTACGCCGTCAACACCGACGAACTTGACAACGCCCGCGACCCCGCGGCCGTCGTGGACCGGCGCCTCGACGTGGTCAGTCTTCGGGCCGAGAACGACGAGCGGCGCCCGCTGCCCTGGCTGCCATCCGTGCCCCAAAAGCTCCTGGCCGAGCCCGAATGGCGCCGCTACCTCGCCGCCAGATGGGCCCTCGTCACCGAGCTGGCCGAACGCGTCCATCGGAACGCGGCCACAGACCGAGCAGTTCCCCGATGGGCCGCCGCACTCATCGAGCAGCCAACACCCGACACGCTCGCTCGGATCGAAGTCTGGCGCGCCGCCCACGCCATCCCTGACAACGACCTCAGGCCATCCGGACCCGCGCAACACCACCTTGTCGAGGCGCGCGCCCAGCGCCAACTCGATAGCTTCATCGCCGGCGAATCCGTACCCGTGCTCGACTGGCTGGAGCGAATCCACCAAGCCGCACCCGGCACGATCGAAGACCCCGCCACCATTCGGCTCGCCCGAGAATGCGCTGCGGTGGACCCTAAAGGCCGCGGCCTCCCCAAGCACCTTGCAGCGGCTGCCCGGGAGCCGCTGCCCGACGAACACAAGGCCGACGCGCTCCGTTACCGCCTCGGGATGTGGATTCACCCGGTCTGGGAGACGGTCACCGAGAAGCGGATGCCGCGGCACGACCCACGTCACGACCACTCACACTCCATTGATCACCACCGGGGCCCAGGGATTGGCATCTGAGACCCAATGGCCCTGCAAGCCCGCCGGGCACCAACGCCAAGAAGGGAACCAATGTGGCCATCAACCAGAACCCAGAAGCTCAGCCCCAGTGGGTCTCGCTACGGGAAGCTGCAAAGATCTATGCGATCAGCACCTACACCCTTCGTCGCCGCATCGCCTCGGGTGATCTGCCCGCGGTCAAGCTTGGGTACAAACTAATCCGAGTGCGCATCTCCGATCTCGATCGCCTCTTCCCCGCAATCCCGACAACCCGTCCGGAGGATCGCAACCACCGGTGGTGACAATGCTGCACAGCAAGTCATCGCATTGCCAGTTCCCTACCGTTAGCCGGCGTTGGCGTACAGGCTGACGGTCGCCAACGCACCAGCCAAGTCAGCAGAGCCGTTTGGAAACTCGCTGTTGAGCAGGTCGAGCACGAGGCCGGCAAGAGCGAGACTAGTTGTACCCTCCTCTTCGGATCTCACATGCGAGACAAGCAGTTGCACTGCGCTTGTGATGGCATTCGCGTCCTCCTCCGCGAGGCCTTCTGCGGCGTGGGCGATTGCGCTCGCGAGTTCCCCCAGGTCGGGGAGTGCTCTCGGCTCCTCTAGGAGAGGAAACTCGCGCATCCGAGCGCGTGCTGCGACCCATGATCGCTCGGCCAGAGCTGAGAGCAGGGCTTGGATCTCGCTTTGAAGTGCTCCAACTCCAACAACAAGCCCTCCTGCGCTGGCCCAACGCGCGAGGTCATCCGGAGCGAGCGGCAAAGGTGAGTCGCTCTGTTTGTTGCTGAGCCGCACCGCCAACCAAGCCCTCGATCCAGCCACCGGCGCTGGTCGAGGTTGGTGGGACATGCTTTCGCTACCGTCACCGCCGCCCGCGGTCGCAACAACAACAACATGCGACCCGAGATCGAATCGCTCATCGTCGCTGAGTACGTCAAGGGCAGCGAGGGTGTCTTCCCAGACTTCAATCGGGGCGGTCACGAGCCAGCCACTGTTGTCAATGCCCCACTCGGGCGGATCGGGATCAGCAACTTGCTGCACATGGACGTCTGGGAGGTTCACCAAAGCATCTTCCAGAACCGCCCGTCGATGAAGATGCGCCTCCTCTGCACCGTTCTGGCGGATCCGCTCGATGGATCCGTTAAGGTCGGCCAGAACGAGCAACGTGGCTCGTCTCGGGTCAACTTGGAGGACTGCCGCAAGCCCCGCCAGGTTCTCCACAGCCTCGACTAGGTCATCCGGAATGACGGTGCGACCGCCCGACAACACCGGATTCGCGTGCATCCTTGCCTCTGTCAACTGCCGAGCTGACGCGCGAAGACTCATGGTCAGCCCGGCATAAGCTGATGAGTCCCACAAGGGCCCTGAGGAATTGGCAAGCAGTCGCCTACCTACAGCGTTGTGCAAGGCTTCTGCAACCGCGCTGAGCGCCCTAATGACTGGGTCCGCCGCCCGTTCGCGGTCGTCGGTGGCAGCCTGCGAAGTTGTTGTGTCGACACCGAGTATCACGGGGCGGCTGCCCACTGCGGCGAGGCGAACGGACACCCCCTCCAGACGAGATGACCACTCATTCCGCCGGCTCCGGTTGCGGCCCGAGTTGAAGAACTGCGCAGCCGATCCCACTAGCCAAGCGAGCTCCTCCGCAATGTCGGCTTGCTCGGAGACAAGAGCTGTCCAGGTCTCGGAGGCCGTCGCGCGACGGATCGCGGCCTGGAAACCAACGGACTGTCGCACGCTTCGCCGCGAAGGGAAGGAGCTTCGAGGCATTCGCTTGTAGCCTGGCTCCAAGTCACGTATCCGGTAGCGGGCGCCCGACGCGGTCAATGTGACAACCTCAACAATGGCAACCTCTGGACACGCGGCCGCCAAGAGGCGGGCAAAGGCGACCGTGTCGTTGTTGATGATGTCTTTGCCAAGGGATGCATCGGGAATGTCCCACGCCTCTTTCGGACCCTCAGACGGCTGCAAGGGCAGCAAACGGTGGGCCGTCACGATGCGCCGCCCCTCGTCAACTCGGAGGGTTAGCGCCGCAGGATCCGCCCGACACACTGCCCGCGCCCGTTCCTCAATCGATCCGAAGATTTCTGTCGCTCTGGCGTCACCCAGACGCTGGAAGCACTCCGTAATCAGACGTGACCACAAACCGGCGTCCCTAACGTTTGCTGGCTCGGGGACAGCACGGAACAGTTCAATGAGGAGATTGTCTGGAAGCTCCACGCCCTCGTCGGCCGCTTCCAAGAAGCGCACGATGTCGGCGGCTGGCGCATCGCGTAGAAGCCGGGATAGCTCGCTCTTCGAAGCTCCCTCGAGCACTGCTCGGGACGCTGTTCTGTAATCGCGACGCATGGGCAGTTGAGCCGCAAGAGATGTCATCCTCGACAATGCGGGAGCAAACTGCTCTCCCATGTCTTCAAAACTCAGGCCTTGATTGCGCATGGCGTAGAGCATGGGGGCGACCAGCAGGAGAGAAACGTTCTCCGGGAGCCCGGTCTTGGCTGACTCGAGAAAGACCGCCGCATATGCGGCATTGTCAGCTCGCTCTGCGCCCTCTAGCAGTTCAGCGGACCCCGCAGCATTAGCATCACCGTCGGTGAGCACGCTGGCAGCGGCGCCGGCGACCCTTTCCAGCTCAGACGGGGCCATCTCGGCAACTCGACGGAGCAACCAACCCACTTCACTGGGTTGGAGCACTGGCACCAATCGGACCCACGTCGCGCCGACTGTTGGCGGCGGCGTCTTGTGCAGGAACATGGTGAGGAGCTTCGACCTTAGTTCGTGTAGTCCGCGCCACATACCTTCGTCCGACACGATGACGTGTTCCTTGTCCAGCACCGCCAAGGCGTCTCCCAGCTCGCCGACGAGGCCGGTATGCCCGAGATCGACGGCTAGATGCAGGCGGTCTGCCTGAACGGATAGCCCGGCAGAGTGGGCGGCGGTGATGAGCCTTGCTAGCTCTCGTTGAAGGAGACGGTCGGGCGCCGCGAGTTCCGCCGCCTGGGCTCCAATGATCTCCTCCATCCGTCGGCCCGTCGTAAGCAGCGCCAAGAACTCCATAAGGAGACCGCTCGCTCGAGCAAACGCCTCCTGGGGCTGCATCGATTGCGGGATTCCCGCAGCCGCCAGTCCGCGGGCGATGGCGAGTGCGGTCTGTCTGTCGAGTTGTGGTTCCACTATCTGGGTAGTGCCGACAACCAGTCGGGGGTGGAAGTCTTCAGAGCGCGCAGCGCCCAGGAGATAGACATGCTGCACGTCACGGAGCCGGAGCGCGGCCTCTGGCCAAGCCTGGCAGCTGGGTCGGCCAAGGTCATCGATCACGACTAGGACCGGAAGCTGGGAACTGGGCCGCAAGAGGCGGACATAGCGACCTAGCGCATCGGCGTCGCCGCTTGATCGAACACGGTGCACGTGAAGGACTCGCGCGCCCGGGATTGCTGAACGTGCCGCACGCCATAGAAGCACTGACTTGCCTGACCCCGAGGGTCCAACTATGAGAACGCTTCGTCTGGACAGGAGACCAGCAGCGCAGAGCGCCATTTCCGCGGGCCTCACTATGTCAAGGCCGGCGGCAATATGCCCCGGCCGTCCATCAACGCCGGCATAAAACACTTCTGGCCCGATGTCCGCGCCGGCGAGGAAATCGGCAGGCGTGCAGATGCCGCGCCTCTCCGCGTCGAGGAGCCCTGATTGGTCGACTGAGTCTTGTGCTTGGCTTAGGGCGGCGGCAACGTCGCTCACGGTGAAAGTAACTGCAGTCGCGGGCGTTGTGGACCGCTGATCTGCCGAGCCGGCGGCCATCAACTCCGTCAGGCGGCTAACTGCAACGCCTACCACCGTTGGATGCATGCTCGTGTGATTCACCAATAGACCCTCGGTGTGATCCCGGATCTTCCATGGCATCCGAATGATGTGCGAGCGCGAGACCACGCTCTCGGCAGTTTGGCTGCTTAGGCCACGATTGACTAGCGCTTGAGCAACCGCCGCTACACCGGTGCTACTGGCGGCGTCGGGCATCGGCGCTGCCTGCTCGTCGAGGGTCGTGTCCCAGCCTGTTGGAGCAAGGTCGGACCCAATATCGGCGTCGGTGATCAAGGCGATTCTTGCGCCGCGCGCACTCTCCTCAGCGTGATGGAGCGCTGCTGCAATGTCGGCCGCAGCCATCCGCCCGGCGCCACCAGCGGCCTCCTTCATCTGAACGAAGAGGCGTTCCTCGCTGCCGGTCGTCGTGCAATCTGCGTCCTCATACCCCTCTGGCGTCACCGAAGTTATCCCGAGATGTCCAACGTGTGCCGCGACGAGCAGGTAGACGCAGACGTCCACCTGCCAGGTGACGCCGGCGACATTCCGCGCCCCCTGTCGGAGATCTGCCCAAAGCTCCTCCTGGGACATCGTTGCTCGGTCCCGGCGTTCGGCCTTCCTATCGTGACCCAGCGCTTGATCGGCTGTCGGTCTGCTGTCTTCGCGCCCACCGACTTGGACCGCCGAAGCCGACGGTGACTTCCCAGAGGTTGGTGTCGCCGCAGTACGCGGCGTCGGCAGCTTCTTCCCCGAAGAGAACGCAGCCTGCCGCCCTCTCGCTCCACGACCGTTTTGATTCGCCACTCGCACTCCTAGGCCTCTGGCTCCAGAGAAGGGGGCAATCCTCCCCAGGTGACTGACCACCGGGAACAGCTTGTCAGAAGCAGCGGTCTGCTAGTCAGAAGCAGCAGTCTGCCGACTCAGCCCTACGGATCTCGCCGAACTCCCGGCTGTGATGCACCGGCGGCCCCCGACCCGTTCCGGGCCAGATAGAGGGACGAGTGAAGCAAGCCCGACCATCTTTGGCCGGAGGGCCGATGCTCGCGCTCGGTTGGCGCAGACGCAGACCCGAGTATCCAAGCCAGATGTGCTCGTCTTCAGCGGCGCAAGCACCGTCGGCGTGGACAGGAGAACTCGCGACCTCGGGCTCCCGAAAGGCGACACGGTAGACCGCGAAGAGCGCAGCTACCAGTGCTCGCCCTTGCCGCTGTTCCACGTATGTTCCACGGGGGCCACTTCGAGACAGTCGATACGCCTCTCACAAGGCAATTCAACGGTCGGGCTGACAGGATTTGAACCTGCGACCCCTTGACCCCCAGTCAAGTGCGCTACCAAGCTGCGCTACAGCCCGTCCCTTCAGTCCGGATCCGCTGTGCGTCTCGACAGGCTCGACGAACGGCTGGGTGGATCCGCCTTCAGTTGTCGGTCCGGTTGCCCGGTCCGGCTGGTCACTGTACTACGAATCCGCGGCCGGTCGCGCACGCGGTATCTGTGGCGGATCGTGAGGCTCTACCTTGGTGACAACGAAGGGGCAGACCATGATGCGACTCGCCAGGATCCTCGTTCCGATCGTCGCCCTCGGCTGCGTCGCGGGCACGACCGCTGCGCCGACCGCTACTGCGGCCGTCACCACCAAGACCGTGAGGCTCACGCACTCCTCAAGCCTCAGCACCAAGTGGAAGCTGACCTCGACCATCGGCTACGGCACCGCGGCCGCGAAGCTCGGCACGTCCCCCGGTGGTGAAGGGCTGATGCTCGGCCTGAGCTATGGCGTCCAGCTGCCTGACACGACCTGGTGGTACGCGGACGCGGCCAAGAAGCGTCTCGCCCACTACTCGGACGCCGGCGCCTACCTGGGCCAGGCCGTCCTGCCGACCAGCTACCTACACCTCGGCAGCTACTTCCAGTGGGCCAACCCGCAGGCGCTCGCCGACGGCACCGTCGTCCTCACCTCCACCACCATCGACTCTCCCGCCCTGATGCTGCTGTCGCCCAAGGGCGCCTTCAGCCGCGTCCTGCTCGACCGCTTCGTGAACGTCGTGATCAGCGACGGCCACAGCTTCTACGGCTTCGACGAAGCCGGCCGCATGGTGAAAGTGAAGCCGCGCACCGGGGTCATCACCTCCGTCACCCGATTCAAGGGCCAGGGCGGACGGGCCTTCAGCATCTCGGTCGGCAAAGGCTTCATCAAGGTCGTGCGCCCCGGCGTCAACCTCAAGGTGAAGCTCGTCGACGCCGGCCATCCCACCAAGACCGTCCATCCGGCTGTCGAGGCCACCGTCGGCGCGGACGGGAAGCTGTGGATCCTCGCCACCGGCATCGTCGAGCTGTCCCCGACGAGCGCTCACGACGTCGCCGGACTGTTCAGCGTCAGCACCTCCGGCTCACTTTCGGCCACCTACAAGATGCGCACGCTCTACAGTGATTCTGATCCCGCCGACGGACACCACCTGGGCATCCGCCTGGGCAGTAGCCGTCCCACGCTGATGTTCGTCGACACCGACGCGACGCGGGTCTATCGCAAGAAGTGAGGGCGCAGCAAATGAAGCTCGCCGACGCGGCCGCAGAGTTCCTGGCGTGCCGCCGGATCGCCGTGACCGGCGTTTCCCGCAACCCACAGGGTCACGGCAGCAACGCCGTTTACGAACGACTCCTCGAGCGGGGCTACGAGGTCGTCCCGATCAACCCCAACGCGACCGAGCTCGGGGGACATCCCGCCTATCCCGACCTCGCCTCCGTCCCCGGCGGCGTGGACGCCGTCGTGATCGGCACCCGCCCGGCTCACGCCATGGGGACGGTCAAGGAGGCCGTCGCGCTCGGCATCTCCCAGGTGTGGCTGCACCGCTCGATGGACGCCGGCAGCGTCGATCCCGCGGCGGTGGCCTACGGGCGCGAGCACGGACTCACCGTGATCGACGGCGGTTGTCCCCTCATGTTCGACCCTGCCGCGGACGGCGGTCACAAGTTCATGTGCCGGATGCTCCAGCTGTTCGGGTCCGTGCCGCGCCGGGTGCCCTGAGCAGGTCGACAAGCTCGACTGCGGTCGGGGGTGAGTGCCTGTCGCTGCTCGGGCCGCCCCGGCAACCGTTCATCGAGCTTGTCGAGATGCTGGATGGGTCTCGACAAGCTCGACCAGCGGTCCGGCTCGACCAGCGGTTTCGCTCGACCAGCGGCTCGGCTTGACCAGCGGTTTGGAGGGGCGGGCTCGGGCGCCCATTAGGCTGGGCGCGTGTCCACGTCCACACCGTTGCTCAAGCCCAGTCCGCTCGACATCTCCGGCCTGTTCTCCGCCTCGGTCGGTGCGCTTCGACGCCGCTTCGGGCTGTTCCTGCTGATCTCGCTCATTCCGACGGCCGTCCTGCTGATCGTCATCGCGGTCTTCACCGCGATCTTCGTGTCATCGCTCGCGGCGGCCGGCGCGATGCGGTCCCAGCCCCAGCCGGGCGTGTTCATCGGGGCGTTCGCGCTGCTGCTCGTCGGCGCGGTGGTCGCGCTGCTCGCCCAGCTGAAGACCTACGGCATGATGTCCGTCGCGGCCGCAGAGATCGCGGACGGCCAGCAACCCGACATCCGCGGCCTCTTCGCCCGCACCAGGGGCTTCCTGCCCCGGATGGCGCCCGTCATCGCGATCGTGATCGGTGCGATCATCGCCGTCTACGTCCTCTTCGTCGTCGTCCTCATCGGGATGATCGCGGCCACCAACGGACGGAGCTCCTCGGCCAGCGCCGTCGCCGGCATCTTCGGCCTGATAGTCCTGGGGCTGGTCCTGATCTTCCCCCTGAGCATCTATCTGTCCACCAAGCTGCTCTACACCATCCCCGCCGCAGCCATCGAGCAGTGCAGCGGCATCGACGCCATGAAGCGCTCCTGGAGCCTCACCCGCGGGGCCTTCTGGCGGACCCTCGGCTACTACCTGCTCGCCGCGCTCGTCGTGAACGCCGCCAGCTACGTCGTCGGGATGGTGGCCCAGGTCGCGGTCCTGCCACTCGCCGCCAGGATGTCGGACGTCACGTCCGGGGCTGAGGTCCTCGCCGCACTCGGCACCATGATCCCGGTCCTCGGACTGGTCATGTTGCTCCAGCTCGCCGTCCAGCTCGTCGGCGTGCCGTTCATCCAGGCCTACACGACCTACATGTTCATCGACCAGGTGCGCCGCTCCGAGTTGCCCGCCGCTCCCCCGCCCGGCTACGGCGGCGCGGGGTACTACGCCCAGCCCGGGCAGTACTACGGCCAGCAGCCCGGCCATCCGCAGCAGGGTGGGTGGTACCCGCCGCAGCCCGGTGGGCAGCAGTGGACGCCGCCGCAGTCCGGGCAGTGGCAGCCGCCGCAGGGTGGCCCTTCGTGACGGTCGCAGAGCGACCTCCTCAGGGAGCGTAAGGCCGACGGTCGCAGAGCGACCTCCTCAGCCCGGATCTTTCGAAATCGCTCGTCGAGCTTGTCGAGACGCGCTCGATCGGTGGACCCAGACGTGAGGTTCCCGTCGATCTGGCAACCCGGCTGCGGGGATCCCGGATCAAGTCCGGGATGACAAAACTGGGTCCGGATAGCGAAACTGGGTCCGGATAGCGAAACTGGGTTCGGATGACGCGATCTGCGCTACTTCTTGCGTTTCTCTCGCGCCCGGATCTCCACGTGGACGGGTGAGCCGCGGAAACCGAAGTCCTCACGCAGGCGGCGCTCGATGAAGCGGACGTACTGCGGGTCGAACTGGCCGGACGTGAACAGGGCGAAGGTCGGCGGGCAGGCGTGGGCCTGCGTGCCGAACAGGATGCGTGCCTGCTTGCCGCCCCGCACCGGATGCGGATGCGCCGCCGCGAGCCGGCCGAGGAACGCATTGAGCTTGCCCGTGGAGATCCGGGTCTCCCAGCCGTCCAGCGCCTCCTCGATCGCCTTGCTCAACCGGTCGACGTTGCGTCCGGTGAGGGCAGAGATGTTCACGCTCGGCGCCCATGAGAACGCACGGATGTCCTGCTCGATCTCGCGTCCGAGATAGCGGCGGCGCTCCTCGTCGGTCAGGTCCCACTTGTTGTAGGCGATCACCAGGGCCTTGCCGGCCTCCTCGACCATCGTGAGGATCCGCAGGTCCTGGTCGCTGATCGTCTCGGACGCGTCCAGCACCACCACGCACACCTCCGCGCGCTCGATCGCGCTCTGCGTCCGTAGTGCGGCGTAGTACTCGTGGCCCGACGCCTCCTTCACCCGGCGGCGCAGTCCCGCGGTGTCGATGAACCGGTAGACGATCCCGCCGACCTCGACGAGCTCGTCCACGGGATCGACGGTCGTGCCGGCGACGTTGTCCACCACCGCGCGGCGGGCGTTCGCCAGCTGGTTCAGCAGCGACGACTTCCCCACGTTCGGCCGGCCGACGATCGCCACCCGGCGCGGCCCGCCGACCTCGGCATCGCCCGCCATCGGCGCGTCCGGCAGGACGGCGAGTACCGCGTCCAGCAGGTCACCGGTGCCCCGGCCGTGCATCGCGGACACCGGGTGCGGCTCGCCCAGCCCGAGGTTCCACATGGACGCGGCGTCGGCCTCCGTCCGGGCGTCGTCCACCTTGTTGGCGGCGAGCACGACGGGCTTCCGGCTGCGACGGAGCACGTCCACGACGGCCTCGTCCACGTCCTGGGTGCCCACGGTGGCATCCACCACGAACAGCACCACGTCGGCGGCGGCGATCGCCAGTTCGGCCTGCTCGGCGATCTGCGCGGCCATGCCCTTCGCGTCCGGCGCCCAGCCGCCGGTGTCGACCACCACGAACTCCCGGCCGTTCCAGTCCGCGTCGTAGCTCACCCGGTCGCGCGTCACGCCGGGCAGGTCCTGGACGACCGCCTCGCGGCGGCCGAGGATGCGGTTCACCAGCATCGACTTGCCGACATTGGGCCGGCCGACGACGGCCACGACGGGCTTCAGCGTCTCGCCGCCGGTGGTCTCGGTCATGGGGTCCCCTCTGTCTCGCGTGCGACTGATCAGGGTACCCCACGCCCGCCTCACGCCCAGGCCGCCTCCGAGGTGTCAGACTTCTGACTGAACCGAGGAAGGAGGACACGTGTGACCGATCCGCCCAGGCCGCACTGGCTGGACGCCGAGCGCCTTCGCGTCTACCCACGGATCTTCCTTGCCCTCTACGCCGTGGCCGTCGTCGCATACGCCGTCACGCTGCACGACGGCCTCGATTTCCGTGGCCAGGTGCTCGGCGCGGACTTCCTCTGCTTCTACAGCGCAGCGAAGCTGGCCCTCGCCGGGCACGCGCCGTCCGCCTGGGATTTTGGCGTCCTGTTTCCCCTACAGCAGGCAGTCTTTCCGGCCTACGCCGGCTACGGCTGGCCCTGGTTCTATCCGCCGCCGTTCCTCCTGCTCGTCGCCCCCCTCGCTCTGCTTCCCTACGTCGCCGCCCTCGTCGTCTTTCTCGGCGCGACCGCGACCGCCTGGTGGCTCACCCTGCGCAGAGCGATCGGACGGCCGGGTGCGGGCTGGCTGATGGCGGGGTTCCCCGGCTTGTGGATGTGCCTCGCACAAGGACAGAACGGACTCCTCACCGCAGCGCTGGCGACAGGTTCGATCCTCACCCACCGGCACCGGCCCGCGCTGTCAGGGATACTGCTCGGCCTGCTGATCATCAAGCCGCACCTCGCGGTCCTCTTCGCGGTGGCGCTGCTTGCCGCCCGGGCGTGGAAGACGATGTTCGTCGCTGCAGCCACCGCCGTGGCCGCGCTGGGGATCAGCGAGCTCGTCCTGGGACCCGGGTCGACCACGGCCTGGCTGGTCAGTATGCCGCTCGCCTCCGCGGCCACGGAGGCAGGTGCGCTGCCCTGGGCCAAGATGCCGTCCACTTTCGCGACCCTCAGGCTGCTGGGGGCATCTGTCGAGGTGGCATACGTCGGCTGGGCTGCCGTCGCGGTCGCCGCGGCAGCGGCCGTCTGGCTGGTGTGGAGGCGGACGGACTCCGTCCGCCTGCGCGGCGCGGTCCTGATGACCGCGACGTTCCTCGCCATCCCGCACGTGCACGACTACGACTTGGCCTGGTTGGCCTTCCCGATCGCGTGGTTCGCGTTGTACGGGCTCGAGCATGGCTGGCGGCGTGGCGACCGGGAGGTTCTCGTCGCGGCTTGGCTGCTCCCGGCGCTCTCGACGGCCCTCGCGACGGCGACCCAGGTGCAGCTGGGCCCCGTGGGACTTGCCGCCGTCGTGTGGATCGTGCTGCGCCGAGTGCTGCCGGAGCGTGCTCGGTCGGGCGGTGGCTCGCAGGACAACCGGCCGATCAGCCGCGAGGTGGGTGACGGCAGCCCTTCGTGACGGTCGCAGAGCGACCTCCTCAGGGACCGTCGTGGGGCGTCTCGACAGGCTCGACGAGCCGCTTCGGCGATCAGGCTCAGCCGGCGATTCCCGTGCGCGACCGAGCGACCAGATCCAGGACGGCCTGAATGGTCTCGTCCAGAGTGAGGTAGGTGCCGTCCAGGTGGGTGACTCCGTCGGCGGCGGTGGTGAAGTTCACCAGCTTCGAGTCGTCGGAGTCGCGGCGCAGGACCTGGTCGGCGAGCTGGGCTGCGTCCAGGACCCCGCCCAGTTCGGCGTGCCGGCGGGCCATCCGAATCTCCGGATCTGCGGTGAGCAGCAGGCGCACGTCGGCGTCCGGGGCGACGACGGTGGTGATGTCACGGCCCTCCGCAACGATCCCCGAGGGCGCGGCGTCGATGATCGCCCGCTGCCGTGACACGAGGTTCTCCCGGCACTCGGCCACCGTCGACACCGCGCTGACCTTCGCGGACACCTCGGGTTCGCGGATCGCCGTGGTCACGTCGCGGCCGTTCACCCGAACCCAGGCGTCGTCCGGATCGGTACTGATCTGCAGGTCCGCGTCGCGGGTGGCGGCGATCACGCCTGCGACGTCAGTGGGCTCCACGCCGGCGTCGAGGAAGGCGCAGGTCACGGCCCGGTACATGGCCCCGGTGTCGAGGTAGGCCAACCCCAGGGCCCTCGCCACCCCTTTCGCCGCGCTCGATTTGCCGGACCCGCTGGGCCCGTCGATGGCGATCACCAGACGATCGGCTGACATGTTCCTCCTCGTCACAGCTGCGGCTCGCGGTCGCGCACGGTCCAGCCGGCGCCGCTCATGACCTCCGCCAGCTCGGCGGCTCGTTCGGGCGCCACCTGCACCGACAGATAGCCGACCTCGCGCTCGAGGTCGTGGTCGATGGACAGGTCCTCGACGTTGACACCGGCCGCCTCGACGTCGCGGAACAGGCGCGCGAGGGCACCGGGCGCGTCCGGGATCTCCACCACGACGTGGGCATAGCTCGTCGGGCTGATTCCGTGCTTGCCGGGCAGCGCGGCCGTCCCCGTCCGCCCTCGCTCCAGCACCTCGGCGAGGTCGCCGGCGTCGAGTGCGCCGATCAACGCGGCGAGGTCGGCCTGGATCGCGACGAGCTCCGAACGGACGGCGACCGCGTTCGCTCCGATGATCTGCTGCCACAGCGCGGGATCGGAGCCGGCGATCCGGGTCACGTCCCGAAGCCCCTGGCCGGCCAGGCGCAGGTGTTCCGCCGGCACCCTGGTGAGCCGCCCCGCGACCAGCACCGAGACCAGATGTGGCAGGTGGGACACCTGGGCCACCGCTTCGTCGTGGTGCGCTGCGCCCATGGTCACCCGTCGGGCTCCGCAGAGCCGGGCGACCTCCTGCACGTCCAGCACCGCGTGGGCCGCGGACGTGTCGTGAGGCGTGACCACCCAGGTGCGGTCGACGAACAGGTCGGCGTGCGCGGTCAGCGGACCGACGTGCTGCGAACCGGCCATGGGGTGCGAGCCCACGTAGCGGGACAGGTCCGCGTCCGTGCGGCGCAGCGCGGCCAGCACCGTGCCCTTGACCGAGCCGACATCGGTCACCGTCGCGTGCGGGTAGGTCGCGAGCGACTTGGCGATCACCTTCGGCAGGGACTCCGGCGGCACGGCGACCACCACGAGCCGCACCTGTTCCGGGTCGGGGCGCTCCGTGGTCCCGGCCCCGCGGGATGCGGCCACATGAGCGTGGCTGGACACCTTGTCCTGCAGATGGACGGTGATGCCGGCCCGGGTGAGCGCGTGCGCCACCGATGCGCCGACCAGTCCGGTGCCGATGACCAGGGCCGGGCTGAGTTCGCGGTCGCTCATGCGGGGTCCCCGCGGAGTTGTTCGGGGGAGCGCAGCGGAGGAGAAGAACTCCGTGGGGTGTTCACTGGCCGCCCTTCTGCACGAACGAGCGGACGTACTCCTCCGCGTCCGTTTCGAGCACGGCGTCGATCTGGTCGAGGATGGCGTCATAGTCGACAGAGCGCTGCCCGGACGGGGCGGCCTCGGCCACCTCTTCGACGCGCTGGGGCGTCCGTTCCCGCTGCACTCGCTCGGCCACCGGTCCTCCTGATCTGTTCGAGCGCCGACAGCCTACCCATCGGTAAGGCACTCTCCCCCGTCATCCCGGCGCGGGGTTCCCTATTCCTCGCGGTCCCGGGAGGATCTGCATTGTCGACCGCCCGAATCGCGACCTACTGCCCCCGAACGCCGTCGAGAGTGCGGATCCTCCCCGCCCTTCGCGACGCTCGCTCCTCAGGGAGCGACTCCCGGAACTCGCTGCTCAGGAGCTACTCGGGATGATCAAGCGCGGGATGACCGTGGCGGGTGGGAGCGTCTGAGCAGGGCGTCGAGATCGGGGCGGTGGGCGAGGTCGCCGACCTCGGCTCGGGTGTGGGCGGCAGGCTCGGCGAGGTCCAGACGGTGCTGGGCGCCGTCGCCTCCCCGGACGACCATCCAGTCCCAGGACGCGGCAGTGACGCGGTCGGCGGCGAGCGCGACCACGCGGCCGCGGGTCCAGGCGCGCGTGTCCGGAGGCGGCTCGATGCCGGCGCGATCGATGTCGGCCGGGGTGACGACCGGCTGCAGACGTCCGGCGGCGATCAACGCGTCGAAGGGACCCGGACGGTCCAGCCGCGCCCACGCCAGGTCGAGCTGGGCCAGACGTGGGCTCGTCCAGTCCAGGCCGTGCCGCGCGGCGTAGGCGTCGAGCAGTTGCCGCTTGGCCGCCCAGTCGAGTCGGTCAGCACAGCGAGCCGGATCGACCCGGAGGTCGGCCAGTGCCCCTCCCCACGCCCGTACCACCTCCGGCTCGTACACCTCCGGACGTCGGACGGCGTCGACCGAAACCGCCTCCCACAACGCCTCCTGCAGGTCGAGGGCCGTGCAGCGCCGGCCGTCGGTGAGGAGGAGTTGTGCCCGCAGGTCAGGGTCGTGGCTGACGTCGTGGAAGGCGCTCACCGGGTCGGCCAGCTGGAGTTCCGGCAGCGCGCCGGCGACCAGGGCAGTGAGGAACGCCGACAGCGTGCCGGCCTTCAGCCAGGTCGCGACGTGGCTGCGGTTGGCGTCCCCGGTGATCACGTGCAGGCGGCGATGGCGGGACGGCGGGGCGTGCGGCTCGTCCCTGGTGTTCACCACCGGACGGCGGCGGGTCGTCTGGATGCCCTCTCGCTCCTCGAAGAAGTCGGCGCGCTGGCTGAGCTGGAACCCCGGGTGCTCACCGTGCTGGCCGATGCCGATCCGTCCGGCGCCGACCAGCACCGTCCGCGACACCAGGAAGGCCGGCAACGCGGACGCGATGGCAGCCCACGGCAGAGAACGCGGCAACAGGTGGTTCTCGTGGCAGCCGTAGGACGCGCCGTGGGAGTCGGTGTTGTTCTTGTAGATGCCGATCTCGACGCCCAGCCGGCCGGATGCGGCACGGGCGGCGGCCACCACGGCGGCGTCGCCGGCAAGGTCGTAGGCCACGGCATCGCGCGCCGTGGTGACCTCGGGCCCGGAGTACTCGGGGTGCGCGTGGTCGACGTAGAGGCGGGCTCCGTTGGCGAGGACGCGGTTGTGGGCGTCCTCGATCGGGATCGGGTCGATCCAGTCGAGGGTCGTGCCGGTCGCAACGCCGGGGTAGGCGGCGACCACGGCGGCACTGAGGGTTGCCGGATCGAGTTCCGGTGCGTCCGGGGCATGGATGCCGTACTCGGTCTCGATGCCGAGGATGCGCGCGGTCATGGGCTCAGGGAGCGGCGGGGGCCGGCCGGTTCGCGGGTCACGGCCGTAGGGCGCGGGAACCGATCAGGGTCCGCAGGAAGACGATCCGCTCACCCTTGCGGCCGGAGATCCGGGCCCAGTCGTCGGGGTTGGTGGTGTTCGGGAGTTCCTCGTTCTCGCTGATCTCGGCGCCGCAGGCGGTCAGCACGTGATCGAGCCGTACGCCTCGCTCGCCGCCCTCGATCAGCTCCTTGATCGCGGCCTTCTTCGCCCGGCCGACGACACCCGCCAGCATCGCCCCGGAGACGAAGTCGGCCACGTACAGCACCTCCCGGTCGCCGCCGGCGTAGGTGACCTCGAGGAAGCGATTCGGCTCGTCCCGCGCGTACAGCCGCTCGACGATCGCATCGATCAGGCCTGCCCGGAACGCCTCCGGGTCGCCACCACCGGGGTTGAGCGGGGTCTCCGGGGTCAGGGAGCGGGCCAGGATCTCCGCGGCAGCCGTCCGGTCGGGACGGTCGAGCTTGATCTTCACGTCCAGCCGGCCCGGACGCAGGATGGCCGGGTCGATCAGGTCCTCGCGGTTGGTGGCGCCGATGACGATCACGTTCGCGAGTCCCTCGACCCCGTCGATCTCGCTGAGCAGCTGCGGCACGATCGTCGCCTCGACGTCCGAGGACACCCCGCTGCCGCGCGTGCGGAACAGCGCGTCCATCTCGTCGAAGAACACGATCACCGGACGCCCGGAGCTGGCGTGCTCCTTGGCCCGGGTGAAGATGGCCCGGATCTGCCGCTCGGTCTCCCCCACGTACTTGTCCAGGAGTTCCGGACCCTTGATGTTGAGGAAGTGGCTGCCGGCCGAGTTCGCCACCGCCTTGGCGATCATCGTCTTCCCGCAGCCCGGCGGCCCGTAGAGCAGCACGCCCTTCGGCGGCCGCAGCCCGAACTCCGCGAACAGCCCGCGGTGCCGGAACGGAAGCTCCACGGCGTCCCGGATCGCCTCGATCTGGACGCCCAGTCCGCCGATGTCGGCGTAGCTGACGTCCGGCACCTCCTCGAGGGTGAGATCGGCCACCTCGCTGCGCGGCACGACGGCGAGTGCCAGCAGCGCCCGCCGGTCGGCCAGCAGCGACACTCCGGGACGCAGTGCCGCCGCGTCCAGCGCGGTCGCCGCCAGCAGCACCAGTTCGTCCCCTGACGCACCGGTGGCGAGCAGTCGCCCGTCCGCCAGCACCTCGACCAGCCGGACGGTCTCCCCCGCCGGCCAGTCGGCAGCCACCGCGACGACCAGCATCGCCTCGTTCAGCAGCACCCGGGCGCCCACCACCAGCATGCCCGGCTCGACCTCGGGGCTGACCGCGCAGCGCAGCAGCCGGCCACCCGTGGCCACGTCCACGGTCTCCTCACCGACGGCCGCCACGTGGCCGAAGGCGTTCGGCGGAGTGGCCAGGCGGTCCAGCTCGGCCCGCATCGTGACCAGGGCCTCGCGTGCCTCCGCCAGGGTCGCATTGAGCTTCTCGTTGGTCGCGGCCAGCGTGCGCGCGTCCGAATGGGCGTCAGCGAGCCGCCGCTCGGCGAGGTCGAGAGCCCGCGCCCTCGCGTCCAGGAGCCGGTTCGCCTCGGCGAGCTGGCGAGCCAGCTCGGCCGGCTCAGGCATCGCTGCCGCCGGACTCCACCCAGGCGGGGCGGGGGCCGGTGTAGTCGGGACCGTACGCACCCGGTGCGGGCCGGCGCCGCCGCAGCGGGGCCGTCACACCAGGAGCGAGCCGGCGGGTGAAGACCAGGAACCCGGTGTGGCCGCTGGTGCCGTGGCCGGGTCGGATCGCCAACCCCTCCGCGTGCCACTCCCGCGCGGAGTACTCACGCGCGTCCGGCTCGGTGAAGCCGCCGTGCACCCGGAGGGTGTCCATGGTCCGGCCCAGCTGGGTGGTGGTCGCCACATAGCAGCAGAGCAGTCCGCCGGGCTGCAGCACGCTGGCGACGGCCTCGATGCACTCCCACGGGGCGAGCATGTCCAGCACGGCACGGTCCACCGGCTCGGGGCCGAGGTCGGTCGCCAGGTCGCCGATTCGCAGCTCCCACGCCGGATGCTCCCCGCCGAAGAAGGTCGTGACATTGCGCCTGGCGATCTCGGCGAACTCGGGACGCCGTTCGTAGGAGTACACCCGTCCGCTGCTGCCCACGGCGCGCAGCAGGAAGATGCTCAGCGCCCCGGAGCCCGCGCCGGCCTCCAGCACTCGCGCACCCGGGAAGATGTCGGTCTGGACGAGGATGTGGGCCGCATCCTTCGGGTACACCACGGTCGCCCCACGGGGCATGGTCACCGTGAACTCCTCCAGCAGCGGCCGGAACGCCAGGTACGCGACGCCGCCCGCGGACTGGACGACGCTGCCCTCCGGTCGCCCGATCAGGTCGTCATGGCTGATCCCGCCCTTGGTGGTGTGGAACACTCCGCCGGCCACCAGCAGGACGGAGTGCCGCCGCCCCTTCGGGTCGCTGAGGGTGATCCGCTCCCCCGCCTGCAGGACGCCGGTGCGGACGCCGCTGAGCCCTTCCTGACGCCGACCGGCTCGTTCCTCCTCAGGGACGCCCACGATGCTCTCAGCCACGGACGAACCCCCACATTCCGAGCGCCTGACCACTGCCGAACGGCTCGCCGATCAGGTTGACGCCCTTGCCGAGGAACAGAATGCCGTCTCCCTGCGAGATCGGCAGCACGGTGGCGTCCGCGACGGCCTGCTGCTGCAACTCGGTGAGCGCGGCCGTGCGGGCGTTGCCGGTCGTGGTGCGCGCCCTGGTCTGCAGGAGCTTCAGCTTCTCCCGGCTGCCCGGCAGCGGATGCCCGACGTAGCGCTGCAGCCAGCCGGTGGCATTGTTCACCCACGCCGGCGCGTCGGTCAGCCAGAGGTCGGCGGTGCCGCTGGTGACCAGCCGGACGCTCACCCCGCCGAGCCCCTCGATCCGGTCACGGATGAGCCTGGCCAGGTCGCCGTGGCCCGGTGCGGTGGGCCGGTAGCCGAGGGTGAGGTTGACCCGGGCGCCATCGAGCTTGGGCAGCTTCGGCCGTCCACCCAGTGCGAACGACTCCGCATGGCCGGCGACCCCGACCGGGACGATCGAGTCGAGGGTGCGATCGGGCTGCAGCGCCTTCGCCACGCCGTCCCGCAGTTCGCCGTCGCTGCGCAGCTTCGACGCCTCGTTCCAGACCAGTTGGGTGACGCGGGTTCCGGGCAGGGCGTAACGGGTGAACCCACTGGCCGTCGCCTTGTCGGAACTGCCGGCGATCTCGTCCGTGACCCGCTGCAGCGCGGCGGCGTCCAGGCTGCGCCAGACCGCGTCCACCGTGCCGTCGGCGATCGCGCTCTCCGCCGCGACCGAGTCGGCCAGCACCTCCAGCCGCAGCTCGCCCAGCAGCCCCGCCTTCGGGCCCACGTACTTCTCGAACTTGCGGAAGGTCACCTGCTTGTCGGTGATCGTGCGCACCTCGTACGGGCCCGAGCCCACGGGCAGGGTCTCCAGCGGCAGCGGCTGGTCGGGATCGAAGGCCTGCGAATCGACGATCGAGCAGGCCTGTCCGGCCAGGGCGTAGCCGAACTGGTTGTCGGGCCAGGAGAGCTCGAAGCGGACGGTCGTCGCGTCCGGCGTCTCGATCCGTTCCAGCGCCGACAGCAGCCCGATCGAGGTGCCGGCCGCGTCGATGCGCAGGGCCCGCTGGATGCTGAACTTCACGTCGGCGGAGTCGAGGACATGGCCGTTGTGGAAGAACAGGTTGTCGGGCAGCGTGCACTCGTAGACGAGCTTGGACGTGAACAGGCAGTCGGTGGCCGCGTCGGGCTTCAGTTCACCCGTGGTCGGCAGCACCATCATCAGCCGCTGGTAGACGCTGGTGACGACGAGGGAGTTCGTGTCGCCGGTGGCGATCGCGGGATCGGCCGTGGCCACGGCGCCGGTGGTTGCGACGGTGAACAGTCGCGGTGTCGCGGACGGGGACGGGCTCAGCGTCGGTTCGACGGACGGCGTGCAGGCAGCGAGCAGGACCGCTGACGCGGCGAGCATCGCTGCCAGTCGGGGTCTGGCGGCGCGGCGGGGGTGGGGATCAACGCGCATTGAAATACTTGGCCTCCTGGTGGTGCACGACGATCGCATCGGTGGACTGCTCGGGGTGCAGCTGCAGTTCCTCGCTCAATTGCACACCGATCCGGTCGGGGCGCAGCAGAGTGACCAGTTTCGCGCGGTCGGCGAGGTCGGGGCACGCCGGATAGCCGAACGAGTAGCGCGAGCCGCGGTAGGCCTGGTCGCGGATCATCGCGTCGGTGTCCCCGTCGCCGGCCAGGCCCAGTTCGGCACGCACGCGGGAGTGCCAGTACTCGGCCAGGGCCTCGGTGAGCTGGACGGAGAGCCCGTGCAGTTCCAGGTAGTCGCGGTAGGCGTCGGCTGCGAACAGCTCCGCGGTGGCCTGGGCGACCCGCGAGCCCATGGTGACCAGCTGCAACGCGATCACGTCAGGGCCGAGGTCTGCGGCCTCCCGGGCGTCGCGGAAGAAGTCGGCCAGGCACAGCCTGCGGTCGCGGGACTGCCGGGGGAACTCGAACCGGGTGACCTCCGTGCCCGGGTCGTCCGGAGCGCCGAGGATCAGGGTGTTGCCCTCGGAGTGGCACGGCCAGTAGCCGTAGACGACCGCCGGCTCGACCAGTGACTCGGTGTGGATGCGATCGAGCCAGTGCCGCAGCCGCGGGCGTCCCTCGGTCTCGACGAGTTCCTCGTAGCTCGGCCCGTCCGCGCTGCCGCGGAGGCCCCACTGGCCCATGAAGGTCGCGCGCTCGTCCAGCCAGCCGGAGACGTCGGCGAGCTTGACGCCCTTCACCATCCGGCTGCCCCAGAACGGCGGGATGGGCACGGCCACGTCCGCGCCTCTGGCGACATCGGAGCGGGCGGTGTCTGAACGGGAACTGGACCTGTCCCCGTTCTCGTTCGCCCGGGGTACTGCGCGGACGCGGCGACGGCGCGGCTCGGGCAGGGCGGCACCCGGCTCGCCCCGTTTCACCGCGACGACCTTCTCCATCAGGGACAGGCCCTCGAACGCGTCCCTGGCGTAGCGCACCTCGCCGGCGTACAGGTCGTTCAGGTCCTCCTCGACGAAGGCGCGGGTGAGCGCGGCACCGCCGAGCAGCACCGGGAACTCGGCCAGCCCGCGCTGGTTCAGCTCCTCCAGGTTGTCCCGCATCACCAGGGTCGACTTCACCAGCAGGCCGGACATGCCGATCGCGTCCGCGTTGTGGGCCAGCGCGGCCTCGATGATCGCGCTGACCGGCTGCTTGATGCCGAGGTTGATCACCGTGTAGCCGTTGTTGGTGAGGATGATGTCGACCAGGTTCTTGCCGATGTCGTGCACGTCGCCCTTCACGGTGGCGATCACCAGGGTGCCCTTGCCGGCGGCGTCGGCCCGGTCGAGGTGCGGCTCCAGGTAGCGGACGGCGGTCTTCATCACCTCCGCGGACGCGAGTACGAACGGCAGCTGCATCTGGCCCGACCCGAACAGCTCGCCGACGACCTTCATGCCGGCCAGCAGGTCGTCGTTGATGATCGCCAGGCCCGGCTTGCTGGCCAGCGCCTCGTCGAGGTCGGCTTCGAGGCCCTTCGGGTCGCCGTCGACGATCCGGCGCTGCAGCCGCTCGGTGACCGGCAGGGACGCGAGCTCCGCGGCCCTGGCCTCCCGGGTGCTGGCCGTGGTGACGCCCTCGAACAGCTCCAGGAAGCGGGTCAGCGGGTCGTAGCCTTCGCTGCGGCGGTCGTAGACCAGGTCCTCGGCGACCTTCCGCTGTTCCTCGGGGATCCGCGAGATCGGCACGATCCGCGCCGCGGGCACGATGCCGGAGTCCAGCCCGGCCTGCACGCACTCGTGCAGGAACACCGAGTTCAGCACCTGCCGAGCGGCCGGATTGAGTCCGAAGGACACGTTGGAGACGCCCAGGGTGGTGTGGATTCCCGGGTACTTCGCGGTCACCCGCCGGATCGCCTCGATGGTCTCCAGCGCGTCGCGCCGGGTCTCCTCCTGGCCGGTGGCGATCGGGAAGGTGAGGCAGTCGACGATGATGTCGCCCACCTCCAGGCCCCAGGTGGCGGTGAGGTCCTCGATGAGCCGCTCCGCGACCCGCACCTTCCAGTCGGCGGTGCGGGCCTGGCCCTCCTCGTCGATGGTCAGGGCCACCACGGCGGCCCCGTGCTCCCTCACCAGGGGCATCACGGTGGCGAACCGGGAGCCGGGGCCGTCCCCGTCCTCGTAGTTCACCGAGTTCACCGCGCAGCGTCCGCCGAGCCGTTCCAGTCCGGCCCGCAGCACCGCCGGCTCCGTCGAGTCGAGCATGATCGGCAGCGACACCCCGGTGCCGATCCGGGACGCCAGCTCGGCCATGTCGGCCGCGCCGTCGCGTCCGACGTAGTCGACGCAGAGATCGAGCAGGTGGGCGCCGTCCCGGCTCTGCTGTTTGGCGATGTCGAGGCAGTCGGCCCAGTTCTCGGCCAGCATCGCCTCGCGGAACGCCTTGGAGCCGTTGGCGTTGGTGCGCTCGCCGATGGACAGGTAGGCGGTGTCCTGGCGCAGCGGCACGTCGGCGTAGAGCGAGGAGACCGCCGAGACATGGACGGGATCACGGGGCGCCGGTGCGCGTCCGGCCACGGCGGCGGCCAGCCGAGAGATGTGGGCAGGCGTGGTGCCGCAGCAGCCACCGACCAGGCCCAGCCCGAACTCGGCGGTGAACTGCTCGACGTGCCGGACGAACTCCTCCGGCCCCATCGGGTAGCGCGCGCCGTCGGGGGTGAGCTCGGGCAGCCCGGCGTTCGGCATGCAGACCAGCGGGATCCGGGAGTACCGGGACAGGTGCCGCAGGTGCTCGCTCATCTCGGTGGGTCCAGTGCCGCAGTTGAGCCCGATCGCGTCGATCCCGAGCGGCTCCAGAGCGGTCAGGGCGGCGCCGATCTCGCTGCCGAGCAGCATGGTGCCGGAGGTCTCCACGGTGACGTTGACGAAGATCGGCAGGTCGGCGCCGGCGATCTCGAGCGCGCGTCGGGCGCCGTTCACCGCGGCCTTGGCCTGGAGCAGGTCCTGACAGGTCTCGATCTGGAAGCCGTCCACGCCGCCGGCGATCATCGCCTCGGCCTGCTGCTGGTAGGCGTCCCTGAGCGTTGCGTACGGGACGTGACCCAGGCTCGGCAGCTTGGTGCCCGGACCCATGCTGCCCAGCACGAACCGGGGACGCTCGGTGGTGGCGGCCGCGTCCGCCGCCTGCCGGGCGATCCTGGCGCCGGCCTCGGCCAACTCCGCGATCCGGCCGACGATGTCGTACTCCCCCAGCGCGGACAGGTTCGCCCCGAAGGTGTTGGTCTCGATGCAGTCGGCGCCGGCGTCCAGATAGGCGGCGTGGATGGACGCCACCACGTCGGGACGGGTGACGTTCAGCACCTCGTTGCAGCCCTCGAGCCCCTCGAAGTCGGTGAGGGAGAGGTCGTGACCCTGCAGCATCGTGCCCATGCCGCCGTCCGCAACGAGGACGCGGTTCACCAGGGCCGAGCGGAGATCGCGGGTCATGGTGAGCAGGATAGGCGAGTCCGCCTACAGTGGTCGCCATGGCAGAGGCTCGTGGGCTCAGGGGGCTGCGCAACCCGGCGGTGGTGGCGGCGTTCGGTGGCTGGAACGACGCCGGAGAAGCGGCCAGCGGCGTGATCGACCATCTGGTCGAGCACTACCGGGCGAGGCTCGAGTTCGCCATCGATCCCGAGGACTACTACGACTTCCAGGTGAACCGGCCCACCACTCGACTGATCGAGGGCGAGCGGACCATCGAGTGGCCGACGACGGAGGTGCTGGTCGCGGAGCTGCCCGAGCGCGACCTGGTGCTGATCGGCGGCCCGGAGCCCAACTTCCGGTGGCAGGAGTACATCTCACGGCTGCTGTCCATGCTGCGTTCGGTGCGTCCGGAGGTCGTCGTGCTGCTGGGCGCCCTGCTCACGGACGCGCCGCACACGCGTCCCGTGCCGGTCAGCGGCACCGCGAGCAACCAGCAACTCGCCGACGAGCTGGGACTGGAGCTGTCCGACTACGAGGGCCCGACGGGCATCGTCGGCGTCCTGTCGTACGAGTGCAGCCTGGCGGGGTTCCCGGTGGTCTCGATGTGGGCGTCGGTGCCGCACTACGTCGCCGAGCCGCCCAACCCGAAGGCCACCCTGGCGCTGCTCACCCGGCTTGAGGACGTGCTGAACCTGCCCCTGGACGCCGGAGACCTGGCTCAGGACGCCGCCCACTGGGTCGACCAGGTGAACGACCTCGTCGCCGACGACCCCGACATCGCCAGCTACATCACCGCCCTCGAGGAGCGCAGGGACGAGGCCACCCCCGCGCCCACCGGCGACTCCATCGCCGCCGAGTTCGAGCGCTACCTCCGCCGCCGAGACCGCCGCCGCGGGTAGCCACCCCACCGCTTTCAGGAGCGCAGCGAGCACCCTCCTCACGCTCCCTGAGGAGCGTTCGGGAGCGCAGCGAGCGAACGCGTCACGAAGGGCCCCCCACCCACCCTTCGTGACGGTCGCAGAGCGACCTCCTCAGGGACCGGTGAAGGCCTCCCAGGCCTAGGGGGCGACGGCGGCCTCGGCCTGGGCCTTGAGGGCGCGGACCATGGCGTCGGGGTCGTCGGCGCGGTAGACGGCTGAGCCGGCGACGAAAGTGTCCGCGCCGGCCTCGGCGCAGCGTTCGATGGTCTCGGCGCTGATGCCGCCGTCCACCTGCACCCAGATATCGCCGCCGGTGGCGTCCACCAGCGCCCGGGTGCGGCGCAGTTTGGGCAGCACGACGTCGAGGAAGGCCTGTCCCCCGAAGCCCGGCTCAACGGTCATCAGCAGCACCATGTCCAGCTCGGGCAGCAGGTCGGCGTACGGCTCGATCGGGGTGGCCGGACGCAGCGCCATCGACGCCCGCGAGCCCAGCCGCCGCAACTCCCGCGCCAGCCGGACGGGGGCGTCCGACGCCTCCACGTGGAAGGTCACCGACTCCGCGCCCGCCTCGGCGTACCCCGGCGCCCAGCGATCCACCTCCGCGATCATCAGGTGGATGTCCAGCGGCTGCGCGGTGGCTGCCCGGATGCACTCCACCATCGGCAACCCGAAGGTGAGGTTCGGCACGAACCGGTTGTCCATCACGTCCAGGTGGATGAGGTCGGCGCTCGGGATCCGCGCGATCTCATGACTGAGATCGGCCAGGTCGGCGTTCAGGATGCTCGGCGTGATTCGGATACCCACGTTCCGAGGCTATCGGCCCGCAGCCTCCGGTGGCGGCACTGCACATTTCTCGGTCTGGGTCGGCGCCCTCAGCTGAGAGGCCGCGGTCCGGAGTCGCGCCGCAGCAACGCGAGGAACATCGCGTCCGTGCCGTGGCGGTGGGGCCAGAGCTGGACGAAGCGGTCCAGCGCGGTGTCCGGAACCTCCGGCAGCAGCGCGGGCGCGTCGAGGACGGTCACCCCGCGCGCGTCTGCCACGACGGCTGTCGTCTCGTCGGGGTGCGGTGAGCAGGTCACGTAGGCGACCACTCCCCCGGGCCGGACGGAGGCGATCGCGGACGCCAGCAGCTTCCGCTGCAGTCCCACCAGGCCGGGCAGGTCGGCCGGACCGCGCCGCCACCGGCTCTCCGGCCGCCGCCGCAGCGCACCGAGGCCCGTGCAGGGAACGTCGGCCAGGACCCGTCCGAAGGCGCCCTCCCGCCAGGCCGGCCGGGTGCCGTCCGCCACCAGGGTCACGGGCCGGCCCGGGTCGGGATAGGCCCGCAGGTTCTCGGCGACCAGCCTCGCCCGGTGCTCCTGCAGCTCCGAAGCCACCAGCCGGGTGCCGGCCTCCCGCGCCAGCCCGGCCAGCAGCGCCGACTTGCCGCCGGGTCCGGCGCACAGGTCCAGCCACGGTCCGTCCGGGGC
>NZ_JARKPQ010000036.1 GCF_029975155.1 Propionicimonas sp. | reverse complement strand
GCTCTTGCCCATCTCGGTGTTGGTGAACGAGGCCGACAGCGGCAGGATGCCGGCGAGGATCACCAGCATTCCCCCGCGCGCGACCATGAGCACGATCTGGAACGCGGCCGCGAGGATCGCGATCAGGCCCAGGATGATGATCAGCAGCGCGCCGAGGCCGCCGGCGGCCGGGTTGGTCGTCAGGGCAAGCAGCGTCAGCATGTTCTCGCCGAAGCACGCCGAGTCGGTCGTGACGTCACAGCTCAGCGAGCCGTTGATGATCCACACCGAGAACGAGTCCGCGGCCGCGACGAGCAGACCGACGATCGTCACGCCGGCACCGGCGACGACCACGAGCGTGAGGAGGCTCTTGACGGTCTCGCGGCCCGGCTCAGCTCGCTGCTCCCACGCCATCCGTGCGCCGCCGATGATGACGGACACCACGGCGGCGGCACCCATGTACCACCAGAGGCCGGACTGCAAGAACAGCACGGCGCCGCCTGCATTGCGTGGCCCGGACGGCATCAGGCCAGCCACGATCGCCCCGGCCGCCGAGATGAGCACCACGGCGGAGAGCACGAGGCCCACGCGGCCGACAGCAGCGATGCCCTCGCCCGCCCTCATGCGCGTAGCGATGAGCGCGCCGAGGATGAACAGCGCCAGCACCGCGATGCCCAGGCTGATCCACATCACGTAGCCCATCACCGACGTCACGTTGGCCGAGTCCGGCGCGGACGAGCCGGCGTCGATCGCGGAGCCGCCACCGGAGCCCGTGAGGTTCGGCGTGCCGATGTGCACCCACACCGTTCCCAGCGACGCGATCGCCTTTCCGAACGCCTCCATGACGGCGTTCGCCATGTTCTCGATGGCGTTGCCGACGACCGCCTCAACCCCTTCGTTGACGTGACAGAAGGGGTTGAAGAACGACCAGCCGGTGCACCCTTCGTCGTTCATGACCTCACGCTCCCCAGGAGATGTAGCCGGCCAGGTCGGGGATGTTGGCGACGTTGATAGGGGCGTTGGGATCGGTGACGCTGAGCTTCCAGTCACCGCCCTCCCACACGAGGAGGTAGACCATCGAGAGGTTGACGGTCTGACCGCCTGTCGCGCCTCGCACTGCGACGTCGACACGAGCCGTCTGCCCGTCGTAGGCGAGCAGGCGGAAACCTGCCACCTCGACGCGCACGCCCTGGCCGCTGCCACCGGTGCCGGCACCCTGAGAGAGCACCGCGTCGCGGTGCGGCCCGTCAGCCACGAAGTAGTCGAGCCACGCTCCTACCAGCTCGGAGTCGCTGCCTTGGACGACGGCGTTCGCGGCTGCGAACACAGCGCCTTCGGGAGAGTGCTGGAAGCAGTACCGCACGCCGTCGGCGTTCGTCTCTCCCGGCCCGAACTCTGGCGAAGTCGGGTAAGCCGTCGTGTCCTGGAACGCCCACTCAGCGGCCGGAGCTGCGCTGAGGGTGCCTTCCAGCACTTCGCCGGGGAGTCCGCACACACTCGCGCCGCCCGCGGCCTCCGGTGGCTCGGAGGTCGGGGCGGCGGTGGTGGGCTCCGCCGACGTCGAGGTAGGCGGCGCGGGGTCGGGATCGTCGCGAGTCATGTTGACGATGACGATCACGAGCCCGAGCACCACGATCAGCGCGATGACCACCGTGGCGGCCACAAAGCCGGGTCGGGTGAACGGACTTTGCTGCTCGTTGTCCTCAGCCATGTTCGCCCTCCCGATTAGGTGGTGAGGAAGCCGACGAGCGCGGCAGCAGCGGAGATGATGATGACGCCACCGAGCGCCATGCCGATCTTGCCGACGTGCTCGCCGCCCTCACCGCGGCGCGACTGGATCGCCATGAGCGCACCCGCGGCGAACAGACCGAGGATGCAGACCGCCAGGGCGACCCACTTCGCCCAGCCCATGATCGAGTTGAAGCCCTCCGTGCCCGGCGGCTGGATCGGGTCGGGGTCGGGCACCTGCGCGATGACCTGCTGCGGCACGGTGGCGAGGAAGTCGCCCACCGACCCGGCGATGGTGAGAAGCGTGCTCATGGAGTTTCCTTTCAGTTGGCGGTGCCGGCGGCACCTGGTTCGAGGATTGCGTGCAGCTCGTCGACGAGACGACGAACGGCACGCGGCGAGTCGGGGAGAGTGGGGGTCTCCCCCAGCCGCCACGAGTCGATCCACGGCACCGTCCAGGTCCGTGGAAGTCCGCCGCTGACGAGCTGCGCGAACTCGCGCAGCGGCCGGGGCAGACGGCCGGGAGCATCGGAGACGATGACCAGGCCCAGGACCTCGACGTGCGGCACGATGCCCGAGGCCCACTGCGTGGCGGCGGTCTGCGCTGCACGCAGGCCACGCATGTTCGACCTCGCGGTGAGGACGACCCGTGCGGGCGCCGAGCCCGGCGGCCGCGGCCATCCGTGGTCTGCGGCGCGCCACTCGGGCACGAGGGCAGCCAGGCTCGACTCCCCCGCTCCGCCGTGCACGCCCAGCCACCACAGATCGGCAGGTTGGGCCTGGTCGTACGAGGCGAGCTGGTCGGCGCGATCCGGGCTCGGAACGCCGCGCTGCGGCGCCACCGGGCCGGTCGGCGGCCGCACCGCGCTCTCTGTCACGACCGGAACGGCGTGCTCCGGCTCCGTCGGCCGCGAGAGCCACGGGTTGCTGCCATCTGACACGACGCGATTCCTTCCCGATAATGGTTCTACGAGTGTCCCTCTATCACATCATGGCACCGGTAGCGGAAGGAAGCAACATCATGCGGTATCTATCGGATCGTAGGCGATCCTGTCGGATCGTAGCGGGATCGTCTATCATGGGGGCATGCGACGAGCAGCGTGGATGCGCGCGGTGAACGAGGCACGAGGCACCGAAGCCCTCGATGCGCTGTTCGCTGGGCGCCCGGAGACGTTGAGCGTCGAGGAGGTAGCCGAGGTCCTGAACATCAGTCGGCAGAACACGTACGCCTGGCTCCGTGACGGGGTGATCCCGGGCTACAAGCTCGGCTCGACGTGGAGGGTCATCCGCGACGAGCTGAAAGAGACGATGCGCCAGGGCGCGAACGTGCCCTCGCGCCGAGGGCACGAGGGGAAGGACTGAGATGCGACGTGTGGCGATCGGGGGCGTCGCTCTCGCAGCGGCCCTCGTCCTGGTCGGTTGCACCGGTCAGGACGAGGGGCCTACCCCAACACCGACCGTGACCAGCTCGGCTAGTCCCACGATGCCCGACCTCGACCAGTTCACGCCGCCGCCGAGCGGGCTCGTCGACGAGGACACCGGCGAGACGGTCGAACCCCAGCCCGTGCCGGAGTGGGATGAGGCATCTCGTGTCGCCGTGGTCGACGCGGCCGAGGCCGCCATGACGGCCTTCGCCCGGCCCGACCTCGACTACGACACCTGGTGGGCCGGCGTTGAACCACTGCTCACCCCCGAGGCGGCCGAGGACTACGCCTACGTCGACCCCGCGAACATCCCGGTGCGGGAGGTGACCGGAGAGGGCTTCATCGTCAACGACGCCAGCGCGTACGTGGCCACCGTCGAGGTCCCGACCGACGCCGGGCGCTATCAGCTCGTGCTCAACCGCAAGAACGCCGACGCGCCGTGGCTCGTCAGCCGCATCACCCCCGTGGAGGAGGTCAACTAGTCATGCCCGAACGGAAGTCAGGCGTCCTCGTCGTCGCCGCGCTCGTCCCCGCCCTGGTCCTGGGCCTCGTGCTCAGCCTCATCCTGCTGGGTGGCGACGACAGCGACGATCTGTGCCTGCCCGGCTCGCAGCAGCCAGGCATCACGATCGACCCTGACTCCGTTCCTGACACGCCCATCGCCGGCTACAACCACGAGCAGCTCGTCAACGCCGCGTGGATCATGCAGGCAGCGAACGCTCTCGGCCTGTCCGCGCGTGACCAGACGATCGGCGTCATGACCGCGATGGGCGAGTCCAGCCTGCGCGTCATCGACTACGGCGATGCGGTAGGACCCGACTCCCGCGGGCTGTTCCAGCAGCGAGACAACGGCGCCTGGGGCTCGTACTCCGACCGGATGGACCCATTCATCTCGTCGACGAACTTCTTCCGCGTCCTGATGACGATTCAGGACCGCGACACGCTGGAACCCACGATCGCGGCTCACCGGGTGCAGCGGAACGCCGACCCCTACCACTACACGCGCTACTGGCCCGCGGCCGTTCAGGTCGTCGAAGGGCTCAGCGGCGTCCAGGGCATCGCGACCGGCGAGCAGCCGGTCACGTCCTCGCAGTACCCGCTCGGAGACGTCCGGCCGCAGACCGCGATCGTGGCGAACACCGTCGGACCGATGTTCGGCATCGTCACCGTCGGCGGCTACCGCGAGTCGGCCCGCGACCCCAACGGGCACCCGAGCGGCCTCGCGCTCGACTTCATGACCAACGACATTGCCGACGGCCGCGCCACCGGCGACCGCCTGGCGCAGTACCTCATCGACAACGCCGACCAGCTCGGCGTGGACTACATCATCTGGTGGCAGCAAATCTGGTCCGCGGACCGCGCCGACGAGGGCTGGCGCGCGATGGAGGACCGCGGCTCCGACACCGAGAACCACTTCGACCATGTTCATCTGAACATCAAGCCCGACGCCGGCGGCGTCGTCACCCCTGGCTGCGAGTCGACCACACCCGGCCAGGTCAGCGCCGAGGGCTGGGCACAGCCGGCGGCCGGACCGATCACCTCGCGGTTCGGGATGCGCACCGATCCCGTCACCGGCTCGTTCACCCGGCTGCACGCCGGCGTGGACTTCGGCGGAGGCGGCGACGGCGGCCCGATCTGGGCCGCGCAAGACGGCGTTGTCATCGACGTCTACACCGACAGCAACGGTGGCTGGACGATCGACGTCGACCACGGCGGCGGCGTCATGACCCGCTACAAGCACATGTGGGCCAGCGGCGTGCTCGTCAGCACCGGCGATCGCGTCGTCGCTGGCCAGCAGATCGGACGAGTCGGCTCGTCCGGCTGGTCGACCGGCCCGCACCTCCACTTCGAGGTGCACGTCAACGGCTCCCCCGTAGACCCCGAACAGTTCATGTCCGAGGTCGGAATCACGCTCGGATAGGCAGGAGAACACCATGAGCACCACCACAGAAGCGGCCACCTGGCCGCGCGTCGAGGCCACGCTGCACGAGGACGGCACCGCAGAGGTCTCGATCGGCGGCAGCGTGCAGACTATCAACGCGCAGAACGTCGACGAGGCGCGGCCCCAGGTCGTCGCGCTCATCGCCCAGCGAGCTGCGCAGCTCGGCCGACCGCTGCGCGCACTCACCCGCGACCCCGAGGGTGAGTGGCCGATCATCATCCACGGTGACGGCACCGTTGCCGAGGACGTCGGCGCCGCCGCCCGGCCGCGGCCGCCGGCCGAGCCCCAGGTGATCGCACGGACGGAGCCGAGCCCTCCCGCGGCACCCGCCCACGAGCTGACCGTTCCTCCCGTCGAGCCGCCCGCCCCGGAGCCCGTGGGCCACCCCGTGGCCACCGAGCCTGAGGCGACCGAGGCGGAGACCAGCGCTCACAGCCGCGGATGGGTCCGCTCGGCCGCCGAGCAGGCCGAGGAGCTGTCGCACCTCAGCACCCCGTACCCCACGCGCCGGGAGCGGCGTCAGTCGTTCCTCACCCAGGAGCAGGCCGAGGAGCCCGCTGCCCAGGGGTGGCGCGGGCTCCTGACCCGTGCCGGTCTGCGACTGAGCCCCAGCGAGGCCGAGCGTGCCGAGCGCGCGGATATCGCGGCGGTCTCCCAGCACTGGCCCGGCCCGCGCACGATCGCGATCGTCAACTCCAAGGGCGGCGCCGGCAAGACGCCGAGCACCGTCCTCCTCGCCGCCGTGTTCGCACGCTACGGCGGCGCTGGCGTGCTCACGTGGGACAACAATCAAACGCGCGGGACGTTGGGCTGGCGCACCGAGCAGGGACCACATGACGCGACCCTCCTCGAGTTGCTGCCCCAGGTCGAGCGGTTGCTGAGCCCGAGCGCCCAGGCCGCGGACCTTGCGCGGTTCGTCCACCACCAGACCCGCGACCGGTTCGACGTGCTGCGGAGCAAGCCGACGGCCCTGGCGCACGAGCAGCGCGTCGAGCCCGAGGACGTCGACGCGATCCACGCCGTCGCCAGCAAGTACTACCGGCTTGTGTTCATCGACAGCGGCAACGACGAGTCCGACCCGATGTGGCTGCGCATGATCGACCGGACCGACCAGCTCGTGGTGGCCACCACCACGCGCGACGACCACGCCGAGGCCGGCGCACTCCTGCTCGAAGCGCTCTCGGACCGCGACGAGCGCTCGGCCCGGCTGGCCGAGCAGGCCGTCGTCGTCGTCACGCAGGCGGACTCCAAGGCTCCGCCGGCGGACGTCGCCCGTGTGGCCGACGGCTACCGCGCGATCGCGCGTGAAGCCGTCACGGTGCCCTTCGACCCCGCGATGGTCGACGGCCTCCTGCGATACGGCTCGCTGCGTCCAGGGACACAGCGAGCCTGGCTGGCCGCCGCCGCGGCGGTCGCCCGCGGGCTATGAACGCCACGCAGGCCCTCCGCGGCGCCGAGCGCGTCGCGGACTGGCCGCGGATCAGCGCCACGGTGCGAGCCGACGGCACCGGCACCATCACCATCAACGGCACCGGGCGGACCTGCGCCGCCGCCGGCGTCAACGAGCTGCGCACCGGCATGATTGCCCGCTGCGTGGCGATCGCCAACCGACTGCACCGACCCGTGCGCGTCACGGTGACCGACGTCGCCCAGACCTGGACGCTCGCCGTCCGGCCCGAGGGCATCGTGCAGGCGGTCAGCGACGCCGGTCTCATCCCGCCGGCAGACGGCCTCAGCGTCCATGAGGGCCGCTGCCGGCGCTGCCGGCGGCTACAGGCCGTCACGTCCACCACATGCCCTCAGTGCGGCGTCGACGAGCCGCACCGCGTCGAGGCAGACCCGATCGCCGCCGAGGCGATCGTGCCCGACGCCTCCGCCGTCGACGAGCTGGACCTCACCCGCGCTCGGCCGCTGACCACGACACCCAAGCCGCGTGCCACGCTCCGACTCACGTTCAGCTCGCAGAGCCCGGTCGACGTCGCAGAGAACGTCGCGCTCGGCCGCAACCCCGAGGCCGTCGGCGGCCGCCGGCCGATCCAGGTCCGCAGCCCGCAGCGCATGCTCTCGCGCACCCACGTGCTCGTCGACGTCGACGAGCACGGGCGCATCCTCGTCACCGACCACGGCAGCGGCAACGGCACCGAGTCTCAGACGAACCCGCCGCGCCTGTTCGAGGCACACGTGCCCTACGTCCTCGCGCCCGGCACCACGCTCCGGCTCGGAGACGTCATCTGCCGCATCGACCTGGTGTGAACTCCCCCGCGTGTCGCTCGTTGTAGATGTAGATCACTCGGTACGGTAGAGGCATGTCCAGTCAGTACCGCCGCCCCAGGGGAACGCCGAAGGTTGCTCTCAACCTATTCGTCGCGCCCGAGGTCAAGGAGCTGATCGACGACTACGCCGCCCGCGCGAACGCGCCTATCTGGGCGATCGTGGAGGCCGCGATCCGGGCCGGCAAGCCCGGCGCCGACGGACTCCCCGAAGGCTGGGACCTCCCCAAGTCTGGGGACACCCTGCCCGGCCTCACCCGTGAGGGGAGGATCGAGCGACGTAGCGCATGAACGAGCGAACCCCCGCCCTTGGCGGGGCGGGGGTTCGGAAGCTGAGCGCCTGATCTGTCGAAGTTTGGCGACAGAGACCAGATCAAGCGATATGAGGACCGGCTGGCTAGGCCGGGACCTATCTACTCCTAGTCCTAGGAGGTTGCTGCCATCATACAGGCACACCCTGACGAAGCACATGCACACGCCGATCCCGGCGCGCCGTGGCGACTCACCGCGGCGCTGAGCCCGCGCCCCGTCGTGCGCGTCGCCGGCGTGGACGCCTACGGCCAGGTGCTCAACGAGTACACCGGCCACCGCCGCGTCGACGGCGACGAGCCCGCCCAACCGTGGGCCGTCTACCTCGCCGGCACCGATCGGCGGTTCAGGCTGCTGTGCTTCGACCTCGACGCCAAGAGCGCCGGCAGCGCGCCGGCCGCCGCTCGTGACGCCGACGTGCTGTGCGGGCTCCTGCACGACGTCGGTCTCGACGCCGTGGTGTGCGAGTCCGGCCCCACCGGCGGCCGCCACGTGTGGACGGCCCTCGCGGAGAGCGTCGACGCCGAGACCGTGGCCACGCTCGCGCGCCTGGCGCGCCACGTGTGCCCCTCGCTCGACCTCTCCCCGCTCAGCAACGCTGCCACGGGCTGTGTGCGGCCACCAGGCGCCCCACACCGTGCCGGCGGCCGCTCCACCGTGCTCTCAGGCGTCCTGGACGCTCTCACGAGCCCCACAGGCACCGCGGAGCAGGTGCGGCGGCTCGTCGAGGCCCTGGCGCAGCTCGTCGACGACGCCGAGCCCGCCCACGACCTCGACCCGCACAGGCCCGTCCCCCTCGACGACCACTCCCGGCTCTACCTGCCAGGACCGCGGCGCGAGCTGCCGGCCGTCTCGGCCGCCGCCCTCCGCGAGGACGCCGCCTCCGGCGACGCCTCAGCCGTGCTGTGGCGCGTCCTGATCGGCGCCGCCGCCGCACGGTGGCGTCACGCCGACGTCGCCGCGCTCGTCGAGGACTCCCCCGGCCTAGAGCACGTGCGCACCTACCGAGACCGCAGCCAGCGCCGGCCCCGCGGCCCCGTCGACGCAGCGCGCGTCCTGCGCCGCCAGTGGGACAAGGCCGTCAGGCACGTGGCCAGCTCGCCCCGCCAGATCGGGGACGATCCCACCTTCGACGCCCGCGCCGACGCGATCGCCGCGCACGTGCGCGACGTACAGGGCCGTGCCGACGCCAGCGCCGGCCGCTGGACCACCGGAGGCGGCCCAGCCGACCGGCGCGTGCTCGACGTCCTGTGCATCCTCGCGCTACAGGCCCTCAGCGGCGCTGTGGAGGCCGACACCCGCCGCCTGGCACTCCTGGCAGGGGTCGGCCGGGAAACGGCCCGCACGGCGCTCCTGCGCCTCTCAGCGGACGGATGGATCGCCCAGGCCCAGGAGGCCGCCGGCCCGCACGGAGCGCACTGGACGATCGGCCCCGACTCGGTTATCCACACTCCTGCCGATATAGATCGGTCACAAGCGGACCCGCGCCCCGCAGGGGCCGGGGCCGCCGAACGATCCGCCCTCCTCGCCACGCTCAGCGCGCGCTCGGGTGACGCCACGCACGACCTGTTCACGATGGCACCGGGGCTGGGACACCACGCTGGGAACACCTACGCCAGGACCACCACCGAACCCCAGGACCTCGACGAGCTGTCAGCTCGGACCGGAGACTCCCCCGAACGCACCGCCCGCATCCTCGACCGGCTCGTGTCGGCCGGCGTGCTCGTGCGATCGCGCCACGGCTGGCGTCGACACCGCACCGACCACCGCACCGCGGCCGCGCGCCGTCTCGACGTCGACGGCCGCCTCGACGACCGAGCACACAGGTACGCCGTCGAGCGTGAGCTGTGGGCCTGGTGGCAGGCCGAGGACGCATGGATGCGAGCACCGCGGCGACCCGGCGCCAAGCACCGCCCCGGTCGAGGGCAGCTCGCGCTCGTGCTCACCCCCGACGCCGGCACCCACGCCTATGGCCCGCACCCACGTCGAGCCGACGGACGTCTCGACTGGCGCGAGGCCCGCCGAATCGTCGAGGACGAGCGCGATGGTCGAGCCCAGCGACCCCGGCCCCCTGCCGACGACGACGTGTCGTCGGCCGAGCAGGTGCTCATGTCGGTTCTCGGAGCCGTGCGCATCGCCTGAGCCCGTCAGGACTCCCCCGCCCCCAATGGGCACAGCCCGGCGATCGCCGGGGCCGGCCTGCACACAGTGGGGACGGCCGAGCAGGGCACCCACGAGCGCTCACGCTCGTCACCGGCGAGAGCTGCGCCCTCGCGCTCCGCGAGCGGCCCTGCGGGCCGTGACCGACGGCCGCTGCGCGGCCGGCAGCATCGCGCCTACGGCGCTCGTTTTCTCGCCGTGAAGCCTTCGGCAGCATACGGTCGGCCGACCTACGCGCAAGAGCTTTCGCGGCATATCCTCCCTCGCTGCGCTCAGTCCGGTATTCCACGGTCTCTTGCACTCCGGCCGGCACTCCCTAGCGGCACATTCGTGCCTTCACGGCAAGAAAACGTGGAGGGGAAGCAACAGCCACCAGCACCCCCGAGGAGCCCGTCACCATGAGCACCACGACCGCACCGACCGCCCTCATCTGCACCAGCAGCACCGCCGGCGAGCCCGTGTGGTGGGTCGAGTGCTCGTGCGGATGGAACCACCCCGAGCACCGCACCCAGGAGGACACCGCCCGGATGCTCAGCCAGTGGCGCCAGCACCACCACGCCGACCACCCCGGCACGGCCATCGTCGAGCCGACCCCGGCCACGCTCACGCCCTACCAGGTCTGCCCCTACTGCGACGCGACCGACGAGACGTGCCCCGCGGCCAAGACCGAGCGCGCCTGCTGCGAGTGCACGCACCCCGGCATCGAGCACTGACCACAACCCTATTAGTACTATTACCGTTACAGGAGGTAGCGAAATGGCCCGCAAGATCAGGACCACCAAGAGCCCCGAGGAGCGACGCGCCGAGGCCGAGGGCCTGCACGCCACGATCGCGGAGCAGGTCGAGGAGCTGCGCAGCTCGGAAGCCTGGACCCGGTTCCTCACGTTCGCCCAGGCGTTCCACCGCTACAGCATCAACAACCTGTTGCTGATCCTCGCGCAGAAGCCCGAGGCGACCCACGTCGCCGGCTACCGCACATGGCAGAAGCTCGGCCGCCAGGTCCGCAAGGGAGAGCGCGGAATCCGCATCTTCGGCGGCCGCGACGTGCGCGAGACCGTCGAGGACGAGCAGACCGGCGAGGAGAAGGAGCAGCGCCGTGTGAGGTTCTTCCCCGTGTCCGTGTTCGACATGGCCCAGACCGACCCCATCGACCCCGAGGCCGACGACCCGAGCACGCTCGCCCACCGCCTGCGCGGAGACGACCCGCTCGGCATCCTCGCCGCCGTCACGGACTACCTCACCGGCCAGGGCTGGACCGTCGAGCGCGAGGCGATCCCCGGCGAGACCAACGGCTACACCACGACCGACGGCACTCGCCGCGTCGTCGTCGACGCGGACCTCTCCCCCGCCCAGGCCGCCAAGACGGCGCTGCACGAGGCGGCACACGTCATCCTGCACGCCGAGCAGGACGCGGCCGAGTACGTCCAGCACCGCGGCGTCACGGAGACCGAGGCCGAATCGGTGGCGTACGTCGTCGCGGGCATCCTGGGCCTGGACACCAGCGCCTACAGCATCGGCTACGTCGCCGGGTGGAGCAACGGCGAGCCCGAGACGATCAAGGCCACCGCGGCGAACGTGCTGCGAGCCGCGCACACCCTGGCCGACGCGATCACCGAGCCCGCCGAGGAGAGCGACGCGGCCTAGCCGAATAGTACTATTACCGTCACCTAAGTGACGGTAATAGTACTATTGGGGCTAATGGAGTTGGGAGGTGTCGACGATGGCAGGACCGAGCAGGTGGCGACGTCGCGCCGCCCTGGCGGACGGCGGCGAGGGGTGCCACCCCTCGCGCACCCCGAGGCCCCGCGGGCGACGGAGCGCCCGCGGGGGTACGACGGAGGCCGGCCGCCGGCCGGCGACTGCACGAGCCGTTCAGTGTTCGTTCCTGGCGCTCCATCATCGCCGGCCGGGCCGTCCGCACAAGCCCGCTTCGCGGGCCGGCTCCGCCGAGAACTTCGGCACGCGTCGCTGCGCTCCTTATTTCGCGCCGAACTTCTCTCCCCCGCCGCCCTCCGGGTTGCTGCTCCCGGCCCGGCCGGTGATTGCTCCGCTATCAGGAACGATCCCTAAGAATGAGCGATGAGAGGAGTCCCACGATGCTGACCGTGACCGTCTACAGCACCGGGCCGAGCTGCATGCGCTGCACGCTGACCAAGAAGGCCCTGGCCAAGGAGGGAGTGCCGTTCGTGGAGGTCGACGTGCGGGAGAACCCGGACGCGCGTGCCTACATCACCGAGGACCTGGGCTACAGCGAGGCCCCCGTGTGCATCGTCGAGGACGGCACCGGCGAGGACCACTGGTCCGGCTTCCGGCCCGACAACATCAAGCGCGTGGCAAAACGGGCGATATTGCCATCCGATGCAACGCGCGAAGCGCGATCGCCCGCGCGGTAGAGCCTGAGCTCAAGAAGGATGTCGAGGGGGCCGGGGGTCTCTGCGCCACTCTTGATCACCCAGAGTACTTCATTTGCATCAATGTTGTATTGGATGCATCATGAGGATGTGCTTGAAGTTGATCCATCGTCTGCGCAGCGGCTCGTCTCCGCGCGGAATGTCATTCATCTTGACCCTGAGGGAGCCGTGCTCGACGGGATGTTGAATGGGTGGCGAGCCCAGCAGATTGCTCGCTTCTTGAAGGCTCCGACGATTGCGGCGAGAGAGCGGCTCGTGCGCCGGTTCGTGGACTTCACGGGTATGTACCCGTGGCAATGGACGCCGGCGGAGGCGGAGGCGTGGATCAGTGAGCTGCGCTCGGGCGTGAAGCCGTTGCGGCTATCGACGCTGCGTGGATACGAGATCGACATCAAGATGTTCTGCGAGTACATCACTGATCCTCGATATCCCTGGCTGTCCGAGTGTGAAGCGCGTTTTGGCGCTGCACCCAGACAGGTGTTCCATGAGGACAACTCGATTGTGCATGTCAGCGAGTACGAGGGCGATGCCGCGCGGCGACCGTTGACATTCGACGAAGTCCAGGCGCTGTTCGATGCGGCCGACGGGCTCGCCGCACGGATCCTGTCGCGACGGCGAAAGGGTGCGGTTCAGGCCGTGCGGGACGCCGCGCTTCTCAAGTGCGTCTATGCGTTCGGGTTGCGAAGACGTGAGGCGGTCATGCTTGATCTCGTGGATCTCCGCCGCAACGCGAAGCTGCCGCACCTAGACCGATTCGGTGCACTGTCGGTGCGCCATGGCAAAGCGAGCCGCGGGGGCCCGTCGAAGCGGCGCACGGTGCTCACCGTTCCGGAGATGGGCTGGATCGCGGAGACGCTGGCGCACTACCTCGATGAGGTTCGGCCGGCGTTGTCGTCATCGTCGAGTTCGTCGCCTGCTCTGTGGGTGACCGAACGGGGCACGAGGCTGAGCAGGCGTGCGGCGAACGAAGCGTTCTGTACAGCTCGTGATGCCGCGGGGATCGACTCTTCGTTGGATCTGCATTCGTTGCGGCACTCGTACGTGACGCACCTGGTGGAGTTCGACTACCCGGAGCGGTTCATTCAGGAGCAGGTGGGGCACTCGTTTTCCTCGACGACCGCGATCTACGTCGGCGTCTCTAACGAGTACCGGAACCGGCTGCTCACCCAAGCTATTCACACCCGCTACGGCGCCGACTTCGAGGAGGCAGCACGGTGAAAGAGATGGACTACGTCTGGCATCTGCGAGCGAAGATGGCGGAGCGTGGAATGTTCGCCACGACGGACCTGCAGCCGCTGCTCGCTGAGCGTGGTGTCGCGCTCTCCCGGGAGCAGACCTACCGGCTGGTGACGGGTCAGCCGCAGCGCCTGAGCATGGTTACGCTGATCGCGCTGTGCGACATCCTTGAGTGCACACCCAACGACCTCATCGAACCCCGCATCGTCGAGGCGTCCGCCAGGAAGGCTTCCGGGGAAGTCATCCCGCGGAAGAGCCGAGTATCCGCCCGCCGAACGACGATCAATCGGCCCGGGCATTCGAAATGACCGTGGTGCCGGAGCATCCTTGCTCCGAGTGCGGAAGCCGCGCCCCGCGGGTGAAACGACTCCCCGACGGTGGAGGGCTCTGCCGACCGTGCTACAACGTCAGCCGACGTATGGAGTGCTCGCGCTGTGGTCGCATCCGTGCGCCCAGCGCTCGAGCCGAGGACGGCGCACCACTCTGCGGGCACTGCGCGCGCCCTAAGCGGGCGTGTGCGGGATGCGGCCGTGTCGATCACGTCACCGCCATCGTGGACGGTCAGGATCTCTGCCAGCGCTGCTACTCCGCACCGGTCAGAGCGTGCGGACAATGCGGACGGGAGCGACGCGTCGCAACCCGCCACCAGAATGGCGTAGCAGATCTGTGCCACAGCTGCTACCGCACCCCCATCGCCGAGTGCGCCATCTGCGGTGAGAAGCGCGCGGTTCATACGACCTGGCCCCTCGGGTCTATATGCGGCGTGTGCTATCGACGCGAGCTCCGCCACCCCGACGGCTGCGGGTCTTGTGGGCAGGTGAAAGCGCTCATCGGTCGCGATGACCGAGGGGAGCGCGTTTGCGGGCCGTGTGCAGGGTCGACGCGCGACTACGTCTGTGCCACGTGTGGCGCCCCGGGTGAGCAGCACTTCGAGAACACCTGCATCCGCTGCTCCGTCGTTCGAGCCGCCGGCGACCTCCTCGCGTCCGCGACGGGGGTGATCCCCGGGCGTTTGGCCGGGCTCCCGGACGCGCTCGTTTATCGAGGTCGCGTGGACTCGACCATGAGATGGCTGCTCAAGCCCACCCCGAGAGCTCTGCTCCGAGCGATCGGGTCGGAAGAGTCGATCACGCATGCGCGCGTTGACGCGTGTCCGCCTGGGCAGGCGCGACATCATCTCCGTGCGCTCCTGGTCGACGTCGGCGTTCTCCCGGTACGAGATGAGCAGACTGAGCGGCTCGAAACATGGGTCGACGAGTACCTGATCCAGCTTCCTTCACACCATGCCGCCGAGATCACTCCCTATGCACAATGGAAGGTGCTGCGGACTGTGCGGCGGCGGGCAGGACGCCGCCGTACCACGGTCGGTGTCGCAGATTCCGCGCGTGAACGGATCCGCGCGGCCGCGCGACTCCTGCAGCACGTCGAGCAAGAAGGGGCGGGCTTCTCCGCGCTGACACAGGAGGTCCTAGACCGGTGGGTCGGCGGCAACGCAGCCCGCACCGGCGACATCGCACCGTTCATCTCGTGGCTCAGGTCCACCGGCCAGTATCCGGGACTCCGCGTCGAGCGCGGACAGCAGGCCAGGCCGAGCGAGGTCAGCGGGGAGGACGAGCATCACGCTCTGGTCCGCACGTTTATCGCCGGGTCGGACGACACGGTGAGCCTCGCGACCAGGGTTGCCGCGCTGCTCGTGCTCCTTTACGGAGCTCGAACCGACCGCATCCACCGGCTCACCACTGTCGACACCAGTACAGCCGGAGGACGAACGTATCTCGCGCTATCGACAGAACCCATCGAGATCCCGAACTCGGTCGCTCAACTCTTCGCGCAGCTCGTGAAAGAAGCTGAGCAGAATCCGGGGGCGACTCGGCGAGCCGGTGAGGGATCGTATCTATTCCCATCTCCCCGACGACACCACGAGCCGATCCATCCCACGACCCTCGGACGGTGGATAGCGCGGGCCGGGGTCAGCCCGCGGATCGCCCGGAACTACGCCATGCTCGCCCTCGCTAGCGACCTCCCCGCCGCTATCGTGGCCGTTCAGATGGGAATCACGCCGCAGACAGCGAGCCGATGGTCGCAGTTCTCGCAACGCGACAATTCCGAGTTCGTCGCCGCGAGAGCAGATTTCCTCCCCCGCTGAGGGCACATCGGAGTGGGTTCAGGCAGCCGCGGCCCGAGAACTCCAAGCCGAGTCAATTCGGCTCTTCGCAGTTGAGGGTGTAGTCGGGGTTTGCGGGGCGGTGGCTGGATAGGGGTCGAGGTCCCCCGAGGATGGAAGTTCCTACGCTCACCATCCGGAAGACCTCGACGTGTTCAACGCTACCTTCGCCGCGCCCTGCCTCACCACGTTCTGCCGCCTCGACGAGCTCGGCCTCGAGGCCGTCGGGCAGCACCTCGACACGGAGCGGGCGGTGATCGAGTGTCGCGTCGTCGAGGACGATCCGTGGTGTCGCAGGTGCGGAGCTGAGGGGGTGCCGAGGGACACCGTGGTCCGCCGTCTCGCGCATGAGCCGTTCGGGCATCGGCCCACGACCCTGCTGGTGCGAGTGCGCCGCTACCGATGCGCGCACTGCGGGAGAACGTGGCGGCAGGACACCTTGAAGGCTGCGGCGCCGCGCGCGAAGATCTCCCGCGGCGGGCTGGGCTGGGCGTTGTCCGCGATCGTCGTGGACCATCTCACCGTGACACGCGCAGCGGCCGGTCTCGGGGTGTCTTGGCATACTGCGAACACCGCGATCATCGCCGAGGGCCGGCGACGTCTGATCGACGCTCCCGACCGGTTCGAGGGGGTCACCACGATCGGCGTCGACGAGCACGTCTGGCGACACACCCGGCTGGGCGACAGGTACGTCACCGTGATCATCGACCTCACCCCGGCCCGCAACAAGACGGGCGCCGCGCGGCTGCTGGACATGGTCGAGGGTCGCTCCAAGGCGGTCTTCAAGCAGTGGCTCGCAGAGCGCCCGCAGTCGTGGCGGGACGGGATCGAGGTCGTCGCGATGGATGGGTTCGCAGGGTTCCGAACCGCCGCCGCGGAAGAGTTGCCCGACGCGGTCCCGGTGATGGATCCGTTCCATGTCGTCCGGCTCGCCGCCGACGCGCTGGACCGCTGCCGACAGCGGGTGCAGCAGGACACGCTCGGCCACCGCGGCCGCGCCGGTGACCCCCTCTATCAGGCCCGCCGCACCCTGCACACCGGCGCGAGCCTGCTCACCGAGAAACAGGCCGGCCGCCTCGAGGCGGTGTTCGCCATCGAAGAGCATGTCGAGGTCGAAGCGACCGGGGGTATTTACCAGCGCATCGTCGCCGCCTACCGCGAACCAGACAAG
>NZ_JARKPQ010000033.1 GCF_029975155.1 Propionicimonas sp. | reverse complement strand
CCTCGAACGCCCACTTGACCAGCGCTGCCCGTTCGGGGTCGGGTTCGACGATGCGCATTTCGCGTCCGAGGTCGTCGCGCTTGGTGACGTTGAGGTAGCCGATTGGCGCTTTGCCGTTCGTGCCACCGGTGCGGGCCTTCTGGTTCATGCCTTTGGCGACTTCGCTGGCGAGGTTGCGGCTGTAGAACTCGGCGATCGTGGACATGATGCCGTGCAGCAGCATCCCCGATGGTGTCTCGTCGATGTTCTCCGTGGCCGAGACGAGCATGACCCCGGCCTCCTTCAAGGCCAGGTGGATCGACACGTCATCGGCGCGATTGCGGGCGAGCCGGTCGACCTTGTGAACGATGCAGTAGGCGACGTGGTTAGCCTTGACGTACTCGATCATCCGCACCAGGTCCGGGCGGTCTGCCTTGCGGGCGGACTCGCCCGCATCGACGAACTCCTCGACGATGATCGCGTTCAACTCGCGGGCCTTGCGAAGGTTCGCTTCGCGCTGGGCCGGGATGGACAAGCCCTCGTCGCGCCCACCCTTGGAGGCCTGCTCCTTGGTGGAGACACGCAGGTAGGACACGGCGAGCGTGGTGGTCTCGCCGATTCGATCCAGCGCATCGGTGTCGGCTGGCTGTGTGAGGGTCATGGGTCGCGTTTCCTTCCCCAACGAGTGGGGCCAGCACGAACGGCGGGTACCGCTGGTGCGGTGCGACTCGTAACAGGAGACACGGCCCGGATGAGGCTCTGAGGAGCTCGTCCGGGTAAGCCACGAAGGGCCAAACAGGACTGCGCACCACGACCGAACCGAGGTTCAGTCGTTGGCTTCTTGCGTATCTGATTCTACCTCGCGGCCCTCAGCCGGGCCAGGAGCGGTGATGGCCCGGCGGCTCTTCTCTTGGGTGGCGCGCTGCCGGGCCATGCCGATGAACAGCTGTGCGAGCCGGTGGAGGTCGGGCGTCTCGCGGACCTCAGCGGCGAGCTGGTAGTCGCGCATCCGTGCGGGAGGCGCACCGGTGGGTCTGCTCATGTCAGTTCTCCCGTCTCGGGGTCGAGGCTCCCGTAGAACGCTTCCTCGGCCTCCCTGCGGGCATCGACCTGGTCGAAGACGAACTGTACGAAGTCCTCGCCACGGTCAGCGATGACGACATCCTCGACCGGCGGCGCGGGTTCTTCGCCGGGCCAGCTCGTCTGGCGGGTCGGGCGGTCGCGGTCGAGGCGGGTGCCACACGCCGCAACCCAGTCTCGAAGTCGTGCGCGGGCCTCGGCGAAGTCGCGGTGCCACCCGAGAGGGGCGGAGCCGTCCTGCTCGGGGTCGTAGGCGGACAGCCAGTGCAGGTGCAGCGCGGACAGTTCCCACACGAGTTCGGGATGCCGGTGCCAGAACGGCGGGATCACCGATGCGGGCAGGCCATAGGTGCGGCGCAGCCAGGCGACCCAATCGTTGAGCGCGAGCCATTCCTGTTCCAGATCGTGGGCGCTCAGCAAGTTCCAGTTGACCGGGTGCGGCGGCTCCGGATGGTCGAAATCAGCGCCGCCTCGGAGGTTGTCGTGGGTCTCGGGCTCGTCTGGCTCGGGGGTGTACTCAGACATCACGGTCGCCCCTTCACATGCTGACAGTCGCGGGCTGCGACACGGAGCGAGACTCAGGCGCGTCGAACGCGGCAGACTCACGACCGGATGATCGGCGCGACGAGCGATCCACTTCGTAGCGGGTGCGGGCGAGGTCGTGGCCGATCCGGCGGGCGATGAACTCTTCGCCTTCGATGTTCTGGCCGTTCGCGTCCTGGTAGCGGTACTCGCGGACGTAGCCTTCGGCGACGATCTTGTCGCCCTTGGCAAGCCGTTCGGCTCCCTGCTCGGCCGCTGCCTTGAACGCGACGAGGTGGTGGAAGGTCGTCTCCAGCTGAGTGAACGAGCCGTCCTGCTCCTGCCGGTAGTGCTCCTTGCCGACCTTCATGTAGAGCCTGGCGTCGCCGTTCTCCGTCTCGGAGAGCTGCGGATCGGACGCGATGAACCCCGAGAACGCCTGCTGTGTCTGGATAGCCATGAGTCTTTCCTCCTGATCTCAGGCGGCCAGCTCGTCGTGGCCGCTGTATCAGGCAGGTGCGCTCCTGGCACCAACTGCCGCGTCAGGGTGCGGGGCGGCGTAGGAGGGCTTCGAGTTCGGTGCGGTCGCTGCGGAGCTGGGGAGCGTCGGGGCGGGTGGGCCAGGCGCGTAGGTCGGTGACGATGGGTGGTGCGGAGCGCAGCAGGGTGATCCCGGTGCCGAAGGGCAGGGTGCGGATGCGGTCGGGTGGGAAGATCGGAACCCGTCGTATGGAGCGCTGGTTGGAGCGGGTGCCGCGGTCGCCGAGGGTCACGCTGTCGGTGTACTCGTCGCGCTCGCCGATCAACGTGGAGAGGTCTTGGAGGTCGCGGCTGCTGGACGCGCCGCCGAGGACGATCTTGACGATGCTGGCGTCCCAGATCGCACTTGCCTGGTTCTCGCTCCACCGGTCTCGGGCTTGGGCGAGGGACTGCAAGACGGGCATGGTCGTGATCCCGGTGCCGCCGCCTTCGGCCATCAGCATCGGCAACGAAGGCAGTGGTGCGAGGTTGCCGATCTCGTCGAGCGCCAGCAGTAGTGGCGGGTCGAGTCGGGCTCCGGGTGATCGGGCGGCGAGTCTGCGGGCGGTTTCGATGAGGTCTTCCACGAACGCGGCGACGAGGGTGGCGGACGCACCGGCCCCGGCTCCGGTGGCGAGCAGATAGAGGGTGCCCTGCTGGGTGAGGAAGGTTTCGGGGTCGAACTGTTCGTGCGTGCCGGGTGTGACGGCATCGAGCACTCGGGGGTCGGCGAGGGCGGCAAGGGCGAGGGAGACGCCTTGCCAGATGCTGTCGCGGGTCTTGGGGTCGGCGTCGATCATCGCGCCGAGCGAGTCGCCCCACCCCATCGCGGCGTTCGGGTTCGAGTTCAGGATCGCGACCGCCTCGGCCGCAGAGCTGGGGTCGAGGGTCCACCGGAACAACTCAGCGGGCGGACGGCCGTCGAGGGCGGCGGCGTGGAGCAGCGCTTGGAGCGCGGTGCGGGTCTTGCCTTCCCAGAACCCGCCGGACTCGACACCGCCGGAGGAGAGACCGGTGGCGGCGGCGAGGCCGTTGGCGCGGATCATCGCGGTCAGCGGGTCCTCACACCCGCGCACGGGTGACCAGCGCAGCCCGGTGGGGATGCCCTCGGCGAGGTGTTGTGGGTCGAACACCGCGACCGGCCCGCCAGTGCGTCGGCGGGCGCGGAGCGTCGCGGTCAGGTTCTCCGGTCGCGTCGAGGTGGTGACGACAGCGCCGGGTGCGTCGAGGATCGCGTTGACCACGACATGGAGAGTCTTGCCCGAGCGGGGCGGGCCGATCAGCAGGATCGAGTCCTCGACCGATGCCCACACCCCGGTGCCCCGACTCGTGCCGAGGAGATAGCCGACATCCCCGGGCGCTGGCGTGGTCAGGGATGGGCGCAGGTTTCCGGCGCGGCGTAGGAGTGCTTTCGCGGATGCCGTGGTCTTGACCTCGTGCGTGGTGGCAATCCCGGCGAGGCGGTGCGGGTCGGTCTCGATCTTCCGGCTGTGGCGGCGCAGCAGCATCCACACCCACGCGACACCGGCGACGAGCGCAGCGAGCAACAGGGTGGTGACGGCCCAGTAGACGACCGGGCTGAGACCTTCTGCGTCGAGCACACCGGCGGGGTCGGCGGGGTTGAATAGCACGCCGAGCCCCGACGCCGGTCCTGCCGTCGGTTGGGGTGTGCCGGAGAGGAACGCGGCGACCGATCCGGCGCCGCGCAGGATGAGTGCGAGGCCGAAGGCTCCGATCAGGGCGATGAGGGCGGCGTTGGTGAGTTCGTCGCCCATGCTCCCGCCCTGTTTCGGGTTCATCGCAGCCGCCGAATCGCGGTCGTGCCTGAGATGCGCCCGAAGAGGATCACCTCGCCCGTCGCGTCGGGCGGGAGGTCGTCGAGATCGACCAGCGCCCGAGCGGTGCCGGTTCCGGCGGCGTCGGTGTGGCTCACGATGACCGCGACGGCGACATCCTCACCCGGCACGAACCCCTCGCCGTCGATCTCCATGAGCCGCAGTTCTCGCGGTGCGGCGGCTCGGCGACCTCGCCGCGTGCCTGGGACCGGTTCCTGCTCGGCCGCTCGTGCGGGTGGGGTTGGTTTGCGGGCGTGGATGATGTCGGTGAACACGCCGCCGTCGCACTCGCGGACCTCGACCCTGACCGAGACGGTGCGGTTTTTCGTGATCTCGTCCATCAGCGGTCCGAACGTCGCCCGAGTCCACGTCCCTGAAGCAGGTTGCGGGTGGGCGATGCCGTCGACGGCTGCGGTGAGAGTGCCGTCCGCGGCGACGGTGACGACCACGTTCGGCAGATCGACAGGCACCTCAGGTTCCTGGTCGCGGGAGTGGTGTGGGCGTGAGAGGTTCATCGGTGACCTCCAGCCGCGCGAGAGCTGGTATCGAACAGCGCGAGCTCGGCGGGGTGGAGCTGGTGCTGGGTCACGAAGCTCCTGGCCTTGATGCGCCACAAGCCTTGGCCGACGCCGAGGTTCGGGAGGAGTTGCTGCTCTGTGCCGGTCAGGCCGAGGGCTTGGGCGGTGGGTCCGAGCTGGTCGGATTCCTGCCGGTACACGATCCTCGTCTCCGCATTCGCCAACAACGAGTTGGCGAGGGAGCGCATGGCGGAGCCTTGGTCGCCGACGTTGTCGAGGTCGGTGAGCTTGTGGAAGATCAGCATGTTCGCGATCCCGTAGTGCCGGGCGAGCCGCCAGTGCGCGTCCATCCGCCGCAGCAGCGCGGGGTGGGACATGAGTCGCCAGGCCTCGTCGTAGATCACCCATCGCTGCCCACCATTCGGATCGAGCAGGGCGGATTCCATCCACGCCGACGAGCACGTCATCAAGACGCTGATGAGCGTCGAGTTCTCCGTGACTCGTGACAGGTCGAGGGAGATCATCGGCAGACTGGGGTCGAACGTCACGGTGGAGGGGCCGTCGAACAGTCCCGCGAGGTCACCGGCGACGAGACGGCGTAGGGCGTGGCCGACGAGGCGGCCGTCTTCGGCGAGACGTCCGTCGGGGTCGGTGCTGGGGTTGAGGATGTGGTCAACGACCATCGGCAGGATCGGTACCTCGTTCTCCCGCACCGTCTGCGTCAATGCCAGGTCGATCGCGGTGTGCTCCAACGGCGACAGCCCGCGCGCGAGCACGGTCTCGGCGAGCGCGCCGATCAGATCACGGCGTCGGGCGGCGACGGTGGAGGCCCACTGCTCGTCCGACAACCCGGATGGGCGGTGCCCTTCGTCGAGGGGGTTCAGGCGGGTGTTGAGGCCGTGGCCCAGGACGATGGCCCGGCCGCCGACAGCGTTGGCGACGGCAGTGTGCTCGCCCTTCGGATCACCGGGCACATACACGCGCCGCCCGAACGGCAACGACCGTGTGTAGAGCGACTTCGCGAGCGAGGACTTGCCGGAGCCGACGATCCCGGCCAGCACCACGTTGGGGGCGGTGATGATGCCGCGCGCGTACAGCACCCACGGGTCGTACACGAAGCTGCCGCCGGAGTAGAGGTCTTGGCCGACGAACACACCATCGGCACCGAGACCACCTTCTGCCACGAACGGATACGCCCCCGCCAACGTCGCGGAGGTGTCCTGGTGACGCGGGAGCCGGAACCGTCCCGGCGTCCTGAGCTGCGCCGCACCCGCCTCGCCGCTCTTGGGCAGGTAGATCGTGGCGCGCCGCTCCGCCCGCTCCGCCTCCACCCGTGCTTTCGCGGCGGCGAGTTCGGTCTTGCGTTGCTCTGCGTGGAGCCGGGCTTCCGCGCGGCGGCGCTGTTTGCGGAGCTTGCGGCGTTCCTTCGACGGCGCGACCAGCACGGCAGTGTGCAGTCGCTCTCGATCCTGGTTCACAGTCCCAGCCCTCGGGACTCGCGGACTGCGGTGATCTTGGCGGGCTCGAACCACGACCGCCCCTGCTTCGGCGACGGCACGTCACGTCGCTTCGGAGCACCCGGCGAGGAGTACGAGACCAGCAGTTCCGGCCCGTCCCGTGTCGGCGACGGCTCATCGATCGCTTCGGCGCTCGCGTCGGGTTCGGGGTGGCGGCGCAGCAGTGAGACGTACCCGACGTGCGGGTTGACGACCAGTGCGTAGTCGCCGGACATCATCACCCGGTCGTTGGTGCCCTCGCCGGGTTCGTCGTAGACGTACCCGTTCTCCAACGCCGCCTGCGTGGTCTCCTCGCCGTAGTCCCACTGGGCGAGGTAGTCCACCGCATCGACGTGACCCAGCTCGCCGAGGATGCGCAACGGACGGTCGGCCTCGTCGCCTTGAAGGAACACCACGTTGATCCACCGCGACGGCACCACCTCCTCGATGGCGGGTTCGGGATGCCACGCGATCCGCCCCGCCGTCACGAACGCCTCAGCGAGCCGGTCGTAGGCCTGATCCACCAGACGCGCAGACCGGCGCAGCTCCTCCGCCGTCGCGAGCGCATCCCGGACACCCGCGGCGTGGCCGCCGTCGTCGTTGAACGCATGCGCGACCTTCCTCTCGTGCACGTCAGCGAGCTGTTCCAGCACCTGGCGCAGCGACCGCATACCCGAAGACAGGTCACCGATCACCCCGTACATCTGCGCGGGCTGATCGAACGTGCGGCTCGCATGCGCGAGACCCCGCAGAGCCTCGGACGCCTCAGCCGCGTCGGCAGTCGAGTCAAAGAACGTGGGCATGGTCGGCCTCCTCGCAAAGTCGTGTGATGAGGAGGTGTGCTGCAATGCCCCGGGCGTTGTCGGAGGTGGCTGACATACTTGGTGGAGGCGTCGGAGGGAGGCACGAGGCAGTCACCGGCGAGAAGGAGAGCCCAAATGGACGACGCGCGCGACGAGTCCGGCAGCGACGAGGCCATTGGTGGGCCAACCGACGAAGACGGTCAGATCAGGTCCGACGCGCTTGAACTCGCAGCGTCCACGACCCTCGTCGAGGTGACGCCCGGTGTCGCAGTCGTGTTCGGCGAAGTCCCCGACGGCCTTGAACTCATCAGCCTTGACATGGTGCCGTCATTCGATCGCGCGCAGCTCTCGACCGCTCTGGGTTCGCTCGGCAACGCAGGCACTATCGTCGGAAACGTCGCGGAGGCAGTGTCGAGCGCGCAAGGCCTCTTCCGGGTCAACGATGCGACTCTGTCTCTGCTGAAGAGCGGCGGGCAGATGGCGGCGAAGGACGGCGCCAAGCTCGGGGCGATCTTCAAGAACGGTGAGTTGGTCGCCCAGGCACGTTTCATCCCCGCCTCTATGACAGCCGCGACGGCGATCGCAGCCATCGGCCCGGCCGTCGCAATGATCGCGCTCCAAATGCAGCTCGGCGAGATTTCCGGCCTCGTCCGCTCCAACATCCAGCTCACGACGCAAACGCTCAAGGCCATCCGAAACGAGCAATGGGCAGAGCTTGAAAGTCTGGCGGAGTCCGTCGATGAGGCGGTCAAGGAGACCCGCGAACTCGACGCCATCACAGACTCTGTCTGGGAGCCCATCGCTCCCAGTGGCCCCAACATCCGCAAGCAACTGAAGCTGTACCGCAAGAACGTGGCCGGCCACGTCCAGGAGCTCGGGAAGGTGGAGGGTCGCGCCCGCCGCCAGTACCTCGAATCCAACGCCGAGGCAATCGTCTTCGATACCTACGCGCTGCTCAGCTCGCTGAAGACCCACGCGGAGTACCAGGCTGTCCGGGCGGCCCTCGCCAGAACACGAAGCACCAATGACGAGAGCGAAGCGCAGCTCTTCGACCGGATCGCCAGGAACACGCCGGCCGAGATCGACAAGTCGCTCTCCGAAGTCCGATCGTTGACCGAGTCACTCGTGCGCGAGTTGCGGATCATTGCCGAGCTACCCGGTCGCGCCACCGTGCCGCTCACGAAGAAGCGGAAGGACGCGAAGGCGTCCCAGTTCACATGCAGACAGCTCCTCGAAGCCATCGAACCCTTGGCCAACATCCTCCAGCCAGCAGTCGAGATGCCAGCGGTCCCAGAGACCGTATGCGCGCCCGAGGGGCTTGAGCTCGATCCCTACCTGCACATCCTCCGGTGGTTTCTTGAGGACGGTGAGGCACTTCGCAGCGTGGCCTTCCCCTACGAGGTGGGAACTCACAACTTCGCCGGAGTCGTGCCAGCGATTCTCGCTAAACGAGTTGACGCGACCTGGGACGCGCTCACGCCGGGAAGAGCCAGTGCCATCGTTGAGAAGTTCGCGTCGAGTACCTTCGTAGCGGTAACCGATCGACGGATCATCACAGCCAACCCAGGGAACCTCCTAAAACGAGGCGAACTCGGCGCAATCTACTCGCTGGATGAGGTTCGTAACGTGCGCGGCCGCTCCTCGCGCGGAGCGGGCGTCCGACCGACCATCGACGTGACCACCGAGCAGCGGGACCTCCATTGGATGTTCCCTGACGCCGCCGCCCACGAGGACATCGACTGCCTGGCCGCGGTTCTCTCCGAGGGAACACCGCATGCAATCCCAGCCCCGGCAACGATCGCACCGACCGCACCACCAAGTGCCGCCATCGATTCCTAGACCTTCCGGCAGAGCGGCAACGCAGCAGCTGTGAACGCGGCGGCCTGCTGTCCGACGAGGAGCCGTGTCTCGCACGAGGCTTGGATCGCAGCCTGTTCGATCGCAGCCACGGCGGCGTCGAGTTCCTCCACGGTGGGTGCCGAGATGGCGATGAGTCCGGTGTAGCGGAGGATGCCGTGGCCGGCGGTGAGGTCGGCTTCTTGTTGGAGCACGTCGTGGTATTCGGCGGTCTGGGAGGCGTCTTCGATCTGGCCGATCTTGGCTCGTTGGGTTTGGTCGGAGATGTGCTCGACCTTCTTCTTGCGGATGTCTCGGGCGGCTTGGTCGGATCGCATTGGCGTGCAGATCAGCGAGAACGACCGCTGAATACCGGTAGACAGCAGCACCGGCGACAAGAACCCCGGATACACCAGCGAGCGCGGCCATTCGCTGATCCACAGCACCGCGTGGTGCGCGGAGTCGGTGCGCAACCGTCCCCAGGTCTCGGTGACCGCGACCGGACCCGCCGTGGCGAGAGATTGGCCGAGTTGGCCGTGGCGTTCCAGGGTGGCGGCGATGGCGGGGTCGTAGGCGGAGCGCAGCATGACCGCGATCTGGCCTGGGGTGAGCCAGCCCGACGGTGCGAGGTCGGCGGAACGGAGCGCGGCGACGAGGGTGTTCATCTCTTGGCGCAGCACGTTTGCCGCACCCCGGATGCCGCCCCCGGCGGTTCTGATCTGCCGAGCCGCCGTCCTCATATCCAAGGAGAGGGACAGGGTGGTGGCGTGGCGTTCGCCTGCGGGTCCGGCGCGTTCGATCAGCTCGGCGTAGGTGTCAGCGGCCCATGACCCGTCCGGCGTGCCGTGCGCAGCCCACCACTCGGCAAGCCCGGTACCGGAGTCCGGCAGAGTCCGCTCCAACACCTGAAGCGTGGCGACGCGGCCGGAGCGGCACACGGTCGCGAGCACTCGACCCCAGGAGGTGACGCGGCGCTCTTGTTCGCCAGGGTCGAGGAGCACGAACGCGGGATGGGTGACCTCGCAGACCACGGTCAAGGTGGCGGCGTGGGGGTCGTGGACCATCCCGGCCCCCGTGTCGGGGTCGTCGAACTCCCGCAGCCTGGCCATATCTCCTGGCAGCGCGAGCGTCCCAACCGGACGAGGTGTGACGATCCTTCGCCGATACAAGAGCTGGCCGCCGGTGGTGCGCCACAGCCACCAGCACGCGACCGGCAGCCACTCGACGATGGGCCGACCTGCAATGGGTATCCAGGTCAGCGCAGCCGACAGCGCCCAGACGGGGGCGGTGTAGGCGAGCAGCACCCCGCCTCCGGCGTAGAACGCGACGATCAGGGTCGCGCCGCCGATGGCCAGGGTCATGAGCTGGGTCAGGGAGAGGCCGAGGAGAATGCCTCGGCGGGTGAGGCGGGAGAACTTCACCGGCACGAGATCGCCCGTGCTGCGCTGGGTCTGGTTCGTGGACACGGGTCTACTCCTTCGGCGCTCGTGGCGCAGGCGGTGTGCTGGGCTTCGGGGCCGGTGGCGGTGGTGCGGGGTCACTCCTTGGCGCCTGTGGTGCCGGACTCGACGAGGGCGGCGCGACCTGAGAAGGCACGCCAGGCGCTGCGCTCGCTGGGTGTGGCGGTGGTGTCTGGGCGGCGGCGTCCGCGGCATGCTCGCCCTGGGCGCCGAGCGCGGTTCCGGCTTTCGGTCCGGCAGTGGCGGCGCCCTTGGCGACCTGCGCCCCGACCACCACCGCGGCGGCAGGGCCAGCCGCCGCAGCAGCACCACCACCACCTGCGGCAGCACCGCCACCAGACGCAGCCGCTCCGCCTGATGCGCCTGCCACGCTTCCTGTCGATGCTGCGGGCGTAGGTTTCGGCGCGGGTGGCGCGCTCCCGCTGCCTCCACGGCCAGCACCACCGCCACCGCTTCCGGTGTTGCCTGCGCCGTCGAGTACCTTCTTCGGCTCGGCTCCGCCGCCCGCGCCGCGTCCGGGCACTGGGATAGGTCGGTTGAGGGCGTGTTTGGCGTCTTGTTCAGAGCCGATCGCGTGGTACATGTCGAAGCCGACGAACGCGATGAACTTGTAGGTCAGGTACGGGGCGAACGCGGCCATCGCCATCAGCACGATCCCGGCGATGGGGTCGCTGATCGAGGCCAGGTCGGCGTCGATGGGTGCCGAGACCTGCGTGATCGCGACCAGGAACATCACGACGAGGACGAGCTTGGAGCAGATCAGCGCGACGACGAACATCGCCCACTTCCCAATCCACCCCCGCGAGGCGTCCCACGACGCCCCACTGAAGGCGAGTGGGGCGAACACGATCGCGACCAGCAGCAGGGCTTTGCGTACGAGGAGGGATAGCCAGACGATGGCGGCGGCGGTGATCGCGAGTCCGGCCATGAAGATCGTGATGATCGCCCCGACACCGGGGGCGGCGATGTTGATCCCGACCAGACCGGTAGCGAGCAGGGCGATCTTGTCGCCCATCGACTCGGTGGTCTCGCCTGCGGCTTGGACGATCCCGATGCACAGCTGGTCGACGATTTCCAGAAGTAGCGCCATCAGGGTGATGACGACGAACGACCCGAGCACTGATTTCGCGAGGCCGAGGGCGGCTCGGGTGAGGGCGGTGGGGTCGCGGCGGATGAGGCCGGTGATGAGTTGGAGGCAGAAGAAGATCAGCATCACGAACACCGCGACACCGAACAGCAGGTTGTAGACGCTGACGTAGCCGGGCCGCGTGACATCGACGAGGGTGGTGGTGTCGAACACCGACCAGACCGCCTCGAACAACCAGCCCGCGGCAGCTCCCATGGCTTGGGCGAGCCAGTCGAACGGGGCCGCGACCAGCGTGGCGGCCCCTTCGCCGACGGCATCACAGACCGAGGAGATCACCGGGATGTCGCACACGCTCATCACGAACCACCAACCCTCTCGACGGTGCGGGTCAGACTTGCTGTCCGACGTTCCAGAAGAAGTTGATGAGCGTCACCGACGCGCCGCAGATCACCGCCGCGCCGCAGGAGACGAGGACGCCGATCTTCCCCCTGCTGGCGAGGTGAGGGTTGCTGGAGTTCGCTCCGAAGCCCCACACGATCGCCGAGACGATCAGTGCGAGGACGGAGAGGATCAGGCCGATGGTCATCACCGCGCCGACGATGGTGCGCAGCTGGTTGATCCCCGGCAGCCCGTTGGTGTTGGGGTCGATGTTGATGTCCATCGGCACCAGGCCGACGGCGGACAGAACGGTAGTGGTGAGCAGATCGAACACGGTAGGTCTCCTTGACGCGGGCGGTCGGCCCGCCAGCGCGGATGCACAGACGGGGTACACGCCACAGGTGCGCTGGAACACCCGAACCGAGAGATAGCGATGCCCACGCCATGACGGGCGCGGGCATCGTCGAGACGGCGAATCAGAGCTGTTGGCCGAGGTTGATGAGCCAGTTCATCCACGCCACTCCCGCTCCGGCGAGTGCTGCGGCTCCGACCGACACGAGGACGCCGACGCGGCCTTTGCTTGCGGTGGAGTAGTTGCCGTGGGCGGATGCGACAGCCCACACGATCGCTGAAACGACCAACATGAGCACCGCCACGATAAGGACGAACGTGAGGAGCGCGCCAACGACAGCACGGAGATCCCCAATGCCGCCGAGGCCGTCGAAGTCGGGAAAGACGCCCATCGTGGTCACCCGGCTTTCACGGTGACGTGGAGGTGGTCATAGTGGCCTCCGGTCACGTCGTCGGGGTTGTGCATGCCGCCGCCGTTGTAGGGGCGCCAGCCGTCGGCGTCGCGGCTGACGGACCAGATTCGGCCTTGCCAGATGAGGTACTCGACGCCGAGGACACTCGCGTTGTTTTTCATCCAGTTCGTCACGGCCCATCCGGCGTCGAGCTGGGCGGGGTTGGGGCGTTGGCCGATCCGGTTGCCGAAGGTGATGTCGCACGCCCGCCCGAGGGGGTGCTCGGACTTGGTGCCGGGGCGCGGTGAGTAGCAGCCCCAGCCGGTGTCGGGGAACGCGGCGAGGGTCTGTTGGTAGAGGTGCAGCAGCCGAGCGGTGATCTTCCCGCCTGTGGTGGGATTGTCGACGAGACGGTCGGGGTCGCCATCGACGCCGGTGGCCGGTCCTGCGGTTCCCGCCGTACGGCACGCGGCGGGTGATCCGCTGGTCGCTTCGGGGAGGTTCGCGGCGCCGTGCTGGTTGAGCCAAGCGGCGGGGTCGAAGAAATCGCCGTTCGTGCCGCCTTGACGCACCTCGAAGTGCAGGTGTGCTCCGGTGGAGTAGCCCGAACTCCCAACGTCGCCGATGTGCTGGCCCGCCCGTACCTGGTCACCTGCTTTGACGTGGATGCCGTGCTGCCACATGTGGGCGTACGCCGTGGCGATCTTCTGGCCATCGATGGTGTGCTCGATGACGATGAGTCCGCCGTATCCGCCAGTGAACTCGGCGACCGTGACGGTGCCGTCGGCGGCGGCGAGGATCGGGGTTCCATCGGCGGCTCCGAAGTCCGCTCCGGTGTGCAGCTTGTACTCGCCGGTGATCGGGTGCACGCGCATCCCGAACGGCGAGGTCGCCACCCAGGTCCCCTCGGGGAGGGGGAACACCACCCGCGACGACGAGATCACGGGACCGCCGGCGCCCGCAGGCGCAGTGCCGCTGGTGGTGAGGGTGGTGAGGATGGTGTCGGCGACGGGTGCGTAGTTGCGGTATCGGTCGGGGTAGGCGGAGACTTCGACGGCTTGGGCGGCTTCGCCGGGGTCCATCTGCTGCCAGCCGGGGATGTCGAGCAGACCGCGCGGCGAGGGGTAGTTCGGGCCGGTCGGGCCGCCGAAGAAGGCCCGCGCTTGGTAGGTGGGGTCCATGAGCTCGGCGACCGAACCCCAGCCCGACTGTGGCCGCATCTGGAACAGGCCGAGGCTGTCGTGGTCGGAGCCGTTGCCGTCGTTGGGGTAGTTCGCGGACTCGGGGTAGGTGCCGGTGTTCGACAGCATCCGCAGCGTGGACTCGGTGAGCGCTGCCATGAGCGCGATCTTGATCCCCGGCCTGCCCACGCCGTCGGTGCTGTTGCCGACGGCGATGATCGTGGCGGCATGGGTGAGCTGCTGCCGGTTCAGCGTGAACGTCTCACCGTTCGCCGTCGTCACGGTCAGCGAATCCGGCACAGGCCCGAGGTGAACGGTGCCCGTCGAAACGGCGCAGTTCGCGGCGGCTGGGTTCATCAGTGCCCCGATCCCGAGCAGGATGACGGACGGCGCGAGGAACATGAATGCGATGGCGGCGATGGCGGCTTTGCGGAACACAGCGGCACCTCAGCGGAGGGGGTTGTCGAGCTGGGACAGCCGCAGCAAGTGGCAGGTCGGGTACGTCGGGGCGCAGACCACGAACACGGTGAACGCGACCGCGTGCTCGGAGGTGACGGGCTGGCCGTTCCAGACGCCGGAGCGATGGCGGGTGCCCTCGATCGTGACCGCGGTCGTGCCGGGGGCGATCTGCCCAGGCTGCGCTTGCGCCACGGCGTCGGCCCACGCATCAGGGACGAACAAGGTGTCGATGACGAGGTACTGGGTCGTGGCGTACTGGCGCAGTTCGATCCAGGCGTCCCGGTTCGGCAAATAGGTGGCGATGTCGGAGGCCAGACCTGCCTGCTCGTCCCCGGAGGGGTCACCGACGGCGAGGATCGCCGAGGTGTAGTCCAGTGGCCACAGCCCCAGCGCGGTGTCCCAGGCGAACAAGGTTGTGGCGACGCCTTCGGCGAAGGTGACCGGATCGGTCGAGCGCGGCACCGCTGGAACCTTCGGCAGCGGTGGCGTTGACGGTCCCGGTGACTGGGGCGTGGTCACGGTCGGCGACGGCTCGGGGCGCGGATCGTCAGTGCTCGGGTTGCGGGGGCCGATGAGGAGTCCGTAGACGCCTACCCCGGCCAGGAGCAGCAGGACGATGCCAGCGGCGACGAGGGCGACGAGTCGGCGGCGGGACTTGGGATCAGCGGATGCAGGGCTCATGCCTGGCAGGTACACATCCGCCAACCACGCGGCGGTGGAATCTCAGAGGGCGCGCAGGACCGGCTTCACACCGAGGAGGGTTTCGCGTGCGGTGTGGAGGTCGTCGGCGAAGCGGGCGGTGGCTTCGGCGACGGTGAGGAAGTTCTCGTACTGGTCGTCGGTCAGCTCGACGGCAAGGATGGCGATGTCGTAATGGGTCCACCAGCTGGCGAGTTCGCCCCAGGTCTGGACGAACGCCCGCACCGGATACCGAACCGGCGGAGCATCATCGAGGAGCGCGGGCTTGGGGCGGTGCTTGGGCTTCTTGCCCTTCTTCATCGCGTTGGCGCGGGCGACGGCATCCTCGGCGAGGGCGTGCATCGTCGCCTCGCGCACCTCACGCGCAGCATCGGCGCTCTGGCGGATCGCCTGGTAGAGGGGATGTACCGGGTCGCCTGCTTCGATCCGCTCCAACGCCGTCGCAGCCTCCGCCCGAAGCGACTCCGGCTGGGCGGGGTTGGCGGCGATCTCTTCGATGTAGCCGACCTTCTCCAGCGTCTTGTACGACGCGCCGCCGGGGATCATCGCCGCTGCCTGTTCCCGCGCCTTGCCAGTGGGGCCGCTTGACGGTGGTGGAAATTTTCCACCACCGTCATTTCCGGGCTGGTTCTCGGCGCTGAACTGGGTGGCGGACTTCCGGCGGGCGGCGTCTTCGGCCATGACTTCCTTGATCTCGCGGTACAGGCCGGCCGCTTCGAGCTGGTTGTAGGGCTTGTGGAGCATGTTGTCGTCCTGCTCGGCCAAGAGCTTCCCGAGCCGGTCCGATAGTCCGCCGCGGACCCAGACGCTGACGGTGCGCCAGCCGAGCATCTTGATCGCCGCCAGGCGGCGTGCCCCGCAGACGAGTACGCCGTCGATGGTGATCGTCAGAGGTTGGAGCAGGCCGTCGCGGTCGATGGAGGCGGCGAGGGTGTCGATGTCTCCGAGGTCGGTGCGGTGGCGCTTGCCGACGATCAGGGAATCGACGGCCCGGTCGAGCTGGATACCGGTCTGCGGGTCCGTCATCTCCGGTCACCGCCCCGATGCCTGGGGGCCGCGAGCGCGAGGGCGAGGATCAGGTCGTCGTCGCGCAGCAGCAGTTCCAAGGTCTCCCCGAGGAGAAGCCGCAGCAGCACCCCACGACCCGCGCTGGTGGCCGCGTAGGCGGGGTGCGGGTTCCCGAGCAAAGCGCGCAGCAGCGCGGTCCAGGTGCGGCGGGGCAGGTCGAGCAGCGCGCGGGCATGCCTATCCTTCCGCAACGCCTCGTACGCGGACTGGCGGGTCCCGGCTTTGGTGAGTGCGCCGCAGACGTGCTCGACCGAAGCCCGCGCAACATCAGCAGGCCAGTCGAGCAGGCACAGCAACGCAATCGCGTCCTCCGCCGCCGACGTGGCCGACATGCAGGCCTGCGCCGACCCCAACAGGTCGTGCGGATCGGGCTCGGTGTCGCTGGCCAGATCGTCGGTGACCTGGAGCGCGGGGTGGTAGTCGGACAGTGCGGTGTCGCGGTCGGAGAACCGTTCGGGGTCGTGGAACGCGGAGACGTGGGAGCGGCGGGCCTGGTGCACCGAGCAGAGGAGGCCTTGGGCTCGTTCTTCGTAGATGCAGGTGATCCGCACGGCGTGGGTGATGATCGCCCACGGATCGTTGGCTTCACGGGTGGAGCGGTTCTGCATCGCGTCGAACGCCGCCGCGACCGCCTCCCAGGTATCGAGGCGGTGCTTGCGCGCCAGCGCCTTGTACTTCTCGGCGGCGAACCCCATTAGATCGCGCGCGACCGGATCATTGACCCAGGCATCCTCACCACCGTGGTGGAGCCGGTGCAGCAGAGCCCGCAGGCCCTCGCCGGTCGTGAAATCCTCGGCCTCGACGCTGGGGTTGGTGGTTGTGGTCATGGTGTCGGCACCTCCTGGCAGGTAGGTGCGCGCCCGCTCCCACGAACGCGCCCCTGCCTCTGCAGTTGCCGTCTGGACCACGACCTGCCACCTTCACCCGATTCCGACCCCAGGCCGCACAGGGGCCGAGGTGGTGACGGTGCGCCGACCGAACGCCGTGATCGGCGGCAGGCGACGTGCCCGGTCTCGTGCGGCCTTCATCCCGATCCGCAGCGGCGTGCGGGTGCGGCGGGCGAGTTCGGCTTGGAAGTCCAGTCCGCGCCCGGCGACGTTCGCCGAATGACGGGCCATCAGATCGGTCGGACGTACCCACTCCACACCCCGGCCACGATTCACGGCGGCGTGGTGCTTCTCGGTGCGGGCAACCTGCGCCGCCCGCACCGCCTCCGGCGTCGTCGCTGCCTCCAGGGCAGGCTCGGGGCGGTCGCGAGGCACGGAGAGTGCCTCGTCTGCTGGGGTCGGCACGATGCGCTGCGGATCGTGGCGGGGGTCGGTGTGCTGCTTGTCGGTGGTGTTCATGGGGTTGTCTCCTCCCGCTCGTCGGCGGATTCGGTGCTGTCAGTAGTGAGGTGTGCGGGGGTGAACCAGCGGCCCACGGTCGAGGGATGCACGCCGAGCTCGCGTGCAATCCGCTTGTTCGACCACCCCGCCTCGTGCAGCTCCCACCCCAACGCCCGACGATCCGCCGGATCGAGCGGGCCGGCGCCGGCAGGAGCGGACGCCAGCTCAGCGACGCCAAGTGACGCGGGCACCGCTGCCAGCTCATCCGGCGCTGGGTCCGCCGAAGCGGTGGCGAGCACGGCGACCGGAGGTCGGCGAGGTGTCTCCGGTTCCGAGGCGGGAACCGGGGTGCGGGTGAGGATGACGGTGAGGTGGGTGATCGCGAGCAGCACGACCGGGGGTACGGCTGCGACGGAGGCGGCGAGGATGCCGGGTACGTCGGGGTCGGCTGCGACGACGGCGTGGATCGCGTTCGCGGTGACTGAGACGAGCGCGCCGCCGGTGAGGAGTGCCCAGGGGTACCAGGCGGAGCGTTGCCCGGCGAGAGCGACGACGGCGACGGTCGCGACGACGATGATGCCGTCCACGATCAGCGGCCACGCCCACGCCTGCCCAGCCCCGATCCCCGAACGCGCAGCCAGATCGGCCAGC
>NZ_JARKPQ010000029.1 GCF_029975155.1 Propionicimonas sp. | reverse complement strand
GGAAGCCTTGGCTCCCTGGCCGCCGACGGTGATGGCGAAGGCCGTGCAGCCGTCGTGGTTGAAAGAACAAGAGGTGGTGGTGCAGGACTTGATGGCGGTGATGGTGCTCATGATCGGCCCTTTCCGGATTCACCAATCCTTATCTGATATTCCAAAGAATAGGAACCGGAATAGTCGGCGACAAGCCAGCCAAGGCTCGCCTACGGTGTGCGGGCGGGTTCTCCGGTATGCTGTTCATCAGAATATTGCTGCGATGACATACCTTGTCAAAGAGGGGTCGAGGGATGTACAGGATAACCAAAGCAACGCCGCGATTCTTCAATAGAACCGCGGCGTTGCTTTGGTTAGGCGGACCTTTTGGGGAGCCTGTGGCGAGTCCGAGACAACTCTTGGGGATCCCCGAATGCTCAGCCCTGGGCGATGGCGAGCTCTTCGTCCTCTATGGCTGCGATCTTGTTGAAGCGGTCGTTGAACTCCTGGTCGACCAGGCCCTTGAACTCGGTGCCGAGGAAGGCGTCCACGATGGCCTTGGCCATCTCGGGCCCGACGACGAACGCGCCGAAGGCGATGATCTGCGAGCCGTTGTTCTCGCGGGTGTGTCGAGCGGTGAACGGTTCGGAGCAGACCGCCGCGCGAATGCCGCGCACCTTGTTGGCCGAGATCGAGATACCGATACCGGTGCCGCAGATGAGCACCCCGCGCTCGACCTCGCCGTCGCGGATGGCGTGGGCCACCTGGCGCGCGTAGGTGGCCGAGTACTCGGGCTGCTCGCCCTCGCCCGGACCGTAGTCGACCACCTCGTGGCCGGATTGCTTGAGATGCTCGACGATGACGCCCTTCAGGCCGAAACCGGAGCCGTCGCTTCCAATACCAACTCGCATGAACCCCATTCAACCAGTCGGGGCAACCGGCGCCGCACCGGTGGTCACGGCGCGAGGCGCTCCTTGAGCCACTGCCCGTCGACGAGGCGGTACCTGATCCGGTCGTGCAACCGCGACTTGCGGCCCTGCCAGAACTCCCACTGATCGGGGACCAGCCGGTAGCCACCCCAGTGCTCGGGACGCGGTGGGTTCAGCCCGAAACGCGTTGTCACCTCGGCAACGTTCTTCAGCAGGACGCCGCGGTTGGCGATCACCTCCGACTGCGGCGACGCCCAGGCCCCCAGCCGCGAGTCCAGCGGACGCACCGCGAAGTAGGCGTCCGACTGCTCGGCGCTGACCTGTTCGACGCGTCCCTCGATGCGCACGACCCGCTCCAGTTCGACCCAGTGGAACTGCAATGCGGCGTAGGGGTTGTCGGCCAGCTCGCGGGCCTTGCGGGAGCGGTAATTGGTGTACCAGACCAGCCCGCGCTCGTCGACGTCCTTGATCAGCACGATGCGGGTGGACGGCCGCCCACCCGGGCCGACCGTTGCCAGCGTCATCGCGTTCGGTTCGGGCACCTTCGCCTGCTCTGCCTCGGCGAACCAGCGATCGAACAGCGTCAGTGGTGCCGAGGTGGTGTCGGCCTCGTCCAGTTCGCCCGCCTCGTAGCTCTTGCGCAGCCCTGCCAGTCGCCTCATGGGCCAACCATAGGCCCGCGCGACCACCGTCAGCCCTCGCGGAAGGCGATCCCCATGCCCGAAGCTGGGTAATGCCAGGTCAGGGACCCCGGAGCAGCCACAGCCAGACAGGTACCGCACTCGAGGCAGGCGGCGTACTCCGCCGAGATGGTGCCGTCCGCCTCCTCCCGATACACGTGGGCGGGGCAGACCTGAACCAGCAGCTTGCCGGTGCCGGTTGCCCGTGCAATCTCCTGGTTGATCTCGATGTGCGACTCGACTTCGTCGGTGACATACACGTTGCGCGCCAGCCGTTCCGGCACGCTGATCAGAAAATCCATCACGCTCTCCTCACAGCGCTCGAAGTAGGGACGCGGCGTCCCGCGCCAGCTGTCCCAGACCAACCTGCGACTTCCTGACGGCGTCCCGGGCTGCGGCCAGC
>NZ_JARKPQ010000023.1 GCF_029975155.1 Propionicimonas sp. | reverse complement strand
GGCCACCGGTGTCAGCAACGCGGCCGCTGCAAAGACCGCGATCGCCACCAGAATCGGCATCGCCGAAATGTCCATCTGAGCAGCGGCCGACACACCGATCGGAATGACGATCAGGGCGGTTGCCATGTTGCTGATCAGTTGTCCGAGCACCGCCGTGATGGCGAACAGCCCCGCGAGGAGTGCGAAAGGCCCGGCATCGCCCACCAGGGCCACGAGGCCCTCGGCCAGCAGCTGCGCCGCACCGCTTTCGGTCATCCCCACCGACAGCGACATCATCCCTCCGACAAGGATGATCGTCGTCCATGAGATGCCTTCATAGGCCTCTTCCACGGTGATCACTCGCAGCAGGATCATCGCCAGCGCCGCCAGCAGACCAGCCACCGCAGGCGGAACGAGGCCGGTCGCGAGCAGCACGATCATGGTCGCCAGGACGCTGAGAGCGCGCTTGGCGCCATGACCGAGAGGAACCGCCTGCCGGCGCACCGCATCCGGGTCGTCGACTGCGATGATGTCGGGGTCATTGGCGGCATTCGCCAGCGCCCGCCAAGATCCTTGGAAGAGCAATGTATCGCCGGCTGACAGCTTCAGCGGGCCGGCGACGTCGCGTCCCTTGTGATGCATCCCAGCCACGACGAGTTCACCCGACTCGGTCACCATCCCGTAGTGGACCACGTCGCCGATGAACCGGGAACGCGGTGGAATGATGAACTCGGCGGCGCCGCGACCGCGTTGCATGAGTTGCTCGTCCGGCTCGTCCAGCCCATAGTGCTCGGCGAGCAGCGCACCGTGTGAACCGAGATCGCGCAGCGCCTTGCCCGAAGAGCGCTGCGGCACCAGCCGTGAGCCGACCAGCAGTACGACTCCGATCGTCGCGACGGTCAGCACGAGACCGAGCGGTCCGGTGGAGAAGAGCCCCAGGTGGCCGGCTCCGGTCGATTCGGCGTAGTCGGCCACCACCACGGTGACCGGGCTGCCGATCAGCATCAGTAGCGAGCCCGAATGGGCGGCGAACGCCGCGGGCATCAGCAACTCGGATGGTGAGCGGTGTGCCCGAATGGCGATGACCACGATCACCGGGGTGAGAGCTGCTATCGACCCGTTCGGGGTGATCAGCGCCGTCAGTAGGGCCGCCATCAGCATCACGGTGGTCATCAGACGGCTCGGGTTGGTGCCACCTAGTCGCATCGCGAGTCCGCCGGCCGCCGCAGTCACCCCGCTGGCTTCCAACGCCTCGCTCACCACGAACAAGGCTGCGATGAACAGCACCGTCGGGTCGCCAAAGCCGGCCACGGCCTCACCCAGATCAAGCACTCCGGTGGCCCACAGGGCCAGCGGCACGAGTAGCGCGATGACCGCTATGGGCAGCCGGTCCCAGATGAACAGCAGGACTGCGGCCGCCAGGATGATCAGGGCGATGACGCTTTCGGGCATGACAACGCTTTCCGAGGAGACGGCGATGAGGCTCCGCTGAGAGTTCGAGGGTCGCCGAGGTCAAGAGCCGCTGGGGTCAAGGAGACAATCGATCAGGGTGGATCGCCCGGCAGGCCGATCGCTTGATTGCTCAGTCCTTCAGTTCCTGTGCCAGCTCACTCTCGGCCTCGTCCGAAAGCGAGGTCTTCAAGACGGTGCCGCCGAACTCGGCTATGCCGGCCGCGAACTTGTCCTCGGTGAGCTTCTTGGCCATCACAACCAGGGCCGACTTGCCGGGTGTCAGCAATCCGTCCACCCGCTCTCGCAGACTTCGGTTGATGCCGGCCTTGCCTGCCAGGCCCGCCAGAGCGCCCCAGGCGCCGCCGACCAGCAGCCCGACACCGGGAACCAGGAAGAGTAATCCGATGATCATGCCCCACAGCGCGCCGGAGGTGGCGGAAACCCCAACGATGGATCCGGGGGTGTCGATGTGCTTCTTGCCGTCAGGATCCACGCGGACAACGGCGAGCCCGGAAAGGTCGATGACGAAATCCTTCTGGAGCTGCAG
>NZ_JARKPQ010000017.1 GCF_029975155.1 Propionicimonas sp. | reverse complement strand
CTCCCCCCCCCCCACGCCCAAGGAGGACTCATGGCCGCGTCCACGCTCTCAACCTCGCGACGGAAACGCGCTCAAGATTTCGAGCTCAACACCACTCAAGAAAAGCAAGGAAGTGGCCCAGGAGCAAAGACGGTGGTCCGCAGACTCTTCGTGGCCTTCGTCCTACCCGCATCACTGCTGACCGTCCTTTTCCTGGCTTACCCATTCGTCCTGTCGATCCCGACCGCGCTCCAGAACTGGGCGGGCTTCGGCGACGCGAAGTGGGTCGGGTGGAGCAACTTCCAGCGCTTCTTCAAGGATCCCGCCGCGCTGGCCGCCCTCTGGCGCACCTTAATCTACACCGCGGGTGAAACCATTGGGACCGTTGGCATCGGGCTCCTGCTTGCGATCGCCTTCTACCGGAGAATTCCGCTGACCCGGACACTGAAGTTCTTCGCGTTCCTTCCGGTCATCCTTCCACCCACCTTCATCGCTCTCGCCTGGAAGCAGGCACTCGACCCCAACTTCGGCTGGCTGACACGGTTCCTGGCCTCGATCAACCCGGAGTGGGGGCGCTCATGGCTCGACGACCCGAGCGCATCCCTCGCAATCGTGATCGCTGTGGGCGTGCTGCAGTACGCAGGAATTCCGATGATCCTGTTGCTGTCGGCCCTCAACGACATCCCAGAGGACGTGAATGAGGCCGCCACCCTCGACGGCGTATCGGAATGGCAAAGGATGATTCACATCACGATCCCCCTTATCCGGGACGTGCTGATCATCGTTATTGGGCTGCAGATGGTCGCCAACTTCAAGTTCCTAGACTCGGTGTGGGCGCTGACTCGCGGCGCCTCAGGATCAGACATCCTGCCGACGTTCATCTACCGAACCGCCTTCTCGGCTTCCGACTTCGGGTACGCGTCGGCGGCGGCAATCGTGACCACGATCGTGATTCTCGCCGTCTCTATGACCTACACCTTCTTCTTCCGCACCAACAAGATGGACCGGCTCTGATGGCAGAGGTAAAGCAGACTGACATCAGTCGCCCAATTGTCAGGAAAGTTCCTAGAAAATTGCGCCGGACAACTCTCGTGGGTTCCCTCATCACGGTGCTAGTCGCAGCCTATGTCATCTTCACGAACTTGCCGGTATTCACGGTCTTCACCGGGTCGCTAAAAACTTCCAACCAGATCACAACCGATCCGCTGGGACTTCCCAATCCGGTCAACTTCTCCAACTACGTCAGGGGATGGAACGGGGTTGCCGTTGGGCAGTCGATGTACGTGTATCTGTGGAACACCGTCATGTTCACAATCGTCGGGGTTGCGGTCGCCACGATATTTGGCACGATGGCAGCGTACGCCATCGCTCGCAGCAACTCGTTGATCTCGTCCTTCGCAGAACGCTATTACTTGGTTCTCTATACACTGCCTTTCCTTGCCACCATCATCCCGCTGTACTCGATGACTGGTGACCTGGGGCTTCGCGACAACCCGGCTGGTATCGGACTCGTCTATGCGGCGAGCTGGATGCCCATGACAGTGATGCTGATGCTCGGGTTCTTCTCGTCGTTCCCCCTCGATGTGATCGAAGCCGCGAAGACGGACGGAGCATCCGAGTGGCGAGCGTTCGTGTCCGTTGTGATCCCGATGTCGCGCAGCGCAGTGCTCAGCAACGTCTTGCTTGCCTTCATCTACGCGTGGAACAACTTCTCTCACACCTTCCCGCTGCTCACCCAACCGACCAGCGTGACAGTCGCACCAGGAATCCTGCTCTTCTCCTCGCAATACAGCGTCGACCAAGGCGCGCAGTTCGCTGGGATGTTCATGACCGTGATCCCGCTGATCCTCGCCTATGCCCTCCTGCATCGCCACATCATGGAAAGCTTCCGCGTCGGGTCATTCCGTTAGCGGACGCGGTGACCACCGCATTTCAAGTATCAGAAAGGAACCTTCAATGCCACTAACCTTCGGAATCGCCCCCGATTCGTGGGGGGTCTGGGACCCGAAATCTCCCGAGAACCCCCCGTGGGACAGGTTCCTGGACGACATCGAGAGCGGCGGCTTCGTTTACGTCGAGCTGGGCCCCTACGGGTACCTGCCAACCGATCCGGGCCAACTCGAAGACGAGCTCGGGCGCCGCTCGCTGAAAATGCTCGCAGGTACCCAGATTTCGGTGATGCACACCCGCTCACACCGGCAGGCGGCGCTGAACGACGCACGGCAGATCGCGGAACTCATCGCGCCACTCGGAGCCAAGTTCATGGTCGGCTTGGACGGACACAGCGTTGGCCGAGAAGAGCCGCGGAAACTGGATCCCCTCCAGTGGCGCGAGTTCATCACCACATCGAACGAGATTGGCAAGCTGCTGGCCGAAGAGTTCGACATGACACTTGTCTTCCACCCCCACGCTGATGGCTTGGTGGAGTACCGCGACGAAACCTACAAGTACCTGGCCGACACCGACCCGCGCTTCGTCTCGCTATGCCTCGACACCGGACACTACGAGTATCGAGATGGCGATTCCGTCGACCTGTTCAGGGACTACGCCGCGCGCATCCCCTTCCTGCACCTCAAGAGCGTCAACCCGGAGATCTTGGCGAGGGTCGAAGCCGAGGACCTGGGAATGGCCGAGGCGGTTGCGTTGGGAGTCATCGCTGAACCGGCGGCCGGCAAGGTGGACTTCCCGGCCCTACGGGACGCCATGGAGGATGTCGACTTCGACGGCTGGGCTGTGATTGAGCACGACATCCACCCTCTGCCCAGTTTCGACGTCCCCCTGCAGATCGCTTCTCGCAGCAAGGCGTACTACGAGTCCCTGGGGTGGAGCGTGATTCGGTGACCGCACAGGCAAACGCATCGCAGACTGCCCGGGTCCGTGTCGGTCTCATTGGCGTTGGGCTCATGGGCGCGGTGCACGCGCACAACATCCACGACGTCGTCAAGGGCGCCGAGCTTGTTGCCGTCGCCGACGTGTCGGAAGCCAGCGCGAAGAGCCTCGCCGACGCTGTCGACGTCGATCAGGTGTTCGTTGACGGTCGAGAACTCATTGAGGCGGAATGTGTCGATGCCGTCATCGTGGCGTCGCCTGATGTGACACACGGTCCGCTAGTCCTGGCATCGATTGAAGCAGGCAAGCCCGTGCTGTGTGAGAAACCGCTCGCGGGCACCGTAGCGGAGGCCGAACAGATCGTTCGACGTGAATCCGTGCTTGAGCAGCCCTTGGTTCAGGTGGGCTTCATGCGCGAGTTCGACGCGACCCACCGGGCGGTTCGAGATGTCGCGCGATCCGGGCGTCTGGGCGAGATCGTCATGCTCCGAGGACAACACATCAGCCCTGGCTCCGGAACCGGATCGAACGGACCGGCAGCGAATGCCGGGGTGATCGGAGCGCTGATCCACGACATCCACTCGGTCCGATTCCTCACCGGTCAGGAGATCGTGTCCGTCTATGTTCGGAACCGTTACCTGCAGGACGGAACGGCGCATCTCATCACCGGGAACTTCGGCCTGGAGGATGGAGGTGTCGCTGCGGTCGACGTGAACTTCGAGGCCCGGTTCGGCTACGCCGTGAACGCAGAACTGGTCGGCACTTTGGGAACCGCGAGCACCGTCTACCCTCACACGCGGACCGTGTTCGAGGGAGCAACGACACAGCGAGACGTCACGATGAGCTTCCAGGACCGATTCGGGGCCGCCTACCTCGCCGAGGCCGAGAACTGGATCCAGTCGGTTCGTCGGCGCGAGCCACCGGCTGGGCCTAGCGCATGGGATGGCTACGCCGCCTCCGCAGTGGCGGATGCCTGCATCCGCTCGATTGCTTCTGGTCAGCCGGAGCGAGTTGAAATGATCCCTCGTCCCGAGTTGTACCTATCGAGTGCCGTGGGTCCCACAGCGTTTGCTGTCGCGGATCGCTAGCCAGTCTGGTGGCGGGGGAGGAGTACAGAGATCTTCACCTCAGGTGCCTCCGTCCGCAATCTCGGTGTGCCCACTCGGCGACGTGCAGTGAGCTCTGTGGCTCGCATGAACCGAGACGCAGCGGGCCGCGGATCGGGTGTTGGTCTGGTGGTCACCAGGTCGCCGGTGCGTGCCCACCAGCAGCATCAGGTGCGACGTCAGGCCATTCCTCTCTATGGCCTTGACCTCGAATCACCTGTGGGGGCCGGGACTCAGCGGCGCTGAGTCGCCGACGGCTCGAGTTGGCCGGCCCTGGGTGGCGCTCGTGTTCCCTGGCTCGGGCGCCACCTGATGGCTACCTGCGGACCATCAAGTCTTTCTCCGTCCGTCCGCGTCGCCGCCCGTGTACTCGACGGCGCCGTTGTCGATGCCGCTGATCCGGCACGGCGAGTAGCCCATGTAGGTGCGGAACAGAGTGCCGGCAGCGAAGTAGAACCACGTGGCGTGGCGCTCGTCCTCGTCCCATTCGGTGTCGACCCAGTCACGTGGGTCGGGGTATTCCGAGGTCGAGTCGCCTTCGGCTCGCCAGTAGCCGATCAAGGAGAGCGTGGAATGGTGACATCATCGCGCGCGTCGGGGCTTCTTGCCGGGGAGCAGAACGTCCGCGCCCGTCGCGGCAGAAGCAGGCGTTTTCCAGTCCTGATCAGTGCGCAGTCCCGCAACGTGATCATCCCCGCAATTCCGCAGCGTGTATGAATTTCGGGGTCGTCCGCACGTCGGCTGTGGCCGTGCGATAGTTGCGTGTCTAGCGGTGGTAGACGTCGCTGCGGTGGTCGATGCGGAGGACGATGACCTCGCCGGTGGCGTCGTTGATCCGGTACAGCACCCGGTACGTGCCACGACGAGCCGACCAGACCCCGGTCAGTTCGCGGCGCAGCATCTTCCCGACCCGTCGCGGGTTTGCGACCAGGGGGCCGGTCATGAACTCGACGACCGCCGCCGCGACGGCTTCCGGCAGGCCGGCCTGGACGGCCCGCACCGCGGGCGGGGTGAGAACCAGCTCGTAATCCCCGGCGGGGTTCACGGACGAAGGTTCCGGATCGCCTCCACTCCGCGAACGACATCGCCGCTGGCGTAGGCGGCATCAGCCTCGCGGATGTCAGCCAGGGCTTCCGGGTCGGAGAGCACGTCGAGGGTCTCTTCCAGTTCGGCCAGGTCGGCCGGGCTGATCAGGACCGCGACCGGTCGGCCGTTGCGCGTTACCGTGACGCGCTCGTGGTGGCGTTCAACCCGGTCGACAACATCACTGAAGTGATCCCTGACCTCACGTAACGGCTCAGCAGTCATGACCACAATTGTGGCGCTCCTGCGTGGGAAATCAAGCCCCTCCTTGGGAGTCCCGCGCACAAGCGCGACCGATCAGCGCGAGTGAGCAGCTTCACGGCAACCACCTTGCGCTCCCATGACGTGCATGCTGCGCAGACCGCGCTTTGTGATGGACTTTCCTGGCTGGATCGAGGTGGTGTTGTCACGCCATGTTGTCAAGGTCCGTCCTCCTTCTGGTGCCATTCGCCGGCGAGCCGGTGTGCTTGCTGGATATCTACTTGCGGTTGATTTGTCTTCGCCGCAAAGCAGCGGGACGAGGTTGTCGCCGCCTTGCAGGTAGCAGACCGGTAGCCCGGGCCGCAGGTCAGTCGCAGTTCCCAGACACCCCAGCCGACGGGCTTGGTGTCGCCGGGTTGCCGTGGGCTAGCCGGTCGATCCGGGTCATCGGGACGCCCTTTCGCGGCCGGGCTCCACGAGAGCCGCTGGTCAGGGCCGCAGTCCGCGCAGGTAGACGTCGACCAGCCAGGCCCGGTGCTGGGCGAGGTCGGGAACGGCCACGTCGGGGAGCGGGCGCGTGATCAAGGCGATGCCCATCTGGAACTGGGCGGCGGTGAGGTCTTCCCGCACCAGGCCTGCGTGTTTGGCGCGATCCAGGATCTGCCGCACTGCCGCCAGGGATCGGGCACGCTCCACCTCCAGCGACTGGGGGAGGTGGTCATCGGTGACGAACTCGGCGGCGAACGCCGTCACCAGGGCACCGGGACGCAGTTCGGCCACCGCATGCCCGAAGGCGTCCCAGGCCGACTCGGGATCCGCCTCGATCAGAGGTTGGCAACGCTCGATGATGGCGAGCATCCGGCTCTCGAGATCGGCCAGGACGGCGCCGATCAGGTCCGTGCGCGTGGGGAAGTTCCGGTAGAGCGTGGCGATCCCCACCCCCGCGTGCTCGGCGACAGCGGTCAGCGAGATGTCGATCCCGTGGGTGGCGATCTCGGCAGCGGCCGCAGCCACGACGGCATCGCGGTTGGCCCGCGCGTCCGCTCTCATCGGACCTCCCCACGACCTGACTTGCCACCTCTATCTGGAGGACTATACTCCAGATAAATAACCGGAGGAGAACCCTCCAGTAAGGCAGAGAAGCACAAGGAGACACCGTGTCCGACCTCACCTACACCGTCACCATCGACGGACTGCCCTGGCGCGAGGACCAGCTGCGCCGGATCGAGTACGAGCGCACCCTGCACGTCCTCCACGAACTCAAGACGCTCGGCGTGCCCGTCACGGATGGCGACACCGAGCTGTCCCACATCGACCTGAATTGGCTCGATCCCGACCGTGCGGAGCAGATCTCGCTGGAGACGCGCGCCGCCCTGGGCGAGGACGGGTTCCTGGAGGTCTACGCCGACGTCCTGGCCGACTCCGAGCGCCGCTGGAAGGAATGGGCCGTCGACTACGGCCCGGCCGACGTCCACACCGCCGAGATCACCATCGAGGCCCACGGCATCGGCTTCGCCGAGACCATGTCGATCATCGGCGGAGCGGCCTCTCAGCACGACGCCCTGGCCGCCAACCCCGAGCACTACGTCATCATCGGCGATATCGAGACCGGTCAGCGCGGAGCGGAGACCTTCGGGATGTTCGGCGAGCCGATCTACATGCACGGCGTCGCCCACGACACCGTGCCCGAAGGACTGCCCGTCCAGAAGGATCCGAGCTTCCCGATCGCCATCTTCGGCGAAATGGCCACCAAGAGCGACGACACGAACTTCCATGTCGGCGCGCTGCACCAGTTCCGTCCCACCGAGGACGGGTTCGTGGTCACGTCGATCTTCATCGCCCCGGGCAGGGCGCCCAAGGCCGTCGCCGACGGTCACAAGATCCACTTCGCTCTCGAGATCATCAACTCGATAAGAATCGCCTACGCCAGGAAACAGGCCCAGGCCGCCGAGGACGACGCCCTGATGAGCGCCGCCCCGACCGGAGAGGCATCAGTCGTCGATGGCACCTGGAACGTCGAAGCCCGCGGACGCCGGGGCACCCTCACCCTGACCACCGACGGTGACCGGCTGACCGGCAGGGTCGACGTCATGGGCATCAAGGCCGAGATACAGGACGGATTGCTCAACGGCTCCAGCTTCACCGGCACCATCGAGGCCGACGGCCCCGTCGGGCACGTGCGGGCCAGGTTGTCCGGCAGCGTCGACCGCGACGCACTGAACGGCGCCATCAAGGTCGGCATCATCAAGACCACACTCGCCGGCAGTCGCGCTGAGTCCTGACTACCGACAACCCGCAACCCGAAGGAGAACACACATGACCAGCGCAACCACGCCGATGAGGCCGGCCCGCCTCATGGACCGGCCGGCCGACTACGAGAAGCTCGGCGTCAACCCCGACCGCGTCGAACCTTGGGAGGACGGACGCCGCCACGACGGCAGGTCCGGGAACTTCGAGTGGGTGGTATTTCGACGCGATCTGCGACGACGGCACCAAGCTGGTCGCCGCCTTCTACCCCAAGCACCGCGAGAAGGTCGCCCATGACGGAGATCTCCCCTCTTTCCAGGCCTGGATCACCCCGCCCGAGGGCGAGGCGAAGATCGTGACGCGCGACGACGACGCCGACCAGGCGACCTTCGCCACCGACGGCTGCCGGATCCAGCTGGGCAAGGACTCCTTCACCGGTGACCTGGAGACCTACCACATCGTCGTCGACGCCGCCGACGGCAACGGCTTCGACATCACCCTGACCAGCCAGAGCACCCCATGGCGGCCCGGCACCGGCTACGTCGCCTTCGGCGAGGACGACGAGAACTACTTCACCTGGCTGTGCGTCGTTCCCAAGGGCGAGGTGTCCGGCACGGTCACGATCGACGGCCAGACCCGCGAGGTGCACGGCTTCGGCTACCACGACCACCAGTGGGGCAACCTGCTCCACCCCTTCGCCTGGAACTCCTGGATCTGGGCCCGCCAGAACATCGGCGAGTACACCATCGTCCTGTTCGACCTGGTCATGAACCGCACCTTCGGCTACCGCCACTACCCGCTGGCCTTCATCCAGGACGGCCAGGGCAACCTGCTGTTCTCCAACACCACCGACGAACACACCCGCGTGGACGTCATCGAGGAGTACCACCAGGAACAGGTCCACCGCGACTACCCCAGGACGATCAGGTATACGATCGGCAACGGCGACGCCACCCTGGAGTACACGCTTACCGCGGGCGACGAACTGGAGATCGTCGACGTCTACTCCGCCGCCCCCGAACCGGCCAGGGCCCAGTTCGACGCACTCCAGCTGCATCCCACCTACACCCGCTGGGTGGGGCACGCCGACACCCACCTCGCCATGGGCGACGGCTCGGCCCTGGACCAGTCGGGCCCGTTCTTGTACGAGATGTCCTACAACGGGCTCTCGTACAAGAACAATGAGTGAGCCCGCGACAAGCCTGCGCCAGGTGATCTCTCACTTCCAGCAGGGGGAGGCGTGTGCCCGGAACCAGCCGAATGCCTCTTTGCGCTCCTGGTGCCGGTGATCGTCGCTCCTCTCGCGTGAGGCGCCGAGGGGACATGCTCAGAGCTGGGCTACACCATCCCGACGATGGCGGCGCGAGCGGTTGCTGTGCTTCGGGAACTTGAGCCCGACAGCTACCGCAGCACCGGATCCCCGTTTGGGCGTTGCGATACTTCTGCCATGAGACGCTGGAAGCGCATCCTGATCGCCCCATCCCTGCTGCCAATCCTTGCCGCCTGCGCCGCTGGCACCGTTTCGATCACAAAGGCTGACACGACCGATAAAGCCCGGGTTGAAGCCTGCAGGTCACTCTTCGGCACGGGCGCGTGGACTGTCGACGACACCACCGACGGTTTCTTCTGCACGGACCTTGCCCACGGCCTAGTGTTTGCCGTCAGCCTCGGCGACGGCTGGAAGGGCCTCTCTGACAACGTGGTCTACGGACGCGACGGAGTCTCCATCTACTACGTCACGGAGGATGGGGAAGAGCTTGCCCGTGCCGCCGTCGACCGCCTGGAGAGGTAGGTAAACTGCGGCGTCGGGCCCCGGGACCGGACATTCCGTAGTCGCGGCCCATGACGACCGCGGAGGCCGAACGCCAAATCGCGGTTGTTATAGATCGCGGTTGTTATAGGCAGAGTCGGATGAGTGCCGCAAGCCCTAACAAGGGGCCTACGGAACTTGCCACGCTCCGGGCCGGACTCCGAGCGCTTTGGCCACCCGCTGGACGGCCGGCCACGCACGCAGGGCCTTGTCGAGCACCACATCATCTGGCACTGCTGGCAAACCGCACTCCTGCGCCGCCGCGTCGAGTCCGCCACCCCCAGCCTCAGCAGCTTCGCCACCTGTTCGCCCGGGTCCGGCCTGGCTACGATCGCGCCACCGGGTGCACGGCACCTGGTCGCGCGGTGTCCAGGGGGGGAATGTGCCACGCAACGTGTGGACGCGACGGCTCTGCGGCTGGTCGTCCGTCCTGCTGCTCCTGCTGACGGCCTGTACTCCGACGGCCACGGGCCCGAGTGCGTCAGCCGGCGGCAGCGCCGCCCGGCCGATCGGCGGCGGTCCGTCCGGGGTGTACCCGAAGCACCCGAAGCCATTGCCCGCGGCCACCGTCAAGGCCGGCGCGTCCCGTGCCGTCACCACGCACGCGAGTTGGCAGACGGGCACCTCGATCACCGCCAAGGGGCGTGACGGCACCACCTACACCCTCACCGTGCCCGAGGGTGCCCTGCTCAGCGACGTCGACATCACGATGACCCCGATCACGGGTCTGGCCAAGGCGCCGGTCTCGGGCGGCGTGGGCGGGGTCCACCTGACGCCGCACGGACTGGTGTTCCAGCAGCCGGTGACGCTAACGGTGACCCCGAAGGGCGGCGTCCCGAGGTCCACTGCGGGCAGCAGGACCGCGGTGCTCGCCGCGGGCTCGGACGGAGCCGAGCTGCACGGCTACGGACTGGCGACGCTCGGCGACACCACGGTCACGCTGTGGCTGAGTCACTTCTCGCTCTACTACGTGGGCACGTTCTCGCCCGGTGACCTCGAGACGATCCTGCTCCACGTCCCAACGGCAACCGACGGCCAGTTGGCACAGGACATGTTCGGTGGCGAGGATCCGGTCGCCGTCTTCACCGCCTGGTACAACGACGTGGTCGAGCCGGCGTTGCGTGCGGCGGAGGCCGACCTCGACCTCGCCGAGGACGCCACTCGGGTCGCGCTCGGGTGGTTGCGCCTGGTGGCGCTGATGGGGTGGAACTCGACCCTGCGCTCGTCCAGTCGGTGATGCCGCGGCTGGTCAACCTGCAGGTCCGGCTCTACGAGCGGGCGTCCGAACGATGCCGGACGAGCCACGACATCCGCCAGGCGGGCACGATGATCGGTGCCGCCCGCATGCTGGCCCTGCTCGGGGACGCCCGCGTCCCCGAGGTGGTGCAGGCCGTGAACGCCTGCCTGCGGATCGAGTTCGACGTCGAGGAGACCATCCAGGTCCACACCGACTACGTCGAGGACTTCATGCACAAGGAGGCCAGCGGCACCTGGCACATGAAGGCCGAGCAGTTCGTGATCGACGACTGGTTCGCCGAGGAGCCCGAGCTGCCGACGCCCTGGGTCTCGCCACCCGAGTTCCGGCGCAGGCAGAGCATCACGTGCCCTTCGGGCAAGGGACGCACCGACGACCAGCTCAACCTCACCGGCAGCCCCGAACCCAAGTGGCACGTGAACCTCAGTTTCACCTTCAACCCCAACAACGACCCGTCCCACGACGCCGGCTCCACCGTGCACGGGACGCTCGAACTCACTCCGATCGAGAGCTCCACCAAGGAGACCGCCGAGGTGAGTCAGGTCGACTGCAGCGACAGCGCCTCCGGCCCGACGATCCACCGCGCGCTCTGGGCATCCCGGTTCGTCACGTTCCGGGAGGACGAGTCGGACACGCCGACCAGCATCTCCATCCCCATCGACGCCGGCCCCGGCGACCCGGTCATCGGCGAACTCCACACCACCAGGACCCTGCCCGACATCGACGACCCGTCCGGGGGGACCATTACCGAGACGCTCGACGTGAGGGTCATCCACAACCCCAGGTAGGCGCCGGAGTGCGTGCCGCGGACGGGCAGGTTCGTCCGCTCAACGCAGATCGTCCCGGATCTCGGGCCCGTCGATGGGACGTCGTCGGTGCCTCGCACGCCTCTCAGCTGTGTCCCACGATGCTGTGCGGCTGGTAGGGCGCTTCGAGCGCCTCGAGCGCAGCGATCGCGTTGTCGAGGTGATCCGGCGTGGTGGCGCCGACGATCGGCGCGACGACGGGGCTCTTGCCGAGCAGCCAGGCCAGGGCGATCTGGACGCGGGGGACGCCGTGTGCGGCGGCGAGGCGTCCGACC
>NZ_JARKPQ010000014.1 GCF_029975155.1 Propionicimonas sp. | reverse complement strand
CCTGGCCGGCAGTCGCGACCTGCTGGCTTCCGCTGCCGGTTCAGCGGATTCGGAGGGTTGTTACCGGAGGCTACTGGGAGGCGCTAGAGCCGGTGAGACGCGCTCAGGGTGTGTAGGCACCCGCGGCAAGCCCCCAGAACGCGCCTGGGGGCCACCGTGGCTGTCTACGCGCCCGTCGTCTGGCGTCGTGGCACGCCTGCGCGGACGATGCTGCGGGAACGTCCCGAGCACACCTGCCAGGCCGGCACATGAATGACCGGCTGCCCGATCTGCTGACGGATCGCACCACAAGCGAGATCCAAGATCGTGCCGTCGACGTCGCCGGGATCCGGCAAGTCGACCAGCACATCAGTGACGTAGGTCACGCTCACACCGACCAGCACGTTCAACCGGATCGTCTCGGCGATCAGTGTCCCGTCCTGCGCGACGATCACACCCAGCCGCCGCCAATCACGATTCACCCTGGCGTCCTCCGCCCAGGTCGCCAGCGGCCGGGAGTTGGCAGGATCACCACCAGCCTGCCCGAACACATCGGCCGCCTGCGCCTCGAAATACTTACTGGCCACGATCAGACTCCCTGCCCGAGCAGGTCAGTCCCACGGTTGGTCGCCGCCCACTTGTCGGCCAAGGCACGCACCTTGTTGCGGATCGTCATCTCCGGCCTCTCTTCGGCCGCAAACCGCCATTCAGCCTCATCAAGTACGCGCCAGGTCGACCGCGAGAAGTTGACGCTGATGTAATCGCCCGGCAGCTGCTCGGCCACCACAACCGCAAGGAACACCCCCACGGCCTTCTGCCGCTGATCAGAGTGGAAGTGGACGATGATCCGAGGACGGCCGTCCTCGACGGCGGCACGGTACGCCTTGTAGGGATACGTCTGAACAGTGAACCCTGCCAGCTCGAGCGTCTCACTCACCACGCACTTCATGTAGTAATCCGGCGTCGAGTTCACATCCATTAAGACCTCGACAGCGGCCTGCTTCTTATCGGCTGCCACGATCATCGCCGCCCATCGAGCAGGTCAGCGGCCTGCATCAGCGCCGCCGCGACCTGGCGTGCTGTGGCCGCGTCCACGGGGCCGAGACGATCCGGGGTTGTGATCGATACCTCGCTGAACTGCCCGGTCGTCGGGTCTTCGACTGCGGCCAGATCGACGGTGGCCGGCCCGACCGTGACGTGATGCGCGTGCTGAATGCACTCGTCTTGCAGCTCCTCGCTGTCGGGAATCGCATTGACGTGCTCGGAGCACCACGACGGGCACGACGGCCCGCGCCGATCGACGTACAAGGTGCTGTAGTGCCAGACCCAGTGCCCGAACCAGTGCGCCTGCACGTACTGGACAACCTCGGCACCGTGATGCTCACCGATGAGCCGGCACTGCCACAGCTTCCCGTCGTTCCGG
>NZ_JARKPQ010000006.1 GCF_029975155.1 Propionicimonas sp. | reverse complement strand
GATCGCCTCCGGGTCGGCTCCGAGGTCCACCAGGCGTTCGACAGTGCCGAGCTGATCATCCTCCAAGTCGACGTAGACGACGGTGGCGGTGGCGATCGCCTGCGTGCAGACAGCCAGCGCAAGCCAGGACTTCCCTCCGTTTGAGTCGCCGGCCACACCGTTGACCTTGCCGCGGTAGAACAGGTGGTGACTATCGCCGATATCGCCTACCGATGGAGCGAGCCGGGCCACTGACCCGTCCTGCAGACCGCGAAGGGTGTCGGCAAGGTCAACGGGCGCCCACGATGCTCCAGGCTCGTCCTGGGCATCATAGGGGTCCTCGCGCGCGTCCTCGAGGCTAGGCATCCATGACCCGTTGCTCATGCGATCGCCCCGATCAGGGCAAGATCGGCGGCGTGCTCGGGGTCGAGGATGTCGTCACCGCGCAAGACTGCGGCGTGCAATCTGCATTGAGCAGCGCTCACCGCACACCGGCGGTCGATGCGCTGGGCAGCACCGGGATCGGTGCCGAGGTAGTCGCCGGGTCGTGGCCGGCAGTCCTCGAGGATCCGGGCTCGCGCTTCCCACTGACTGGGCAAGGCGCTGCTGATCGCGTCGGCAATCAGACCATCGCGATGACTACCGAGATCCAGGCCGGCCAAGGCGCGGCGCACCTGGGCTTGCGGGCTGAACAATGTCGCGGTCATGCGATCACCCCGAGGGCGTCGAGCAGGTGGGCCAACGCCGAGTTGACCGATTCCAGCTGGTCGGCGTCCATGACGTCCACCGTCATACTGAGTTGATCGATGCGCTGCCGAACGACCGCCACCATGGCGGCGTGCTGGTCCAGGCGCACGCGACCGAAGCAGACACGGCCGAAGCCTCGGCTGACCGAGACCGGATCGGACAGCGGGCGCCGGCAGCACACGCAACGGGGGGATTCGGCTACACTAGTCACAGCGCCTGCAAACGCTTTTCTGGCCGCTCTGGGGAACTCCTCGGGGCGGCTTTCATTTGGGCTCATGCCGCGTCACCACCGAGGTCGGCGGCCGGGATCGGCTTCATGGCACGCTCAACGTCGCGGCGACGGATTCGTATGGCGGTGGTTCCGGCGGGTCGATACGCCTTCAACGTTCCCCGTGAGATCATCCGGCGAACGGTCCAGTGAGTGACCCCGAGGTACTCCGCAACGCCGTTGACGGACAGCCACTCTGACTTTGGTGAGACTTCCATGTCGTGCTCCTAAGCATGACAAAGTGCGGTCTCGATGAAGACCGCTGGAAACTCACACCCGCATTAGTACGGCGTGGGCCGGGTGGCAGAGCCCGGCTTGCTTAACGGTGACTATTGTAGCACACCGTAGGCTAGGCGAGGACGCGCCGGGCCGTTGCTAGAGATAGTCTGCCGATTCCGGCACCGGCCGACGCGTCGAGTAGTCGCTCAAGTGCCGCGTTGCTCACTTCCAACCGATCGCCACAGAGCGGACACACGAATTCCCATCGAAGTCGCACGCCCCTAGTGGCGCGAGTGCCCGAGTACATCTCGTACCGGGCCGCATCGCGCGCGCGACGTTCAGCAGTGTTCATGTGATCCACTTCCGGCGTCGGTTGCCACTCGGCCACTCGGTTCTCACCCGTCAATGCGATGGCGGCCCGCGAAGCTTGCGGGTGACCATCTCTCGGGACCGGACGGTGGAAGACTCTCCAGCCCATTTGATCTAGGTGGTTCTGATAGCGGACGAACTTCTCTATCGTGCTGTCCCCCAATCGGGCGTGCCGACCAGCGTGGGAATCGCAGACAACCGTGATCTTGGCCACCATCTACTTGATCACCTCACGAAGCGCCTCGTCGAGCCTGGCGGTCAGCGTCCGATCGCGGGCAGCGGTCACGCCTTGGTAGACGGTCGCGGTGTCCAAATCGGTGTGCCGGCCGCGCCTCATCAACTCTTCGGCGGTAGCGCCGCCCCGGTTGTACAGGGTCAGCGCCACGGCCCGAAGATCGTGATAATGCAAACCGGGCTTAACCTGGTCGCGGGCAGCACGCCACGCCTTGTCGAAAGTGGTCTGAGAGACCGGCGCCCGCTTGTCGATCGTGGACGGCAGCACCGGCGACTCGGGATCTGGTCCGGTGAACCGGTCGAGGTGGGCACGGAGCACCGGCACCAGAGACGCGGGAATCGCCAGCTTCCCGGCAGAGCCGGCCTTCGGGTCGCCGTAGCTCGGCGGGCTCGCCTTGATCAACCACTGCCGGCGGATGTGCAGCACCGGGCCGGCCTCGGCGTCGAGGTCGAGATCTCGGCGCTGCAAGCCGAGAACTTCGCCGATCCGCAGCGCCATGATCGCCGCCAGCCAGACGGACACCCGCAGGCGTTCGGGCATGGCGGCGGCCAGGGCGGCCACCTCGTCGAGCTCGGCAATGCTGGCGTCGTCCTTGGTCCGGACGGTCTTCGCGAACCGGACGGTCACCGGCGACTCGGCCAGCTTCCCCGCCTTGACCGCAGCACCGAACATGCTGGACAGGGTCCGGCTGATCGCGTATTTCGTGGCGTCGGTCTTCCCGGCGGTCAAGCCTTCGACGTGCTCGGCGGTCACGTCGGACAGCGTTCTGCCACCGATGATCGGCAGGACGTGCACGCTCAAGGTCGAGCGGTAGGACTTCAGGGTGCCGGGTGACCGCTTGTCGTGCTCAAGCTGGGTGAGCCACTGCTCAGCCCAGTCTTCGACCGTGGTCGCCGCCGCCTTGCGGGCCTCGCGTTCCTCCCGATGCCGCTTCCAGCGCTGCGGTACCGGCTCGAAGGTTCCCCTCACCACCTGGGACCGTGCGATGTCTAGGGCGGCCCGCGCCAGAGCCAGCGTGGGGTACTCTCCGACTTGGTAGCGTTCGCCTTCGAAGGTCACCCGAACGCGGTAGTTCGCCCCCCGCTGGCTGATCCCCCGGGGAAGTTTCTGAGTTCGCCCCGCCATTGGTCCCCTCGATGTCCCGCCGTAGTCCCTTAATGGTGCTACAGTGAGCATACTACAGCACAACAGAGTCAAGGGTGGATGAGCACCAAACGGCCGCTGGCAAGGAGAAACCCCTAGCCAACTGTCAGCTAGGGGTCCCAATCGCGGTGACGGAGGGATTTGAACCCTCGGTGGCTTGCGCCACACTCGCTTTCGAGGCGAGCTCTTTCGGCCGCTCAGACACGTCACCGTCGACTAGGGTACGGCATCGGCGACCTGTTTTTCCAGTTGACCCGGTCTGCCGGTGCTGCTAGCCGCGGCGTCCCCCGAAAAAACTCCTCAGCTGCTGCTCTGACTCGCCGGCGAGTATCCCCGAGATCACCTCGACGCGGTGGTTCAGGCGCGGATCTCGCACCAGATCCCACAGGGACGCAACAGCTCCCGCCTTCGGGTCGAATGCGCCGAAGACCAGCCGCTGGATACGGGCCGCCACGATCGCGCCCGCGCACATGGCGCAGGGCTCCAAGGTCACCACCAGCGTGCAACCAGGCAGTCGCCAACCCTGCCCGACCACAGCGGCCGCCTGGCGTAGCGCGACGATCTCGGCGTGCGCACTGACGTCGGCAAGTAGTTCCCGCTCATTGCCGGCGACGGCCAGCATCTCACCTGTCGGGGACAACACACCCGCGCCGACGGGAACGTCGCCGGCGGCCGCGGCCTGATCGGCGACCGCAAGCGCGCGCCGCATCGGCGCATCCCAACGGCTCAGTTGACTGCCCGCTCGAACGGTCCGCTGAACTTCATCAGGTCGATGATCTGGCGCGC
>NZ_JARKPQ010000004.1 GCF_029975155.1 Propionicimonas sp. | reverse complement strand
ACAAGGTAGGGTGGGACACCTGAAAGGTGCTCCTTCCAGCGGATGGCTACGGGTCTCAACACCTCGTATCATCCCAGGCCAGGAGCACCTTTCGCCATTCATTCCGCCGGTCGAGACCACACCCCCGTGAAATCTCGAGGCTAGGGGTCGCCGCCACGCCCTTGCCCCTCCAAGACCGTCGCGTCGAAATTGACAGGAGCACCAACCCATGACCGTGGTTGCTTTGACTGATCAGAGTTTCGGAAGCGTGGTCGCGACGACCGAACTCGTCGTCGTCGACTTCTGGGCGAGCTGGTGCTCTCCCTGCCGCGCCTTCGGTGCGATCTACGAGAGGTCATCCGTCGAACAGTCACACGTTCTACACGCACGAGTCGACATCACTACCGAGCTCCAGGCTGCGCATGTCGCACGCGTGGCCGCCGTCCCGGCCTGCTGGGGTACCGAGACGGCGCACGAGTCTTCAGCCATACCGGCACGCTTTCTGAACCAGCGCTTGCTCGCATCATCCAGGCACTCAACGAGAGTCGTCGCTCGGGTGCCGGCGTCGAGGCCGTCTCGAACGCCGCCGACATGGAACTCGATCCTCTGGAGCAAGAGCACACTCATCCGGTGATACCCCCCGGTGGTGAATGACCGTCACAACGATCGGGTCCGACCGCAGCACGTAATCAGCCGCCCGCGGGTGGCGACGTTGACGACGCCGGGAACCTTCGCGGGCCTCAAAGCCGAACGCTACCGAGGCCCGCCTCGCGAGTCCGTCACGCCTGGTCTCGGACGGAGAATCCGGCGAACGCGTTTACCAACGTGTCGATTCGCATCTCCGCCCCGCTGCTGACGGCCTCACTACGCCGCTCACAGGTCGCCGCGACCTTGCGCAGTCCCGCGCGATCGAGGACTATGTAACGGGACCATGGAGTCCAATACAGTTGCTTAAGAGAGGACCAGAGATGGCAACGATAGACGTAACAGACGAGAACTTTCAGGAGGTCACGGGCCGCGATGGGATCGTGATCCTCGACTTCTGGGCGACCTGGTGTGGTGCGTGCCGAGCGTTTGCCCCGGTGTATGAGGCCGCCTCCGAAGAGCACCCAGACATTGTGTTCGGCAAGGTCGATACAGAGGCTGCGGCTCAGCTGTCGTCGGAGATCGGCATCCGTGCATTGCCTACCGTGGCGGTCTACCGCGACTCGATCAGGGTGTTCTTCCAGGCTGGCGCACTGCCGAAGCCGGCGTTGGCGGACCTCATCGCTCAGGTGCGAGGGCTGGACATGGAGCAGGTCCGTGCCGAACTCGACAACCACCAGCACGAGCCGGGTCACGTTCACGCGTAGCCGCCGCGGTGCGAAGCGAATTGGTGACGGGCGGTCCTCGTCGCGCGTCGCCGAGCGGCAGTGCACACGAAGGCCCGAATATCTCGACGGGAGCCTCAACGATGGACGTAGATGGGCACGCAAGCGTGGGCGGCGTGCTTCTCGCTGCAGCTGACGCTTCACGCCTCGGCTGGACAGAGCGCTCGAAAGCCCCGATCAGTTGGCGCGATGTCTGACATGAGTTTGCCAGTCCGTATTGGCGATGACGCGGCCGTTCTGGACCTCGTCCCGCTGGCCTCCGATATGCCCACGGTCGAGGACCTGCGGATGGTGTTGGCCGCATACCGGATCAGAGGAATGCTCGGTTTCCGCTCACGCAGAGCAGAAGTGGCACGCATACGCCGGGAGGTCACTGGCGCGGTGCACTCTGTGCAGCCGCGGACGGTGGTGATGGTGTTCGAGGGTGCTGACGGCGCCTCACGGCGACGTGTGGACCGCATCGCACGGCATGTCACCCGCGACATTAGCGTGGCAGCGACCAACGCGGTCGGGTCCGACACCACGGTGATCGGGCTCGTTGTCATGACGGGACAAGAGCGAGATCTCGCCGCGACTTGCGTGCGGCATGTCGCCGTGGAACCGCCCGAGCGCGGCGACGGTCTCGTCTTT
>NZ_JARKPQ010000398.1 GCF_029975155.1 Propionicimonas sp. | reverse complement strand
CCTGCGGGAGCGCGGCGCGCAGGTGCTCGTACCCGGCGGGACGGTAGTGGGTGGCCTGCGGCCGGGTCTGGCCGGTGCCGACCATCCGACGCACGTAGTTGTGCTCGCGCTCCGAGATGCCGATCAGGAGGTTCGGGCCGTCGCCGTCCGGGTCCTCGATCGGGAGCCCCAGCGTTGCTGCCGCCCAGATCAGTCGGCCGTTGGATACGTAGGAGGCGTGCGGGCTGAGGAACCACTCCGCGGTGTGCTTAAGGGAGTAGCTGCCGACGTCCGGGGCCTCGGAGCCCGAGGTGGGCGTGAACATCCGCAGCATGTCCGTGATGAGGGCGAGCTGGATGTAGTCGGTCTTACCGTTGAAGCTCCACGGTGAGTCCGAGCGGAAGCCGTTCTCGCCGAGGCGAGGGGCGCCGCCGTGCGCGCCGATCAGCTCGTGGTCGTTGAGGGCTGCGATCAGCCGTCGAGCGCTGGCACGCGGACCGAGGAGGCCTTGGGCCAGTGGGGAGCTCATCTGCCGCAGCGCGGACGTGTAGTTCGTGCCCGTGAAGGCCGACCAGGCGCGCGCGTCCTGCTGGAACGCGCGACTCCGAGTGTTGTTGTTTGGAGTCATCTCAATCTCTTGTTCCGGGCTATGCACCCCACGCCTGCCAGCCCTGTGACATGAGAGAGATCTCGAACCAACAGGTACTGCTTCTCTGGATTCCGCATCAGCGGTTGTCCTCGACGTCTTCGCCGCGTGGGGACTCAGACTCGGAGACCGGCAGTCCAGACTGCCCAAACAAAGCGTAGCCACCGAGGCTGTGCCCGTCCACCACTCAGCAAGAGCGTCTGTCGACCGCCGGTCGCTGGTGGTTGTCCACCGACTACGGAGCGATCAGACTTGACATGACGTCGAGCCGTCGCCAGCAGTGAACGACGCACGGGCTCAAGCACCGCTCGACATGCTCCACCCACGGAGGGCGACAACGATCGCGTCGGCGACGTGGCCGCTGCCTCGTGCTCCCAGACCTGAGCACTAGCCAGCC
>NZ_JARKPQ010000392.1 GCF_029975155.1 Propionicimonas sp. | reverse complement strand
CTGGCGGCCGAGCGTCTGGGGGCAGCCGCGGACGACTGCATCGTGGTGGAGGACTCGATCTACGGCACCGCGGCAGGACGCGCGGCCGGGGCGGCGGTCATCGCGGTGCCGTGCATGCAAGACCTGGACGAACACCCCGGTCAGTTGCTGATCCCGACGCTGGCCGGACTCACAGTCAACGACCTGGCCCGGAGCTGGCACGAGCTGAAGGAAGCAGCGGATGAGTGAACTCGACCCGGCGGCCTATTCCGGCGTCCACACCGGGCTGCTGCGCGCCGGCGAGTGGGTCTCGCTCACCGACGCCAAGGGACACCGCAAGTCGCTGCTGCTGGACGCGGGCAAGACGTTTCACACCACCAAGGGTGGGCTGGCGCACGATGACATCATCGGGCAGCCCGAAGGTGTGGTGGTCACCACGGTCGGCGGCCTGCAGTACCTGGTCTTCCGCCCACTGCTCAACGAATACATGGTGTCGATGCCGCGCGAGGCCGCGGTGATCTACCCCAAGGACGCCGCGCAGATCCTGATGCGCGCCGACATCTTCCCCGGTGCCCGCGTGCTGGAGGCCGGAGTCGGTTCCGGAGCGCTCAGCCTGGCGTTGCTGCGCGCGATCGGCCCCACCGGACAGTTGCACAGCTACGAGCGGCGAGCCGAGTTCGCCGAGGTGGCGCGGGCCAACGTTGAACAGTTCGTCGGCGGCCCGCACCCGTCGTGGACGCTGAGTCTCGGCGACCTGGCCGAGGTCATCGAGGACGAACCGATCGACCGCGCGATTCTCGACATGCTCGCGCCCTGGGATTGCTTGGAAGCAGTCGCCGGCGCGCTGGAGCCGGGCGGGATTCTGTGCTGTTACGTGGCCACCACCACCCAGATGGGACGCGTGATGGACACCCTGCGCGCCCATGGTGGGTTCACCGAGCCGACCGCGTCCGAGGTCATGGTGCGCGACTGGCACGCCGAAGGCCTGGCGATCCGGCCCGGGCACGCCACCACGGCGCACACCGGCTTCCTGGTGATGACCCGGCGGATGGCCCCGGGGGTGATCGCTCCGCTGCGCAAGCGCCGGCCGGCGCCGGGAGCGTACGGTCCCGACTACGTCGGCCCGATTCCGCGCAATGTGCGCCCCGAGCATCTGGAGGCCAACCGGACGCGGGCGACCGAACTCGGCTGAGCCGCGCTCAGCGCACGGTCTCCAGAAGCCGGCCGATCGCAGGCCGGTAGGCGTCGATCGATTCGCCGTCGGGGCGTTCGGCGACCACGGTGACCAGGGTGCCGCCGCGGTCGACCACCGCGAGCAGGGCGGAGGCGTCGTCCAGATGCCACACCGTGTGGCCGGAGGCCAGCGTTTCGGTGCGCAGGGCGGGCACCTCAGCGCCGGCCCCGACGATCTCGGACGCCTTCTGGCGAAGAAGCGCCTCGGCTTCGGCCTGGGCACCTGGGCCGGGCGATTCGATCTCAACGGTGAGCAGACGATCCGGGGAACGCAGCAGCATCGCGCTGTGACCGCCGAAGTAGACCCGGGGCGATCGCAGATCCGGCAGCACAGGGATCCTGAGCAGTTCATGCACGAGTGGTTCGGCCAGCCAGTCGGTCGCGGGCGTGACCGTGATGCCGTCGGCGATCTCAATGGCCTGGATGCCATCGGAGATCTCCGCCTTGGCCCGGGCCGCGTGCAGCGGGCCGAGGGTCACAGCGTAGCCAACCCCGGTCGCGATGAGCACCAGCACAATCGTGCGGATCAGCCTGCCCGCCCGGCTCAAGCGTCTGGG
>NZ_JARKPQ010000349.1 GCF_029975155.1 Propionicimonas sp. | reverse complement strand
CTTGTTGTCGGTGAGCGCCGCGGCGATCGCGCGGGCCACGTTTCCCCGCGAGGTCGGGCCCCGGACGATGTCGCCACCGTTGGCTCTGGCCGCCCGGATTCTTCCCGTCGGCGCTTCGAGGGTGAGCATCGACGGCCCCAGAATCGTCCAGTGCAGCGCGGATTCGCGCAGATACTCGTCCGCGGCGGCCTTGGCCTGCGCATAGGGGTAGAAGGAATCGGCGGGGTTGACGCCGTGGTCCAAGCTTGCGCCGGCGTACGAGACCATGATGTAGCGCACCACGCCGGCCTGCTCGGCGGCGTCGATGGACCTGATGGCCGCGTCCCGGTCGACGGCATAGGTGCGTTGCGGATTGCCACCGCCGGCACCGGCGGACCAGATGACGGCGTCGGCGCCCGCGAACGCTGCCGCGAGCTGATCGCGAGAGGCCAATTCGATGTCGAGTACCAAGGGGGTGGCGCCTGCGGCTTCGACGTCGGGGATCTGGTTCGGATTGCGGATCACCGAGGTCACCTCGTCTCCGGCCTCACGCAGCAGTGGCGCGGTGAGTAGTGCGACTTTGCCGTGGCCCCCGATGATGACAGTTTTCATGGCCCTTCCCTTCGTCGTCTCTTGTCTTCTCCGCTGCCGCAACGGTGCCGGCCAGCCCGCCGGCCTACCACGCAATCTTGGCGGCGACCAGTCGGGATCGGGCAACCAGCGATGAGACCACCCTAGGTCGGCTGGGCGCCACGAATCGGCCTGACGGTGTGCAAGTCATCAGAGAATCGACCCACCGATGAGCAAGTCGTCATGAGTCGGACGCGGTTGCGATCGTGCCCGCGACCATCTCGACAAACGCGTCCAGACTTGCCCGGGCTACCTCACCATCGCGGTGTGCCAGCCAGGACGACGTGATCCCTTCCAGGCCTGCGATGAGAACGTCGGCCAGCACGCCGATGTCGATGCCGTGCCCAGACCCGCTGTCGGTGAGGAATCGCTTCAGCTGGGTGATCACCTGGGCACGATATATGGCATAGTCACGAGCGGGTAGGGCGGCCAGTTCGGGGTCTCGCAGACAGTGGGCGGTGAGTTCGCTGAGGACCAGGCACCACTGCGGGTCGGCTTCGACGGCCATCCAGTAGGCCGTCACCAACGCCCGCAGATTCTGCTCGGCGGTCAGCGCCGGATCCAGGACCGACCAGGCGTCGTCCAGACTTTGTTGGAGGTCACCGTCGAGGATCACCTGGAATAGCTCGGCCTTGCTGTGAAAACAGTAGTGAAAGGCACCTAACGGCATGCCTGCCTGGGTGCAGATCGCGCGGGTCGTCGCTGCCGCAACACCATCGCGGCGCATTACTTGGAGCGCGGCCGCCACCAACAGCTGCCGCCGTTCGGCCCCACTCATCCGCCCCGACGTCCCGGCATCTTGATCAGTCATGAACCAAGTTTACGACAACTGGCCAATCGTCCGAGTCGTTTGACTTGGACGATTGAACAACATAGCCTGGCAGTCATGTTCTGGGGAATGTTGGCAGTGACCGCCGGCCTGGGTGTTGCCGGGCTGGATCCGGTGGGCGCGCTGATCTTGGCGACCGCGATCGCTTCTGGGGCTCGTCGCGACGCCGTGCTGGCATTCTCTGCATCCTCATTGGCTGTAACGGTGGTGGTCGGCATCGTGCTGGGGGAGTCGGTGCAACGACTCGTCGATGCGATCAGCACTGGCCTTCACGTGCCCGATGTCGCTCGATTCTGGTTGCAGCTGGCAACGGCAGCAGCCCTGGCCATCTGGGCAGTGCGCCGTCATCGGCAGCGGCGCACGAAGCGCATCCCCGAGCCCCGTCCTGCTCGCGGGTCGTCGATGGCC
>NZ_JARKPQ010000347.1 GCF_029975155.1 Propionicimonas sp. | reverse complement strand
GGAGCGCGACCCCGTGGTCGCCGCCGCCGTCCTGCACACCGACTTCGTCGCCCAGGCCGGGCTGCTCACCGTCCTCGCCGATCGGATGCGGTCGCGGGGGAGCGGCACCCTGGTCGCCTTCTCCTCGGTCGCCGGTCAGCGAGTGCGCCGGGCCAACTACGTGTACGGCTCGGCGAAGGCCGGCCTGGACGGCTTCGCGTCCGGTCTGGCGGACGCGCTGCACGGCGGCGGCGTCCACCTGGTCATCGCCCGGCCGGGCTTCGTGATCGGCCGGATGACCGCGGGCATGGAGCCGGCGCCGTTCTCGTCCACCCCCGACCAGGTCGCGGACGCGGTCGTGCGCCGGATCCACTCCGGCAGCGGGGTGGAGCTGTGGATCCCCTGGCAGCTGCGGGCGATGTTCGCAATCGCCCGCCTCGTGCCGAGGGCTCTGTGGCGGCGGATGCCGCGCTGACCCGTCCTGTTGGGAAAGCCGAATCAGCGGGCGTACGAAAGTGTATGGGGTTGTCCGAATCCGTGGAACAGGGGCGGGTATGGCCTAGGTTGTCACCATAGGCATCCACCCACGGAGCCCGGACTTCCATCTGGACACGTGACTGATGCCTGAATCCTGCGCAGGATTGCCGGCCCGGATCCCCGGATCGGCGGAACCCACCCAAGGAGACAGGATGAACAAAGCGGGAATCACGGCAATAGGCGCGTCCTTCGCCACCGCTATGGTCGCCCTGGTGGTCGCGAGCGCGGTCACCGCGCCCGAGGCGCGGGCAGCAAGTTGTAGTGCCGCGGTATGCATGTTCCAGAACATCAAGAGTGGCGGGTCCGTGCACAAGGGCGCGTACAACGTCTGCGGCACTTACGGCGATCTTCAGAACCAAGGATGCAACGACAAGGTCTCATCCATCGACAACTGGGTGAACTACACGCAGTCGTTTGGCCTGGCAGCGGCTCTGCCGAATGCACCTGTCGCCCCCACGAACAAGGTGTTGTTCTCGCTCGCCGTCGGGAGTCAGATCTCCTATGAGGGCGGAGCCTCTGAACGCGAGCTTTGGGGCCCAGCCGGGCTGGTTGTGTCCGGTAGTGGCACGGTATGGATCATCGACGGTGCGGCCCGTCGGTTGCTGGAGTTCAGCATGTCCGGCAAGCCCATGGGTGTGGTCGACCTGAGCGACAGCGTGGTTGGGATAGGCGGCCTCGCGACCTTCGGGTCTCGTCTTGTGGTTCTTGACGCGTCGACAGAGAAGCCAACGGTGCTCGTGCTCGACTCCAGTTCGGGCAAGGTGATCTCTCGGATTGAGTTGCCGGAATCCGCCGGCCTTGACCGGGGCCTTTCTGGGGTCGGAGTCGAATCAGACGGTACGATCTATGCGCGACTGGAAGGCGGAACTGCTAACGTTAGGGTCGGCCGGATCTCCACAGCGACGAATCTCACGCAGAAGATGACTGCGGAAAGGACAACGGAGACCGCTCTCCCGCTCGGTTCCGTCCGTCTGGAGGCTCAGCCCGATTGGCAGAGGCCCGTGCAGATCCGCATTAATGACCGCATGATCTCTATCGGCTCGAGCAATCGCGAAATCACGGCGCAACTCGCCGGGGCGACTTCGGATCAGCTCTTCGTGAAGGTCACCGAGACTTTGCAGGACGCCACCACCGGCAAGCTTCTCGTGGACTCGACGATGCGAGTGTTCGACGCGCAGGGAGCTGCAGTCGGTGTCACCCGGGTTCCCAAGGGCACAGCGATTGGCGCCTCCGGAACGGCAGTCGCGTCCGATGGCCGCATTCTTGTCCTTGTGGCGGACTCGAAGGTCGTATCGGTAGTCCAACTGGGACTGGTCGCACCTGGGCGCCTGACCGAGGTGCTGCCGGAGCTTCCGCCTGCCGATCGTGTCGTAGCGACCGTAGCTAGTGCAGCTGCCGTGAGTTCGGAGCAAGACGGGGTCGCAGCTGCAGCGTCCTGCGTGTCGAGGTCGACGATGGCAAGTCGTGATTCTGCATATCGCAGCAACAGCAAGTCCCTGAGCGAGACCAACATCACTGGCTCCTGTTCGGGTCGGAAGAAGCCGCACTATCTTGGATCCGCCAAGACCTATTCGAGCGTCCCATACAAGTGGGGTGGGTTCGACTCGGTGAGTTCGTTTAACTCTCATATGTCGCCGAAGACCGGGCGGGCGGGAGATGTCAGTTCGGGAGATACACTGAGTTGCGCCTACGGCGTGGATTGCTCCGGTTTCGTGTCGAGAGTGTGGGGGGTCTCATCCAAGAAAGGAACCTCAACCCTCCCCGGCATAGCCCCGGTGATCCCGGAGAGCTGGCTTCTGCCCTACGACATCTTCAACAAGAGCGGTCATGTGATGCTTTACCGGTCGAAGGCTTCGGGTGGCTACTATGTCTCCGAAGCGACGACCAAAGACAACAAAGACCGTGTTGTTTACCAGTTCCAAGAGGCGGACTACGTTGACGGCTTCGTCCCTCGCCGCTACAACAACGTCTGTCTCGGCTGCACGCCGAAGGACCCCTGTCCGTAAGGAGCTCACTCATGGCCGCTCGACGTTCCGGGTCACGCGCACTCCCGCTGCTTTCGGGATGGCTGTTGCTGGTAGTGCTGTGGGGTTGCTCCTCGCCGACCATAAGCCCGGCCGCACGGTCAGTCACGCCCTCACCGGGAACGTCCGCGTCGCAGACGTCGGACGGCGGGGGCGGAACCTCCACTCCCTCGTGTCCGGCCGTGGTGCCAGGCACGATCACGGTGGGCGAGGGCCGGTTGCCGGACGGGAAGAGGTTCGGGTTCGTGCATCACTTCGATGGAACGGCCCTGTATCTCGATCCGGCCGAGATGTTCTCCGATGAGGCGGCGGTGAGGGCAGCCCGTGAGGATGGCGAGATCGGCCCGGAAGAGGATCTGCCGGACCCGTTCTACATTCGCAATCCGGAGACAACGATCGTCCGCGTGCCGGTCTCGGCCACGCTGTCGATCACACTGCTCGCCAGCGAAGGATCCAGCCCGTTCCCGCACGTTCGAACGGCGACGGAACTTGCCGCTCTGTACTGCAGCCCCGACCGTCCGGACTGGCTCTACGCGAATCCCGATGAACTCCCGATGAACCTGGTCGTGGTGAACGGCGAGGTGACTCGGGCCGACGAGCAGTACCTGCCATAGCTGGACGCTCCAGACTGGGCAGCACCACGCCGGACGGCCCGCCTGGCCGACGAACCCACGGGCGCGCTGGATGCGGCGTCGACCGAGAACCTGACCCAACTGCTCGCCGAGATCAACGGCTCCGGCACGACGGTGGTCGTCGTCACCCATGACCCGCTGGTGGCCCGGGCCGCAGGTCGGGTCATCGAGATCGTCCCAGGGGCCAGTCGTGAGCGCGATGAGCAGTGGTCGTCCGGCAGGTCGTCGGGCCACGCGGTTGGCGCAGGAGGTCGTGGATGCACTGGCCGCTCCGCTGACTCGTCCGGTGCTGTCGGTGCTGGTCCTACTCGCCTACCTCCTGGAGGTGGCCGCGCTGGTCGCAGCCATCGGCGTCACCCAGGCGACCACGGGCCGGATCGTGAACCGACTGACCGATGCTGCCAGCACGGAGCTGAGGGTGGTCGACACCGGCGGGATCCAGCGCACCTGGACCGCGGACCGGTCGACCGGAGATCGACTGAGCGCCCTCGAGGGGGTGTCTCTGGCCGTCCCGGTGCGAACATTCACCGCGGTGAGCAACACGGTCACCCGGCTGCGCTCGAACGACGCGGACGGCCGGCAGGCCAGGCGGACTCTTTCCAGGGGCATCTGATGGTGACCGACTCCCGCTTCCTCACCGCTCATGGCCTGACAGCTGCGTCGGGGCGGCTCGATCTGCTGGACAACTCGTGGGACGGCCAGGTGGTCGTGGTCGGGGCCACGGCGGCGGAGTCGCTCGGCGTGACCGTGGGCCTCGGGGCCGGCGTGGCCGCGTCGATCATCCCGGCCGTCCACGCGGCGCGACGCGATCCGGCCGGTGTCCTCAGGGCCGTCTGAACCGCTGGTCAGGGCAGCTCGGCCAGGGTCGGCGAGCCGACGCCGAAGCCGGCGCCCCAGCCGTCGAAGACGTCCTCGTCGTAGATGCTGCAGCCCGTGGTCGGCGGCGCCAGGTGCGTCCACTTCGTCGACGAGCTCAGCTTCTTGCCGTCGCTGAGGATCACGTAGCCCTGGGTCAGGCACTCGCCATTGGTCTCACCGGGAGCCCCGATCGCGAGCGTGTCCCTGGTGGCCGAGGTGGCCAGCACGCCCACGGCCCAGCCGAAGTACTCACCGTAGGCGCTCGCCTCGGACGGCGCCTTCTCCACCTTGTCCGGCACGCCCTT
>NZ_JARKPQ010000340.1 GCF_029975155.1 Propionicimonas sp. | reverse complement strand
CCCTGTCATTCCCGATCGGGAGCGTTTGGAGTTCGGGAGGATCTGGTGCGGATGGTCGAGCGGCTGAGCGGAAGTGGAGAGAGAAAGGGATAGCGATGAGTAAAGCGATACGGCTGGCGGTGACGATGGGTGACCCCGGAGGGATTGGTCCGGAGATCATCGTCAAATCGGCGATCAAGCTGCAGGACGAAGTGACGGCGGGGCGGATGGAACTGCTGGTGGTGGGAAGTGCCGCCGCGCTGACCCAGGCCTGCGGGCAAGTCGGGGTGACGCAGGGCAGCCTGCCGCTGCGGATGATCGACGTCGGCCCGGTTGACGGCGAGATTGTCACCGGCCAGATCTCCGCGGTCGGGGGCGAATGGGCCTACCGCGCCGTCAAGAAAGCGGCCGAACTCGTGCAGGCCGGCGAAGCCGACGCCATCGTCACGGCGCCGCTCTCCAAGGAAGCCCTGCACCTTGCCGGCCACCACTTCGAAGGACACACCGAACTGCTGGCGCACCTCACCGGCCAGCGCGACGCCGTCATGATGCTCGCGCACGGCCCGATGCGGGTGACGCACGTCACCACCCACTGCGCCATTGCCGACATCCCCAAGCGGCTGACCCCCACGCGGCTGCGGCGGGTGTTCTCGGTCACCCTCGAAGCCTTGGAGTGTCTCGGCTTCGACAAACCGCGCCTCGGCGTGGCCGGGCTCAACCCGCACTCCGGCGAAGGCGGCATCCTGGGCAAGGAAGACGCAGAAATCATCGCCCCGGTGATCAAGGAGTTCCAGGACCAGGGTTACGACGTCACCGGACCGGTGCCGGGCGACACCGTGTTCATCAAGCTGCGCGCCAACCAGTTCGACGCCGTGGTGGCCATGTTCCACGACCAGGGGCACATCCCGGTCAAGCTGCTCGGCTTCGACGTCGATCCGGCGACGGGCAAATGGCAGGCGATCAGCGGGGTGAACGTCACGCTCGGGCTGCCGATTCTGAGGACGTCGGTGGATCACGGGACGGCGTTCGACATTGCCGGGAAAGGCCTCGCCAACCCGGACAGTCTCGTCGATGCCGCCGAATACGCCTTGAAGCTGCTCGAAGGACAGCG
>NZ_JARKPQ010000314.1 GCF_029975155.1 Propionicimonas sp. | reverse complement strand
CGAGCAGGTGTCGAAGATCCTCGTCCAGCCGCTGCAGGAGAAGTCCGTCTTCCTCGCCGCCGGCCCGAAGATCTTCGACACCTCCGGCCCGATCCGCATCCCGAAGAACGGCGCATCGATCGCCGACGACCTCGGCTTCGTCGCCGAGAACGAGCAGATCCCCGAGGAAGACCTCGACTTCGCCGAAGTCACCATGCTGCCCAGCACCATGAAGTCCATCAAGGTCATCGTCCGCTACAGCAACGACCTGGCCCGGCAGTCCGTCGTCAGCCTCGACCAGGCAATCAAGGACCGGCTGGTCAACGATGTTGCCGCCAAGCTCGACACTCAGTTCCTGTCCGCCCTCGGTGACGGTGTCACCACACCCAAGGGCTTGTTCGCCTACACCGGCACCCAGAACGTCGCCGTCGGCGGCCCGCTCACCCTCGACGCGCTGCTCACCGCCTGGGGTTTGGCCCTGTCCGCGAACGTCAACATGGGCGCCCTGAAGGGGCTGATGACCTCCGGCGACTTCGTGGCCCTGCGCAAGGTCAAGGACACCACCGGGCAGTACCTGCTGCAGGCAGACCCGACCGCCGACGGCGTGTTCCGGCTGTGGGGATGCCCCGTCATCGTGTCCAGCCGCGTGCCCGACACCACCGGCGGAACCGTGACCGGCCGCGCCGCCCTGGTCGACTTCTCGCAGATCGCCGTGGCCCGTGACCTGGCGCCCTCGGTGAAGATCTTGACCGAACGGTTCGCCGACTACGATCAGCAGGCCATCCGGGTGGTCGCCCGCTACGACGCCGCACCCCTCAACCCTGAGGCGATCGTCACCCTCACCGGGATCACCCGGGGCTGATCGTGTACGGAGTGTTCGCAACCGGCGCGGCCGAATGGATGGGCAGGCCAGATGACGCCGACCTCATCGGCCGTATCGGCGCGGTCCTACCGCACGTCGTGGCGCTGGTCCACGGCTACACCCGTGGCCGAGGGTTCTGCGAGGACGGCTGGAGTTGCCCGCCCGACATCGCGTCGGTGATCTACTCGGTGATCGCGCGGGTGCTGGCCAACCCGGACGGGCTGCAGAAGACCACCACCACCGGCCCATTCACCGAGACCGTGGCCGGCTGGCAGGGGTTCACACTCATGGAACGCCAGATCCTCGACCGGTACCGGGTTCGAGCCCTATGAACCAGATCCAGCGCGTCACAGCCGAGATCTGGAAGTCCGGCGGCAAGGACAAGTACGGCAATCCGCTACCGGACACCTTCGCCACGGCGATCCCCGGCTGCCTGCTCGCCCCGGAGAAGTCGACAGTTGACCTGCGGGCCGCGGTCACCGTCACCACCGGCGGAGCCGTGTATCTGCCGCCCGGATCCTACATCCCCAGCAACGGCGACAAGATCATCATCGGCGCCACCCGCTGGACCGTGACCGGCACCCCGAACGTCTGGCAACTCGGCATCGAGGTCCCCGTGACACGCGTCACCTGACCCCATAGACCGGCTTTCGGATATCGGACCATCGCTAGAGATAACAATGGGCCTCGACCTGTGGATCCGAAAGCCCGGTGGAGGATGCTCTTTTCGTGGGGTTTGGGGCATCCACCACCAACAGAACCCCCGGCGGCCTGGAAAACCGTCGGGGGTTCGCTTTCTGTCAGCCTCGCGCGCGCGGGGAGATGTTGCCGCGAATACCCTCCGCCAGACGGAGGGTAAGATCAGCCTCGCGCGCGGGGAGGTCGGCCGGACGCTTCCCGGAGGTGGGAAGCGTTTTCGGTAATGACCCCGAGATGAAGGGGGTCAATCAGATTGATACCCCTGGCGGCGGCTGAAGGGTCGTCACCAGATGACGACCCCCAGATTGATCATCGGCTAATCATCTGCCGATTCTGACCGATGAACCGCTTGGCCTTGTCAGAGCCATATTCATTGGTGGGCGATACTGGGTTTGAACCAGTGACCTCTTCCGTGTCAAGGAAGCGCGCTACCACTGCGCCAACCGCCCATATGGAGTTGTCCTACTCGAGGTGGGTACCGGATTTGAACCGGTGTACACGGATTTGCA
>NZ_JARKPQ010000300.1 GCF_029975155.1 Propionicimonas sp. | reverse complement strand
CGACCACGGCACGCTGGAGGCGGCGGCGGCCGCGCTGCACGTCACCCCGTCCGCGGTCAGCCAGCGGCTGAAGTCGCTGGAGCGGTCGGTGGGCGCGGTGCTGTTGCGGCGCAGCCGTCCGGCGGTGGCGACGGACGCGGGCCAGCCCGTGCTGCGACTGGCGCGGCAGCTCGCCGCCCTCGCCAGGGACGCGGACCTGGCGCTGGCCGGGTCGGAGGCGCACCTGCCGGAGGTGCGGCTGGCGGTGAACGCGGACTCGCTGGCCACGTGGACGCTGCCGGCGCTCGCTCCGGTCGCGGCCGAGGTGCGGCTCACGTTCCTGCGTGAGGACCAGGAGCACACCACCGAGCTGCTGCGCGACGGTACGGCGATGGCGGCGATCACGAGCCAGCGGACGGCGGTGCAGGGCTGCACGGTCGAAGCACTCGGTGCGATGCGCTACCGCCCGATGGCCGCGGAGGGGTTCGTCCGGCGGTGGTTCGCGGACGGGGTGACGCCGGAGGCGCTCGCGCGAGCGCCGGTCGTGGTGTTCGATGCGCGGGACCACCTGCAGACCGACCGGCTCGTCGAGGCGGGGGTGCCGGCGGATGCGCCGCCCGCGCACACCGTGCCGGCGAGCACGCAGTTCTCGGAGGCGGTCCGGCACGGCTACGGCTGGGGCATGCTGCCCGACCTCGAACGCCGGTCCTGGACCGGCGTCGACCTCGCCGAACTGCCCGGGTCGGTGCTGCGTCCGGTCGACGTGGGCCTGTTCTGGCAGCAGTGGGCGCTGCGCACGTCCAGCCTCGACGCCGTCGCCGCCGCCGTCCGCGCGGGCGCTGCGGTGTGCCTCCTGCAGACCGCCCCCTGAGGAGCCGCGACCCCCACAGACCGCCCCCTGAGGAGCCGCGAGGTACGAGCGGCGTCACGAAGGGCCCCTGGCCCGATCCGCCCCGACCGGGTATAGCTGAACCCATGGCGAAGGGCTACGTGGAACCGGAGTTCCAGCGCGACACGAACTACATCCCGGACCGGATCACCAGGGATGCCCGGGACGGCTGGCCGGTGGAGGCGGGACGGTACCGGCTGGTGGCCGCGC
>NZ_JARKPQ010000295.1 GCF_029975155.1 Propionicimonas sp. | reverse complement strand
CGAACCAGCAGGGTCAGGTCACCGCCGGCGGATGGTCTGCGCCGGCGTCCGGGCCGATCTCGTCGGGTTTCGGCCCGCGGGCCGGCGGGATGCATTACGGCACCGATTTCGCCCCGCCGTGCGATGCGCCGATCTGGGCGGCCGCCTCCGGGACGGTGACGTTCGGGGGTCCCGCGTCCGGCTACGGGAACTGGATCAAGATCGCCCACGACGGGGACGTCGTGACCACGTACGGTCACATGTTCACCGAGGGGGTCTTGGTACGCGTTGGCGATGTCGTCCAAGCGGGCCAGCAGATCGGCCGGGTCGGGACCGCCGGTGATTCCACGGGATGTCATCTGCACTTCGAGGTCCTCACCTCCGGCAGCTATGTGGACCCACTTGTCTTCCTCAACCAGCACGGTGTGCAGATCCAAGGAGCACAGTCATGACCACCACCCTCGACCAGAAGACTGAATCCATCTCGGAGCGCGGTATCACCGTCCCGCAACCCGGTGTGCGCCTGCCGGAGCAACCGTTGAGGTTGCGGCGGGTCGGGATGGGCCGATCGCTGTGGATGGTCGGCGCCCACGGCGGCAGCGGCGAGTCCACGCTCGCGAGCTTGGACGACGGGTGGGCGGCAGCCGATCACTGCTGGCCGCAGACCCTTCTCGGCACCCCTCGGGCCTGCCTGCTGGTGGCCCGCACGTCGGCGTCCGGTCTGGAATCGGCGCGGTCGGCTCTCCAGCAGTGGGCTGCCGGCGCTGCCGGTCAGGTCGATCTGCTCGGTCTGGTCCTCATCGCTGACGCGCCAGGCAAACTCCCCCGCCCGCTGCGCGAACTCGCCGAGGTCGTGACCGGCGGCGCACCACGCGCCTGGAGACTGCCCTGGATCGACCTGTGGCGATGCGGAGAACCCGCCTCCGCCGCCAGCCCGACCGCCGTCCGATCGCTGGTCAGCGACCTCCAAACACTCACCAAGACCATCTCGCCCGACAACACACCATCCCGATAAGAAGGAGAAAGATCATGGTTCCCGACCCCGGTACTGGCTCAATGCCTCCTGGCTTCGACGTTTTCACCACCATCCTCGGATGGGGCAAGTGGATCGGCCTCGGCGTGCTCGTCGTGTCGCTGATCTTCGCCGGTGTCCGCATGGGCATCGCCAGCAACCGCCACGGCGACGGCTCGGAGCACGTCAACAGCATCGGCGGCGTCCTCGTGGGCGTCATCATCGCCTCCGCCGCGTTCAGCCTCGTCTCGTTCATCGCCGGGGCGTGACCGTCATGAACCAGCACCCCGACACGACGCCCCCGCCCCGACGACCAGCGACCTGGACCTGGATGGCAGCCGCACTAGCGGTCGCCATCATCGCCGCCGCCATCGTGGTGTCCTGGCGGATCGCGTCACTCCCGGCCCCCGCCACACCCCAGACACCACAGGCCACCTCGACCCAGGACGACCAGGGACAGTGCCCTGCGGGGCCTGTGGAGATGGCCGGCACCGTGACGGTGGCACCGGAGGCCACCTGGTCGCTGGTCGGGAAGGTGGTCGCCCCGACGGTGCCCGAGGCCGGCCCCGCGACCATCGATCCCGACGGCTACCGCCACTGCTACGCCCGCACCCCGATCGGGGCACTCACAGCGGCAGCCAATCTCGCGGCGATGGGCTCAGACCCTGCCCTAGCAAGTCGTCTTGCGGACGACGGGTTGATGCCGGGGGCACTGCGGGACCGGCTGCTGTCGACCCCGGAGCCGAGCTCGGCCACGACTGGCGGCGCCCAGATCCGCGGGTTCCAGATGGTCAGCTACGACGGCACGGCCACGGCGGTCAACTTGGGAATGCAAGCCCAGAACGGCGGCTACGGGGTAGCGACGATCGAGCTCGTGTGGCATGAGGGCGACTGGCGTATCGGTGTGCGCGGTGAGGGCGAGGCCCAGGAGATGGCCGTCACCTATTCGTGGCCGCCCTCGCTCGTCGGCTTCGTGTTGTGGTCGGGGATCTGACGATGTCGTGCTCCTTGTTCGACATCGGCTGCCGCGTCGAGGAAAGCGCCGCGTCGTTGGCCACCAACGCGATCGACCGGCTGGCGATCGCGGTCACCGAAACCCTCGGCGATCTGATGGGCACCCTGGCGACCTCGTGGGTGCGTATCCGAACACCGATCCTGATCGACGGCAGCGGATCGACGGTCCGCGCAGCCGGTGACCACGCTCCCGGCGCCGACGGCATCGAGACCGTGCTCGGCTGGGTGATGTACGGGGCATTCGGGATCATGGTGCTGGCGTTGATCGCGGCCGGCGTCCGAATGGGCACGGCACACCGCGACGCATCCCA
>NZ_JARKPQ010000291.1 GCF_029975155.1 Propionicimonas sp. | reverse complement strand
CCTGGTCACCAAGGACTCCGGCGGTCCCACCGACGCCAAGCTGGACGCCGCGGCCTCACTCGGAGTACCGGTCGTGATCGTGCGCCGGCCGCCGGAGCCGACCGGGGTCGCGGTGGTCGCGACCGCGGCCGAAGCGCTCGCGTGGCTGGGCATCGCCGCCGATTGAGCCTGCCGGGAGGTCGGCCTGGCCGTTGCTGGACACGGAGGCCGGCGTCCGCCTGAACGGCGTAAAGTGCCGAGCGTTCCGGTGAACGGGAATCCAGTGTGAATCTGGAGCGGCCCTCGCCACTGTGAGCGCAGAGCGACGAGATCATCCGATGTCCGCATCGGGGCCACTGGACGCGAGTCCGGGAAGGCCGATTCCGCCGTGTTGACGCGTGAGTCAGGAGACCGACCGGGACGAGGTTGTTGTCCACGAGGGATTTGGAGTCACGTGATGCGTCCTCAACGCGCCCGCAAATTATCGTCCGTCCTCACCGCCGCCGCGGCGGTGCTGATCACCGGGTGCGCAGGCGCACCCACGTCGTCCACGACGCAGCCCGGCACGAGCCCGGCGGCGAACTCCGCGGCCCAGTTCCCCGTCACCGCGACGAGTTGCGGCTTCTCCGCCGAGATCGCCAAGGCGCCGAGCCGGGCGGTCACGCTCAATCAGGGCGCGACCGAGGTCGTCCTCGCGCTGGGGGTGCAGGGCCAGCTCGCCGGCACCGCCTACCTCGACGACGCCGTCCCCGACAAGTGGAAGGACGCCTACGAGTCCGTGCCGGTGCTGTCGAAGGAGTACCCGGACAAGGAGACCCTGCTCGCGGCCCAGCCCGACTTCCTCTATGCCTCCTACGCCAGCGCGTTCAGCGACAAGGTCGCGGGCACGCGGGCCGAGCTCGCCAAGACGGGGATCGCCACCTATCTCTCGCCCTTCGGCTGCGAGGACAAGACCACGCGCGCCGGGGCGTCCTTCGAGTCGGTCTGGCAGGAGATCGACACCGTTGCCGCGGTGTTCGGCGTCCCGGAGAAGGCGAAGGAGATCCGGGCCGACCAGCAGGCCACGCTGGACAAGCTCGGCGCGGAAAAGGTGGGCGCCGGCCACTCCGTCTTCTGGTACGACTCCGGCGACAAGACCGCGTTTGCCGGCGCAGGCGAGGGCGGTCCGCAGCTGGTCGTCTCCGCGGTCGGCGCGACCAACGTCTTCGCCGACCTTCCCGGCAACTGGGCCGACGTCAGCTGGGAGCAGGTGGTCAAGGCGGATCCGGAGATCATCGTCCTCGCCGACGCCTCGTGGTCGACGGCCGCGGAGAAGCGCAAGCTGATGGAGTCCGACCCGGTGCTGAGCAAGCTCGCCGCCGTGAAGGAGGGCCGGTTCGTGACCGTGCCGTTCTCGGAGAGCACCCCTGGCGTGCGGTTGGTGGACGGAGCGACCTCGCTGGCCGAGCAGATCGCCAAGCTGGGCCTGTCGTGACCGCTGCGCCGGCGACGGCGCAGCCTGCCTCGACCCGGGACGGGCACCGCCGGACGCCGCAGAACGGCCGTGCCGGCGTGCTCCTCCTCCTGCTCGGCGTGGCGCTGGTCGTCACCATGGCGATCGCGCTGGGCATCGGCTCGGTCCACATCCCGGTCGAGGCGGTGGTGCAGGTGGTCGCCCGGCGCATGCGGCTGGGCGACTTCCCGGTCACGGCCATGCAGGACCAGATCGTCTGGGAACTGCGCTACCCGCGGGTGCTGGGGGCGGCGGCCACCGGCGCCGGGCTCGCCACCGTCGGCGCGGTGCTGCAGTCGCTGACGCGCAACGATCTCGCCGACCCGTACCTGCTCGGCATCTCCAGTGGGGCGAGCGTCGGTGCGGTCTCGGTGATCGTGATCGGCGTCGGGGTGGGGACGCTCGGCGGCACGTTCGCGCTGGCCGCCGGTGCCTTCCTCGGCGCCCTGGCCGCGCTCGTGGTCGTGCTGCTGTTCGCCACCGGACGCAGCGGAACCCTGCCGCCCGCCCGCGTGGTGCTCGCCGGAGTCGCCGTGGGCTATCTCTGCTCGGCGTACACCTCGTTCATCGTGATGGTGAGCGGCGAGTACGACGCGGCGCGGCGGGTGCTGGCCTGGACGCTCGGCTCCTTCGCCGGCCTGCGTTGGGACTCGGCGATCTTCCTGATCGTCGTGACCCTGCTCGGGCTGGTGCTGAACCTCGCCTTCAGCCGCGATCTCGATGCCCTCGCCTTCGGCGAGGCGTCGGCCACCTCGCTGGGAGTGTCGGTGAGCACCGTGCGCTGGATCCTGATGGTCGGCACGGCGCTGCTCACCGCCTGCCTGGTGGCCGTCGTGGGCGCGATCGGCTTCGTCGGACTGGTCGTGCCCCACATCGTGCGGCTCCTCGCTGGGCCGGGCCACCTCCGGCTGCTCCCGATGAGCCTGCTGATGGGCGCCATCCTGATGGTGTGGTCCGACACCGCCGCCCGCTCGGTCGTCGCAGGCCAGGAGATCCCGGTCGGAGTGATCACCGCGGCGATCGGCGCACCGTTCTTCGTGTGGCTGCTGCGCCGGGCGCGGGGGGAGCTGTGAGGGTCGACCTCGACCGGGTGGCCTTCGCCGTCGGCCCGGTTCGGATCCTGCACGAGGTCACCGCCGACATCGGCGCGGGCAGCGTCGTCGGGCTGATCGGGCCCAACGGCTCGGGCAAGACCACCCTGCTGCGCCTGATCGCCGGCATCGCGCGCCCGAGCGGCGGCCGGATCGAGGTGGACGGGCTCAGCCTTGCCGCGCTCAGCGGACGCGACCGGGCGCGCCGGATGGCGCTGGTCGAGCAGCACGCCACCACCGGTCTCGACCTCACCGTCGCCCAGGTGATCGAGCTCGGCCGGATCCCGCACCGGGGCCGCTGGCCCTCCCGCGGCGGCGAGGGAGCCGGCGCGATGGCCCGCGCGGCCAGGCTGGCCAATGTCGAGGACCTGCTCGAACGCAGCTGGGCCACCCTCTCCGGCGGCGAGCGGCAGCGGGTCCACCTCGCCCGGGCGCTGGCCCAGGAGCCAGAGCTCCTGCTCCTTGACGAGCCGACCAACCACCTGGATCTCGGTCACCAACTCGACTTCCTGCAACGCGTCCGCGAGCTCGGCCTGACCACGATCGCCGCCCTGCACGACCTCGAGCTCGCCGTCGCCTACTGCGACCAGGTGCTGGTGCTCGACCGTGGCCGCAGCATCGCCTTCGGCACTCCGGCCGAGGTGATCACCAGCGGCCTGCTCGACCGGGTCTACCGCATCGAGGCGGACCTGGTGCCGCACCCGCACCAGCCCCGTCCGCACCTGGTGTGGTCGGGCGTCTCGGCGGAGCACGTTCGATGGTGACCGCCGTGGTGCTAGTGGCACCGGCGCCGCTCCCGCCCGAGGTCCGCTCCGGGTTCGCGGCGCTCGCCCGGTCGCGTCCGTCGACCAGCCTGGCTTTCCTCTCGCTCGCCGAACCTCCACTGACCCGAGAGCTCAGCCGGCTCGCCGATCTGGGCACTGAACGGATCCACCTCGTCACCACGGGCGCCCAGGCCGCGTCGGGGCGGTCCTGGGTGCGCCGCGTCGCCGCCCACTGGCTGCGCGAACACGGCGGGCCGGAGCTGTTGCTGGCGCCGGAAGCGCTGACCGAGCCGGACGCCAACCGGCTGGCGGCCCTGCTCGCCGCTCCGGCCAGGGCGGTGACGGGACGAGAGGCGGGCCTGACCAGCGCCGCCTGGGAGGACGTGCCCGCCCACCGGCACCAGGTGTTCGTCTGCCAGGGCGTCCGCTGTCTCGCCCGTGGCGCGGACGTCGTGGTCGCCGACCTGTATGCCGGCCTCGAGTCCGCCGGCCTCGGCGACGACGACGTGCTGGTGACCGTCACCGGCTGCCAGTTCCCGTGCAGCCACGCGCCGCTGCTGAGCGTCCAGCCCGACGACGTCTGGTACGGCGACCTCGACGGCCAGACGGTGGCCAGCATCGTGACTGACCACCTGAGCCGGCCGGAACCGCCGACGGACGGACCGTCCGTGGTCCACCGCCTGCCGCGGCGGCGGCCAGGCGGGCGGGTCTGAGTGTGACTTCGTCCACCCAACACGGTGCACGAATTCACTTCGTCGCCGATCGGCCCGCGGCCGGCCAGCCGCGGATCAGGACAGCGCGGCCTCGAGGACACCCCTGGCCTCGACCATCGCCGGGCC
>NZ_JARKPQ010000277.1 GCF_029975155.1 Propionicimonas sp. | reverse complement strand
ACCGGGTTCTCGATCCGCTCCCCGAAGAGGAAGACCTTCAGGTCGAGCTGCCGGAGGCTCTCGACGTACTCGTCGCCTGTCTTCAATGCCATGGTGAACCACTCCTTACGAGAGAGCGAGCGGGTCGATCCGGGTCAACTTTCCCGCCAGTCGGTCATACTGTTCGCGAATCCGCCGATGGCTGCGAACGCAGGGCCAGAGGGAGTTGACGCTGAAATCCGGTGCAACGGTGGCCGGTTGCCTTTCCCCGAAAGGCCGGTCCGATCACTCTCTGCTTGTTGTTGCTGATCCAATACTACCGCGTAGAGGACGTGATGTCTATTACGTGAGAGTTAGACGAAGTCGATGATCTGGCGCATGGCGCGACCCTGCGCCAGCGCGTCCATGCCCTCGTTGATCTGGTCGATCGTGATGTGGCTGGAGATCAGCGCCTCGACCGGCAGCCTGCCGTCGAGCCACATCCGGGCATAGGCCGGGATGTCGCGAGCCGGGACGGCCGAACCCAGGTAGCTGCCGATGATCGTGCGCGCCTCGGCGGTCATCACCGCCGGCGAGATCGAGGACCGCGCGTCGGGATGCGGCAGCCCGACGGTGACGGTGCGCCCGCCCGGCGCGGTGATCGCGAAGGCCGTCTCCAGCGCCCGGGGATGACCCGCGGCCTCGACGACCACGGGCACCCTGATCCCGGCGGCGATCGCCTCGTCAGGGGTGTAGACCGCGTCCACGCCGAGTTCCTTCGCGCGCGCGAGCTTGTCCGGGAGTGCGTCGACCCCGAGCACCCGGCCGCGACCGAGCGCGAGAGCCGTGATCACGGCGGCCATGCCGACCCCGCCCAGGCCGACGACCGCCACGTCCTCCCCGGGCGCCGGGTCACCGGCGTTCATCACGGCGCCCCCACCGGTGAGGACCGCGCAGCCGAGCACGGCGGCGATGTGCGCGGGCACCTCGGAGGGCACCGCGACGAGCGAGCGGTGGTCGACCACTGCGTGCGTCGCGAACCCCGAGACGCCCAGGTGGTGCAGGACCGGCGAGCCGTCCCGGTGCAGCCGGATCGCGCCCGACAGCAGGGTGCCGGCCGCGTTGGCCTGCGAGCCGGGGGTGCAGGGCAGCCGACCGTCGGTGCGGCACCCCGCGCATTCTCCGCAGCGGGGCAGGAACGCCATCACGACCCGCTGGCCCGGAACGAGGTCGACCTCGGAGCCGACCTCGACCACGGTTCCCGCCGACTCGTGGCCGAGGAGCATGGGCACGGGCCGCGGCCGGGCGCCGTTGACGACGGACAGGTCGGAATGGCAGATGCCGGCGGCCTCGATCCGGACCAGCGCCTCGGTCGGGCCGGGCGGGTCGAGTTCCAGTTCGGCGACGGTGATCGGCCGGCTCATGGTGTACGGCTCGGGCCGTCCGACCGCTTCGAGCACGGCTCCCCTGATC
>NZ_JARKPQ010000255.1 GCF_029975155.1 Propionicimonas sp. | reverse complement strand
CCGCCTGGTCGACCTGGGGACCGCTGAGGACCACAACGCCGAGTACTACCTGGCCAGCGGCCAGATCAACCCGATCACCGTCACCGACACCCGGCGCCCGAAGTCGCCGTGGTCGCTTTCCAGCAAGGTGGGCGATTTCACTGACGGTGACAAGAGCTTCAGCGGAAAGTACCTCGGCTGGGCTCCCAATGTGCAGGAAGCCGGTGCCGGGGCAACCGCCGGTAACGCCGTCGCCTCCGGCTATGACAGCGGCTCGGGGCTTTCGTCCTCCCGCGTTCTCGGAGCGGCCGCTCAGGGTCACGACATCGGCCAGGCAGTTCTGGGTGCCGACCTGAATCTGAAGATTCCGGGCACGGTCTCGTCCGGCAGCTACCGCACCACCCTGACGATCACCTCGTTGGCGCAGTGAACAGAGCTCGCTTCGCTGCTGATCTGATCATCACCTGACAGGACCGGCAGACAAGGGCGGTCGGCGCGCATATCCGCCGGCCGTCCTTGTCCCGTTCGGGCAGGTAGACCGGCTCCGAATCCGGGAACCAGCCGCCGTCCGCACCAGCAATCACTACTTGGCACCGACAACCACTATCGCAACACGCTGAGGACCTTCCATGAGCGCTCATACCCGTCATCTTGTTCGCATCCATCCCCGCCTCGAGACCCATCAGGCCCCTGCCCACGCGATCTTCGCGGCCCTCGTGGCCATCCTGGCTGCCATCGTGGGCACTGGGCTGGTCATGCCCACCCAGGCATTTGCCGATGGCGAAGTGACGTGGACGGTGCGCACCGGCGACAACGGCTTCGGGGCGCAGCGCAGCAGTTACAGCTACAGCATCAACCCGGGAACCGAACTGAGCGATTCCATCGTCATCACCAATCGGGGCAGCGAATCGCTCGAACTCGGGATCTACGCCGCCGATGGCTTCACCAACGACGACGGCCAGCTCGATCTCCAGGAGGCCGTCGCGACACCGACGGGTGTCGGCGGCTGGGTGCACGGCGAAGGCGATCGTCTGAGTATCGATCCGGGCACCTCGGTGGAGTACCCATTCACCGTGAGCGTGCCGGAGAACGCTACCCCGGGCGACTATGTGGGTGGGATTCTCACCTCGCTCACGTCGTCTTCGGACGCCAGCCAGGTCAACACCGACAGGCGTCTCGGCATCAAGATCGCGTTGCGCGTGAGCGGAGACCTTGCTCCCAGCATTGCCGTCGAGAACACGCGGCTGGACTGGTCGGGCAGCATGAATCCCTTCGCCGGCGGCGACGCCACGCTCAGCTACACCATTCGCAACACCGGGAACACCGTCATTGCGGCCCTCCACGGCACCGACGTCACCGGCCCCTTCGGTATCTTTCCCTCCGAGGTGAAGGCCGAGGACGATCTCCCGCAGCTGTTGCCCGGGGAGACCTGGGACGTCAGCACGGTCGTCCACGTTGCTCCTCTGGTGTGGCTGACCGGTACCGCCACCGTCGTTCCGTTGGCACTCGACGCTGCCGGCACCACGTCGCAGTTCGACCCGGTCTACGCAAGCGCCAGCACGCTGGCCGTTCCGTGGCTGCTGCTGCTTCTTCTCGCGGTGCTCGGAGCGCTCGTGTGGCTGGGCATTCGTCTTCGTCGACAATCAGCCGTGCGTCGTCAGGAACACGAGGACGCACGAGTCCACGAGGCCGTCCAACAGGCACTGAGCAGCAACGCCGACAGCATCTCAGAGCCCGGTGAGTCCGACCCGGCTGATCCGGAACAGAACTCCCGCCTCTGAGACAGGCCGTGGTGTCTCCGGAGTCGCTGCTGCATCTCCCGGCTAGATCCTCGCGTCTGAGGCGGCAGTTGCGATTCCGCGGCACTCGACGTTTGCGGCAATGGTCGGAGCTAAACCGGAGTTCTGCGACCAGGGCCGAGCGCGGCAAACGGATCGGTGACCTGGAACTCGTTCGAGGTGAACTTCCAGGTGCTCGGCGGGCGCCCGCCGCGGGCCCCAGACCCGGCGAGCGTGCCGACCCGTTCGATCTGCCCGCGGCGCTGGAGCACCCGCAGGAGGTTGGTGACGTCCACCTCGTGACCGAGGGCTGCCTCGTAGATGCCACGCAGGCTCGCCATCGTGAACTCGGCCGGAGCCAGCGCGAACGCGATATTTGTGTATGAGAACTTGCCGCGAAGCCGCTTCAGCGCGCTCTCGATGACC
>NZ_JARKPQ010000264.1 GCF_029975155.1 Propionicimonas sp. | reverse complement strand
GCCAGCATCCTGACGATGCTCGAGCAGACCATGTCGTGCCCCTCGATCGTTGCCGGCTGAGTGTCAGGCCAACGGATGCTCCAGGAAGAACTCCCACATCACCCGGGTGGCGTCGATGTCGTCCGACGTGGGCCCGGTGATAAACTCGGGCAGCGGACGCCCGCCCGGCCAGGTGTGCCCGCCGCCTGCCACCGTGTACAGCACCACGTCCGACGCGTCGCTGCCGGGACGCGTCCAGCGTGTCCCGGACACGTCGCCCTGGGCTGTGTCAAGGATTTTGGACAGGTTCTCCGGTTCGGGTCATGCAGCGAGGGCTGCTGTTTGGTGGTCGGTGAGTGCTTCGTAGGGGGTGCGGTAGCCGAGGCTGGAATGGAGCCGGCGTCGGTTGTAGTAGATCTCGATGTATTCGGCGACTCGGTACCGGGCCAGAGCTTTGGTGGGCCATGGCTGGCGGTGATACAGCTCGTTCTTCAACGTCGCGAAGAACGTTTCGGCCACCGCGTTGTCCCAGCAGACCCCGGTCCGGCCCCGGCTGGGCCGGAGTCGGTGGCGGTCACAGAATCGGGCGAACTCGACCGAGGTGTACTGGGTGCCGCGGTCGGAATGGAACACCGCCTGGTCAGTGACATGACCGGTGTCGAGGGCCATCTGTAGGGCGTCGGTGACCAGGCTGGTACGCATGTGGTCGGCGAGTTGCCATCCGATCACCATTCGGGTCGCCAGGTCGATCACGGTCGCCAGATACACCCAACCTTGACCGGTACGCAGGTAATTGATGTCACCGACCAGCCGCTGCCCCGGCGCCGAGGTGGCCGGGGCGAAATCCCCGTCGATCAGGTCGGGGGCTGCCACCGGGTGCTCACCAGGCATCGTGGTGCGCTTGTAGGACCGCGGTTGGGTTGCACGTAGCCCCATGGACCGCATCAGATCGGCGACCAGCCCCACGCTGACCTCGATCCCGCAACGGTTCAACTCTGCCGCGATCCGCCGGCAGCCATACCGGCCCTGATGGTCGGTGAACACTAGGTGCACCTGCTCAGCGAGCTCGCGTCGCCGGGTCGCGGTGGGGGTCTCGACCCGCCGCGTCCACGCGTAATAGGTGGACCGGGCCACCTGCAGCAGTCGGCACATCCACACGATCGGGTAGTGGGCCTTCTCCGCTTCGATCAACGCACATTTCAGGGTTACGGGTGCGTCCGGGCGAAGAAGGCCGCCGCTTTTTTCAAGAACTCGTTCTCCATCCGTAACCGGCGGACCTCGGCCTCCAACTCGTTCATGTGCGCCCGTTCGGTCGGTGACAGCTTTGGCTCGGGTACCGGATTGTCATCACGCCACGCTTTCACCCAGTTACCCAGGGTCTGCTCAACAACACCCAGATCCCGGGCCACTTCGACCGCGTCGCCCGCGGTGATGTCGCGGGATGCGCGCGGGGCGTAGGTCGTCTCGCCCTGCCGGGTGACCGCCTTGACCACCGCGTACTCCTGCCCGCACTCCCGGCAGAACGCCAGCGGAAACAGCAACTTCTCGGGGGCCGACGGGACAGCCACCTGGTACTTCGAGGTGATGAACCGGTCCTGCTCCGGCTCCAACGACACATGCAGCGTGTCGCCCTTGGACAGGAACTGGTGCAGCCGGAACGCGAACAAGGGGCGGCCGGTCTCAGGGTGCCGCACCCGGGAGCCCTTCAGGAGCGCCCTCCGGATCGCATCGTGGCAGTCCTGCACCGGAACCCCCGTCACCCCCGACAGGGCCGGCGCAGCGTGCTCGCGCAGCCGACGGGGAACCTGTCGGATCAGCTGGCCCGTCGTCTCCTCGGTGGCTAGGCCGAACGTCGTTTCGATCCATGACGCCAGTGGGGACGCGGCTAGGTCGTGTTACGTAAGTCGTTTGAGCCAGTCGTTGATTACTCCGATGTGGAGGGTGGCGGTGTAGCGGACAGCGAGTTTGTCGTAGCGGGTGGCGAAGGCTCGTTGGTGTTTGAGCTTGTTGATGCCACATTCGACC